>NZ_VTYC01000044.1:0-40604 GCF_013114115.1 Vibrio sp. 070316B | reverse complement strand
TAATCGAACAAGAAGGCACAGTGCTCTTGGGTATCTAAGCCCAGTTAACTTTGAAAAACAATATGTCGCTTAATGCGGTGTCCAGTCTTACTGGAGCAGATCAAGATATCCACAACTGGCAGCAAGAATACGGGTTTGCGATTCAACCCAATGATCTTCTGATTATCGTCTCTGACCATTGGATAAGCCGAAGTAAGAACAGCGGAGAGTTATTGCACTGGTGGATGGGCGAATTGCCCGACGAGATAAACGAGTACAGCCAACAAGGTATTACACTTAGAGAGAGTGACTCTCAATTTGCTGCCGATTTGAATAGTAACTTTAAGATCAGTCCGTGTTTTATTAAATTTGGCCACCCTTTAAAACGTTCAGGTAACCAGCAATTGGTTCGCAAATACCTACAACTTTACGCTGTACTTCAATGGCAATAAGAATATCGCTCAGCTTTTGTACTTGATATTAAATACCGAATCCTAGATCTTCATCCCAATATTTTACAAAAATCTATTTTTCATGCGCTCATTATTTATCCAAAAGTTAACTTAGGTTAAATAATAACAACTTGGTGTTTTGAATGTATTTTGAGAAGTAGATAGCATTTCTATGCAAAGATCAAAGCTGTTCGATTTTACAACTTTGACATTCACCCATAATCTAGTCCTTTAACCCTACTTTTCTCTTGTGTATAGCCCGTATTGCCTTAAGTTGGTGCATCATGATGTGGACAATGTTACTCAGCTCATTAATTCATAAAAACTATTAATTGCAGTTAATGATAAGTAACTTTAATGACTAATATCAATTATCATGCTGATTTTTCGTTAATTATATTTATTTATACATTGACCCGACAAATAAGTTTTTATTAATTGACAATTTACTTACACCTGTCAATATTGTGACAGCCGTGACTTTTATGTCCGTCAATGAATTACCCCTTACTAGCGAATATGATTTTATCAGACAGAAGTGAATTTATTAGCTGTATATCAGTAGATGCCGATATGCAGTTTATTGCTAAATATCAAGACCTCACTCTAAGAAGCGTCTATCAACCTATATTTGACCGTTCAATGTGTCAGATAGGTGTCGAAGCTTTGGTGCGTATTTCAAACAACGACGGCGAGATTGTTCGCCCCGATCACTTCTTTCATTCAGACGAAACCTCTAATGCGGATAAAATAAACGTCGAAAGGTTGAGTCGCGCAATTCATATACGTAACTTTGCTCAATCTACTGTCCGTCACCTTCAACTCTTTTTGAATGTTCTGCCAAATGTAGGCGAACTCTTTGCCGCAGAAAAAGTAAGCGAGAGCTTATTGGCTAAAAGACTCCACGAGTTAAACCTGTCCTGTGACCAAATCGTCATGGAACTCGTTGAACTTAGTGTCGATAGTGAAGAAAAGCTCAAATTGGCAGCAACCTCCCTTGCAGACAACGGCTTCCAAATCGCTGTCGATGATTTCGGCACTCAAGCATCTACAGAAAGCCGCGTTTTACACATTGCCCCTCACATCATTAAAGTCGACCGCTCTGTCATGCTGAAGTTTGAGGATGGCGATGCGTCCGATATGGAGCTTGCTATCTCTCTAGCTGAGTCGATCAACGCGAAAACGGTGATTGAAGGTATTGAAACTCAACAGCAGCTAGAACGTATGCAGGCGTTAGGATTCGATATGTTCCAGGGCTACCATTTAGCGATGCCACAACCGATTGAACTCGACTTACTACTTGCAATGTAATTCCCCTCTTCCTTTTTTCGCTCTACTCAATACTGATTGAACCCCATTACGACTTCATGCTCGTCTTTGACTCAGGTTTGATCTGACTTGAGCATGTTCACAAAGCAATTAGATACAAAAAAGCCCAGTCAACAATGACTGGGCTGGCTTAAAAGAATCTGTTTTATATCAATCCCTAATAACCCGCAGTGGACGGTTTGATTCTATATAGGATAGCGAACATCACAGGTACTACTATTAGCGTTAGTACTGTAGCAAAGCCTAAGCCTGCCATGATGGTTATCGCCATCGAGCCGAAAAATGCATCGAATACCAAGGGAATCATACCCAAGATAGTCGTTAGTGCTGCCATAGACACCGGTCGTACACGACTGATCGCACTATCTACAACCGCTAAGTAAGGATCTTTACCTGTCGCAAGTTCACTGTTGATCTGGTCAAGCAGTACGATACCGTTCTTCAGAATCATGCCGCTTAAGCTAAGTAAGCCTAAGAACGCCGTGAAGCTAAATGGCATATTAGTACCTAACAAACCAATTGATACGCCAATGATAGACAGTGGAACCGTAAACCAAATCACAAGCGGCTTACGTACCGAATTGAATAGAAGCATAGTGATGATAAACATCAATAAGTAGCCCATTGGCAATGAACCAAACAGAGACTCTTGTGCATCTTTAGAGCTTTCGTATTCACCACCCCAGCTTATGCTGTAGCCTTCTGGCAAATCTAATGCTTCAACCTTTGGTTTCACACGAGCAAACAAACTTGCTGGTGTTTCATCACCCAGTACATCATGGTCAGCCAATACCGTTAGCGTGCGTTTTCTATCACGACGCTGAATCAGTGGTTCAGACCATTGAAGCTCTACACCATCAATTACTTGTTCAACTGGAATGTAGGTTTGTAGCGACGGGCTCCAAATCTTCACATTGTTTAGCGATTCGAAATCAAAACGCTCTTCTTCCGGTAAACGTGCCACGATAGGTAACATATGCGTACCATCACGCAGTAGGCCGATGTTGTAACCACCAAACGCCATCTGTAACGTCTCGGACAGATCAGTTTTTGAAATGCCTAGGCGACGAGCCTTAGATTCGTTGAACAGCGGTACCAGCTCTTTAGTGCGTTCACGCCAATCGTGACGAACGTTTCGAGAACCAGGGTCAGCTAACAAGATGTCTTCCACTTGTACCGCGATATTACGAAGTGTTTGTGGATCAGCGCCGCTTATACGCGCTTCGATTTTAGATGCTGGTGATGGACCAAACTCAATCAGTTTAAATTGGAACGTAGGTTGTTCAAATCTATTGGCCAAGTCTTTGTCTAGTCCTTCTAGAACTTTAAACATGGTGTCACGGTCAGTGGTTCTTACTTGCAACTGGGCGTACGCTTCGTAGCTCTTTTCTGGTTGGTATGTCAGAGCGAAACGTTGCATGCCCTGCCCAACCGTTGTCGTTACAAACTCCACGTCGTCTTGTTGACGAATGTAACTTTCCACTTTTTCAGTCTGCTTGATGGTTTCACGAACATCGGTACCTTCTGGCATCCACATGTCGACGTAAAACATTGGCGTGTTTGATGGTGGGAAGAACTGTTGCTTCACCATACCGAAACCAACAATTGATGCAGCCAGCAGAGCAACCATGCTCACCACGGTTAACCATCGGAAGCGCAGTGCGAATTTCAGAGACGCGCCGAATACAACAAACAGAATACCTTTGTATGGATCTTCGTTCTCATCGACCTTGTCTTCTTCTTTCAGCATCATTTCTGCAAGGAACGGAGTCAACGTGAGTGCCGTAACCCAACTTAAGAATAATGAGAAACACAACACCCAAAACAGTGAGCCCATGAACTCGCCTGTCGCGTCTTTCGACAAACCAATCGGTGCGAAGGCTGTAATAGCGATAATGGTCGCGCCCAATAATGGCCATTGTGTTTGTGTCACGATGTCTTTCGCTGCTTGAAGTTTAGTCTTACCTTTCTTCAAGCCAACCAGAATACCTTCAACGACGACAATCGCATTGTCCACCAGCATACCCAACGCGATTATCAGTGCACCCAGTGAGATACGGTGCAATTCCACGTTGTTGTAGTCCATCAAGATGAAAGTACCGAATACCGTCAACAGAAGAACTAAACCGATGATCAAACCACTGCGTAATCCCATCGCAAACAACAGTACAATGATAACGATCGCTACCGCTTCAACTAGGCTGATTAAGAAGTCAGCCACTGATTTATCGACTTCTTGCGCTTGGTTGTAGAAGTAGTTCAGTTCTACACCTGCTGGTTTAATGCTTTCTAGGCGATCAAGTTCAGCATCGAGTGCTTTACCAATCTCAACCACGTTTACGCCTGAAGAAAACGCTATACCTAAATTAATTGCAGGCTTACCGTTATACGTTAATACATTGCCTGGTTTTTCTTGAATACCGCGAGTCACTTCGGCAACGTCTTTCAATCGAATCAGATTACCTGTATCGCGACCATGAATGATCAGGTTTTCTAGTTCTTCAACCGTGCTCAATGTGCCGTTTGGCTTGATTGTTAGACTTTGACCATTCAGCATCACCTCACCTGCAGATACCACACTGTTTTGTTGTGCTAACAGTGACGTAACCGTCGACATATCTAGGTTCAATGCGGCTAAACGTTCCAGTGACATCTCGACAAACAGTTGTTCTTGTTGGTCACCGGCAATACTTACTTTACCGACACCGTCGACCAGTTCGATTTCACGCGTTAGGTAATCGGCGTACTGTTTAAGCTCAACGTAGTCATAGCCATCACCGGTCAGCATGATCATCACACCGAATACGTCACCAAAATCATCGATAATCTGAACGGAATTAACACCACTTGGCAGAGTTGGCTGTAGATCGTTTATCTTTCGGCGCATTTCATCCCAGATCTGGGGCAGCTCGTCGGGACCGTAGTCCATCTTCATGCTGACCATAATTTGAGACATACCATTCGATGAGGTCGATGTGATCTTATCGATATAAGGCAACTGTCGTATCTCTTTCTCAAGTGGATACGTCAGTTCCTCTTCAACTTCCATTGATGTAGCGCCAGGGTAAGTTGAAATAATCATGGCATCTTTAATGGTAAAAGCTGGGTCTTCTAAACGGGATAGATTACCAAAAGAAGTGACACCGCCAATGGCTAAAATGACTAGAAACAGCCAGCTAATTACTTTGTTCTTTATTGAATATTCTGCGATGTTCATTCTGCTTTTCCTGACAATTTGATTCCGTCACGGAGTTTTCTTAGATTTGAATTTACGAGTACGTCACCTTGTTCGATACCATGAGCAATGAGTGCGCCGTGGCCGCTAACCTTTTCGACTTCAACTTCGCTCTTGAACGCTTGGCCGTCTTCCATTTTCCAAACGTAAAATTGATTCGCTTCGGAGCCCGCTTCTAGCGTCGTCATAGGTAATTGGTAGCCCTGAACATCGCTCAAGCCAGCCTTTGCCATATCGACATTCACGGTCACGCTCGTACCCGGCAGAATTTCATTTTCAGGTTGTTGCATCTGCATCCAAAACTCATAAGTGCGAGATTGCGGGTGCAGTTCGCTTGTGTGTTCTAGGTAAGTCAGAGGGTATTGGCCAGAGTGTCCACCGAAGGTTGCTTGTGGACGGTAGCTGCTGGAACGCATGTCTGGGCTAATCGATGCTAAGATCGAATCCGATACTTGAATACGCACGTAAACTTTATCGTTCTGATACAAGCTAAGTAGCGTTTCTCCTGGAGTCGCGTTTTCAAAGCGTTCCTTGTCTACCGTGGAAACCGTACCTGAAAATGGTGCGAGCAATTTGGTGTAACTGAGCTTACGCTCCGCTGCTGCTAAATTTGCCGACGCAAGCTTGTAATTAGCCGTCAATTGATCGTGTTCAGATTGCGACAACATTTTGCTGCCAAACATCTCAGTACCACGTGCGAGTTGTTTACTGGCTAGCTCGAACTGGGACTTTGCGTCAGTAAGGTCTTGAACGTAAGTAGCATTATCTAACGTTGCGAGCAGCTGCCCTTTTTCTACTGCGTCCCCCGCCTCTACGGTTACTTGTTGAATTTCACCAGCCAGCTTAAATGACAATGGTGTGAGTTCTGCAGGCATAACCTGACCGTTAAAGCTTCTATACTGATCGGTCAATGGTGCGCCGACTTCAAAAGTTGACACCAACAAAGGCGGCTGTTCGCGATGTTGGATTTCATTATTACAGGCCTGAAGTAACAACGCTGATGCAACAACCACTGATAATTTAGAAAGGTTCATTAAATACCACCCTCACGTAGCCATGCTTTTACTTGTTGTCCTTCAGATAAAACATCGACACCTGCTTCTACGATTAAGTCGCCCGAAGACAGACCATCAATCACATTACCTTGTTTATTCAGAGTGACTTGTACCTTAGAAATCAATTGCGAATCTGGGTTGTAGCGCCACAACTCACCATGGTCCGTGTCTTTGCTCAACCAAGCTGAATCAACAATACCGATACCGTAGTCCGATCGGTTTTTCTGTACTTCCACTTGCGCTGTCATTCCTGAAAGCAGGTTGATATCTTGAGGCTTTTCGATGGACACAACCGCTTGGTAGCTGTTGGTATCTTCGTCGGGCTGAGTTGATATCTCTTTAAAGCGAGTTGGGATACGAATGCCGCGGTGGCTATCCATCACAACCCACATGTTTGAGCTTGTTAGATCTTGAATCGAACGGTCTTCGAGTTTTGAAACTGGAATAGAGAACGTCACATCCATTTCGCCGTTGTTCAAAATGTTTAGAACTGGCTGTTTCTCCGCAATTAGCTGATATTGCTTACCAAATACCATCGATACCACGCCATCGAAAGGAGCAACTAATGTCGTGTAGCCAAGGTTTGTTTTTGCTTGGTCCAATTCAACTTCAGCGGCAGTAAAAGTGTTAAGGGCTTGGTCGTAATAATCGGTACTCACAAGCTTTTTCGAGTACAACTCCGAAGCCTGCTTGTATTGACTGTTCGCAAGGTCAAATTTCGCTTGTGCAGCATCAACCGCAATTCGGTAATCCGTTGCATCTAACACGGCTAAAACTTGGCCTTTCTTAACTTCTTGTCCCATACGAACATCGAAAACTTCGATATCGCCACCCACTTGGAATGACAACGCAGCACGATCTGTCGCGTCGACCTTTGCGATAAAGCTATCAAGATCAACATCCGTCTGTTGGGGGATCTCAAATAACTTTACGGGCTTAATCACCTGTACATTTTCTTCTGACTGAACCTTGTTACACCCAGCCAAAGAGCCTGCGAGTAACAGCGCGGCGATCACTGCACCTACCTGCTTACTTGTTTTGGCGTGAATAGACACCTTGGATTGCATGTTGCGTCTCCATTTAATTATTATGATTTACTACACAGGTGTGCAGTATATTAAAAAACTGCAGATTCACAAGCTTTACTTTCCACCTGTGCAGTATTTTTTATTTCAGTAAAAACAGTGTAGAATGTCGTAATCGGATAAATGTGTGAAATGAAGATGACTGAAAAGAAGCAAGGTAGAAGAAGCGCAAAAGACGCTGAAGAAACTCGATTTCAAATAATGACTGTGGCTGCAGAGATGTTCTGTGACTCTGGTTACGAACGTGTTTCGTTGCGTAATATCAGCGAAAAAGCTGGTGTATCTCATAGCCTCATTCGCCACCATTTCGGTAGTAAAGAAAAGATATGGCACGCAATAAGTGATTGTTTACATGTGTATTTTCAATCTTACATCAGTAAAATCATGCAGGAATTGCCAAAAGGTGTTGCACCGAATATTTCGATCTATTTGTTTGCCATGCGTCTGTTTACTAACATGATCCATTCTCGAAGACCAATGCAGCTTCTCTCAGATTCTGTACGTCAAGAAGACAACCTCGTTGACTACTTTATCGATAATGTGGGCGATCTTGAGTATGAGATAAACATGCTTGCAGACCAATACAACAAAGCGAATCCGGAAAAAGCCGTCAATATTTATGAAATTAAATGGCAAATGATTATGTTCGCGAACGGCGCAGTTTGCCTAACTCCCTTCATGGAAAGTACCTGGAACGAAGGTGATATGGAGGCAACGGCTGAAGAAGCGCTAATGAAACACTGGCAGATGTTCAATAAACAAATGGTTAATCAATTTGCTATTGAAGAAGAATGGGTACTTAACCCGAGCACTCTAGAAGAATTAATTTATGAAGTGCCGTGCGAGTGGAAATGTAACCCAGAACACAACCACGACTGACATCAATTCCAGGCAAAAATAATTTGAACGATAAAAAAATGCGCCGTTACATCATTCATGTAACGGCGCGTTTTTATTGGAAAGGTTCAGAAAGCCCGGTTATCGGCGAGCCTTACCGCGATTTTGGTGAATCTTGAGCTTTGCTTTCATTTTACGCTTTTCTGCTGAACGGCTTTTACTACGACCACCTCGCTCAGGTGACACATCTTGCTCGGGGCTAGGTTCAAAGCCCTTTAGCCACTCTTGAGGTAGACGTGTATCGAGTAGTCGCTCAATTGCGCCCAGCAAGTACGCTTCATCGTGGCTCATAAGAGAAATTGCAAGGCCACTATTCCCCGCGCGGCCTGTACGACCAATACGGTGCACATAGTCTTCCGCTTTGTAAGGCATATCGTAGTTCACCACTTGTTCAAGCTGCTGAATATCGATGCCACGGGCAGCAACATCGGTTGCGATAAGTGCTCTTACTTTACCTGATTTAAAATCGTCGAGGGCTTTTTGGCGAGCACCTTGGCTTTTATCCCCATTGATTGATGCCGCTTTAATCCCATCCAATTTAAGCTCTTTAACCAAAGCATCTGTGCCCTGCTTCGTCTTAGTAAACACCAATACCTGTTGCCAGTTATTTGAACCAATTAAGTACGCTAGTAATTCGCTTTTGCGCTTCTTATCGACTGGGTAAACCATCTGTTTAACCGTCTCAGCAGTGCTATTGGTTGGTGTCACTTGAATTTCACTTGGTGACTGCATCATGCGGTGCGCAATGGCTTTGATTTTGTTGTCGAACGTTGCCGAGAAAAACAGAGTTTGTCGCACTTCATTCATACGCGAAAGAATACGTTTGATATCTGGCATGAAACCCATGTCTAGCATGCGGTCAGCTTCATCTAATACCAATACTTCTGTTTGGCTCAACATGATGTTCTTAGTGAACATGTGGTCTATCAAACGACCCGGAGTCGCAACTAAGATATCGGCACCTGCACGTAGGTTATCGGTTTGGACCTTCATGCTCACTCCACCATAAGCCACTACCACTTTAAGGTCTGTGCCCTTTGCGTAGCTAGTTACGTTATCAAATACCTGTTGTGCAAGCTCACGCGTTGGCACTAAAACCAGAGCACGAACTAACTTAGGGTTTGGAATAACGTTATCTTTAGTTGCGAGTAATCTTTGAATAATTGGCAAGCCAAAAGCCGCTGTTTTACCCGTACCCGTTTGAGCACCAGCCAGCACATCTTTACCCTCTAATACCAAAGGAATCGCTTGTTCTTGAACACTGGTTGGAGCCGTAAAATTAAGCTCTGATAGCGTAGCAAGTAAATGCTCAGACAATCCTAGTTGGTTAAAAGATTTCGTAGATTCAGACATAGTATGATGCTCAAAGATTAAATAGGCGCGGATTGTAGCAAACCTGGATTACGCTGTTTACCTTTCCTTTTGATTTTTCTGTAATTGGAGTGCATTAAACTCATTTGCTTCCTTCAAAACCATGGGATAAAGCTCATTAAAGTGACACTGCAACGTATCATAGTGAATTTCTAAGTCAGCATA
Source organism: Vibrio sp. 070316B (assembly GCF_013114115.1). Taxonomy (NCBI): domain Bacteria; kingdom Pseudomonadati; phylum Pseudomonadota; class Gammaproteobacteria; order Vibrionales; family Vibrionaceae; genus Vibrio; species Vibrio sp. 070316B. The sequence goes on along the minus strand of NZ_VTYC01000044.1, from coordinate 31,036 downwards.
GCACGCTTTAAGCAGACCGAGCTTTGGCCTTCGCAACGCCATTCGTTGTAACACCATTTCTATGGATGACATCTCTTGATAGCTCTCTAACCACCTCTGCTCAGCCATTTTTTGGTGAACAGTAATGAAGTGCTCAGGCCAATGTGGCTCTTGGTTTTCAAAGATCTGCTGATGGCTGTCGGAGCAAAAATGGTCAAGTGATTGTGTCGAGAACTGAGCCCAATGATTAGCTAAGCAGTGGTCCCAGAATACATCGAGTGCAATAGGCGCAAAGCGTTTCGTTTGATTTGAAAAGAGTGATTTAGCAGAACGAGAAACCTCGTGCCTATCTGTATAACTGTCTACAAAGCGATGAAGTCGAATTCCGTCGGACAGCGAATCTGAATAGTGTTTATTTGGGTCGCCTTTCACAAAATCACCTAACAAGTTTCCTGCTAGGTTGCTCTTACAGTGTTTGGCGATATGAAGGTGTGCGAGAAAGTTCATTGAACCTCATTAAAGTGTCGAGAACTAAGTAACATGGTAAACGTACTTGTTTATCTTCGCGAACTTTAATGAGGATAGCTTTTGGTATGACGAGTGAGCGAATCAGATTTGCTCAGTATAAGAATTGAAATGAAACGTTAGTTAGAAGATGTAAAAAGCTCTTCTGCTAACTGTTTAACTGTCTGTTCGTAGTCAGATAAATCAATGCCAATTTCCATAGCATCTAACAGCTCAAGACTTTCGTCATTATAAGATTGGTCACTCATTGTGCCCCCTCTATTCCTTGGTGTGGACGTGTTGTCCAATTAACTAGTGCACCATCTTGGACTTATATTATGTCACTTTGATGAACGCACTCTACTCTACCCATTCCATATTTATAGCTTGAAGCTACTCGCGATCATCAGCGCTTATCTACGCTAAAGGGGTATACGCGAACGACATATGTACTGCCACCTTACACCAAGTACAACAAATTACTCTATAAATTTTGAAGCAGATCATGGTCAAACGTTTGCTTCACCCTTTTAAATGCCTAGACCCAAAACAATCGTAAACATAAATTTACAGTGGATATTTTTAATTACATTAGATGTTGCATTTGGAATTAAACTCAATCAGAATACTTCAAAATCGAGATATTCTTTGGGTTTATGCGCTTAAGCTAGAAGAATTACAATGAAAACACACTCTAACGTAAAGAATTATATACAATGAATAAATCAAAGGTTTTCGGTAGTACTTTGATCATTGCAGGCACAACGATTGGTGCTGGCATGCTCGCTCTTCCTCTTGCTTCTGCAGGCATTGGCTTTTCAACTTCACTTTTCTTGATGCTTGGTTTGTGGGCATTAATGGCGTTTACAGCATTATTAATGGTTGAGCTTCACCAATTCGTGGAGTCCGACGCGACCCTACACACACTGGCTCACACGATTTTAGGTACTAAGGGGAAATGGATTGCGAGCTTCGCGGTTATGTTCCTGTTTTATGCTCTATGCGCAGCTTACATCGCGGGCGGTGGTGCACAGTTTAATCAGCGTATTTCAGATATAGCGGGTATTGAACTGAACGGTCAAGTCACGACTTTACTCTTCACACTGCTAGTAGCGGGCGTTGTAACCATTGGCACACACAGTGTTGATAAAGTAAACCGCGTTTTATTTGGTTTGAAACTGATCGCTATGGTTCTGGTACTTAGCTTCCTAGCACCAAACATCACTTCTCAATACCTATTGAGCATGCCTTTACAGCAAGGCCTGATCGTTGCAGCTATTCCTGTCGTGTTCACGTCTTTCGGCTTCCACGGCAGTATCCCTTCTATCGTAAGATACCTAGATGGCGATGTACGCTCGCTACGTAAAGTAATGATCATCGGCTCTGCTTTGCCTTTAGTTATCTACATTTTCTGGCAAGGCGTTACTTTAGGCGTTGTAAGCCAAGAACAATTACTTTCTGACACTAGTCTAGGTGCCCTATTGGTTTCGTTGTCGCAAACGGTGCACCAATCAAACCTTAGCGTCATCGTAGGCGTATTTGCCGACCTCGCTCTTCTCACTTCATTTATCGGTGTGAGCTTGGGTCTATTTGAATTTATGGGCGACTCATTAAGCAATAAGCTAGGTAGTGCAAAACGTGTTAAGACTGCGATTATCACTTTCTTGCCTCCACTTGGCTTTGCACTGTTCTACCCGCAAGGCTTTATCATGGCGTTAGGCTATGCAGCAATTGCACTCTCAGTGCTAGCGATTCTGTTGCCTACCGTGATGGTCTATAAAGTACGTTACACAGATTTCACGATCAACACTCAAGACACCGCTGCAGCCTACCAAGTGCTAGGTGGAAGCAAGGCGTTGTTTTTAGCAGGGAGTATTGGTGTATTTATTATTGCGATTCAAATCCTTATATCACTAGGGTTATTACCTTCACTGGGCTAATAACGGGTTACGCGAATGATATAATTGATCGAGATCTCATTAATGACATATCCATATCATTAGTTTTCACAATTACTCGGCTTACATCACATTTTTATTGAGGTCGGTTATTTAGAGTCCACGGTAAAGGATTTACCGTGGAGTTTTTATGAAAGAAGTACAATTTCGAACGATAGACAAGCTGTTTATCAAAATGTCTATCAACGATAAGTTTTGGGTTATTTTCTTAATCTTTTTCGCTGCAGTAGCAAGCTTATCTGGCCTCAACTATGTCAATAAAATGGAGCAAATTGACACTAGTGCAAAACAACAAGCCGAATACCAATTACAAGGCATTTTATCAGCCTCAGATATCCCAACTAGCGTAAGTGGCGTGACCCAACAATCAAACCCTCACGCTACAACGATTTCAGATAAAGGCGTTGTTACGGCAACGGCAATCGGTACCGACGGTAAATACTATTCACTGACCCTTCCTAATTACGATACTCAAGACCAAAAACAGCAAGCACTGTACACTTTATTACTCAGCTTTTTATGGTGTGTCCCTTTCGGTCTTTTCTGCTACTGGGTTGCCACTTTCTTAGGAGGCGCACTTTGGGTACTTTATACAACAACTCAAAAGATTGGAGATGGCGATTTAACCTCTCGACTCGGCTTCCACCCAGGACGTGATGAGTTTGGAACGATTGGCTGCGCACTTGACCGATCAATGGATACTCTGACCGAACTGGTAAACAACGTTAACCAAAGCGCCGCAACGCTTAGCGAAACCTCTTCTTCTTTTGAAACTGAGATGAAGCGCAGCGAGACACAAATTATGAGTCAAAACGCTTCGCTAGACTCTGTTGCAACAGCAATGGACCAAATGACAGCTTCTGCAAACGAAGTATCTAACATTTCAGCACGTTCGACCGAGCAGACGGAGCAAGACGCACAACAAATTAACGACAGCCACGCGAAGGTACAACAAGCAATTTCAGAAATAACTACCCTGTCTTCTTTGATCGAGCAAACCTCTTCTTCTGTGACCAGCTTGAATGTGAACACCAGTCAAATAAACGAAGTGATAACCACAATCAATGCTATCTCAGAGCAAACAAACCTACTCGCATTGAACGCGGCCATTGAAGCAGCTCGTGCGGGCGAACAAGGACGTGGTTTCGCGGTGGTTGCTGATGAAGTACGAACGCTGGCTAGCCGAACTCAATCCGCAACGGTAGAGATCCAAGCTATGATTGAGCGTTTGCAACAAGAAAGCCAAAACATTGCAAAGATTACCGAGCAAACCGTCGATCAAGCGCAGACCAGTAGCCAGTTGATTTCAAACATCGGCGACGACGTAAACTCAATTGCTGATTCCGCACAAGCGCTAATGGACATGAGTATTCAAATCGCCACATCTGCTGATGAGCAAAGTAACGTAGCGAATACCATCGCCGCAGAGCTCAATGACATTCGCAGTCAATCCGATGTAATAAAAGAAGTCGCTCAAAACTCATCGAACGGTGTATCAAAGCTAACGGACGCATCGATTACCCTATCTCAGACTTTAGCGAGATATCGCACTTAACCTAACGAAGATGAGCGTCATGGCGCTGGAAAATAATAATCGCCAGCTTCTGAACTAGAAAAAATTGAAAGCAAACTAAAAAGGACTCGCTATGAGTCCTTTTTTAATAAAATCCACCAATGTCATTACATTTACCATGGGTACTAACGATGAGATTATCATTACCATGAAGCAAGTCGCAAAGGAGAGAATATAAGGGAGCAAAACTGTCTAATAAACGAGCTTAGGAGTAATCTAGCTATACGGGTCTTTTTTCGCTTACCCTCTTGCTGCAGGTGACACATAATGAATAAAACAGAAGCACCAAACATCGAAGACGTGACATGCCCTTTATGCCAACATGACGAATATCTACTCTCGGAAAGTGGAGAGAAGTTTACTTGCGCATCCTGCGGATTTCACACAAAACAATTTAGTAAAGTACTCAGCCTTCAATTGGGCGCTAACCCACCAAAGCTGCAGAGCTCGGTTTATCACCACTTGAGCAGTGCTTGCCATTAATCCAAACGGAAATTTCTTCCAAACTATAGATATCCTGAGCCGCCAGCTCTGCTGTATCGGCTTTTGGATCATCACTTAATGTCTCATCTACATTCGGTCTTAATCTGAACGACTGAATACCCGCTCTTACACCTGCTTCAATACCTTTCAAGGTATCGTCAACATAAATACACTCATTAGGTAAAAAACCCATATTCATTGCGGTATACATGATCAAGTCTGGCTCTGGTTTCCAGCTGTTTGCATCAAACGCCGAAAACACTTTCCCTTTAAAGTCATCAAGCATACCTGTCATTGCGAGAGAAGATTCAACTCTAGATTTCGGTGCATTAGAAGCAATACAAAATTCGATGTCTTGATGTTTGAGGAATTCAATCAGTTCGATAGCGCCATCCATCGGTTTCAAGTGCCGTTGGAACAAGGCTTCTAATTCAGTGCGATATAAAGGTTCAAGTGTATCAATGGAGATGGATAAACCAAGACGAGCCTGCGTGTCCATTAAAATATCTGCTAGCTTCCCGCCTTGAAAGTGAGCGTAGCAGTCATTGAGGTTTAGGTTGGCCCCAAATTCGCTGAAGACATTGACTAAGGCTTGGCAGCACAGCTTTTCACTGTCGATAAGCGTGCCATCGCAATCAAATATCACACATTTAGTCTGTTCTAACCGCATAGTTCTCTCACTCAGATTCAATCCAAGTTTTATCCTATAGGGTTCTTTCAAAGTGAGGGATGACTGAGGTAACAGTTTACGGATGCATGCTTATTTCTCTTCGCAAAATATGCAGCAGATCACCTTCTGAGTCGCCATAAGCAACAGTTTTCATCAAATTATCACCAGGCTCACAGTATCAATGCCTGAAAGCTTTACAAAAAACTGAAGTTAATAGGAGAAAATATAAATCTTAGAATACAAAAATCGTTGTACGAAGTATTAACTGACTGCCGACTCTGCTTCGACTTTGGATTTATCTTCTATCTTCAAGGTATATTCAAAAGCTGCGGTGTCAGGATAGGCATCTCGTATCGCGACAAACTCTGGTAAATGCTTCAGAAGTAACTGAGTCAGGTTAGGATCAAACTGATAGCCGCATTCTCGCTCAAATAAGTCTACAACCATATCTAAAGACCATGGCTCTTTGTAACAACGCGCGCTCAGCAATGCATCAAATACATCCGCGACCGCAGTAATACGAGCAAACAAGTGGATTTCTTCACCCGACTTACCATTTGGATAACCGGCGCCGTCCCAACGTTCATGGTGTTCATTGGCAATAATCGCCGCTAGGTTAGTAATATCACCTGAACCGCTCTTCAACAAATTGTAACCCGCTGTGGTGTGAAGCTTCATTACCTCCCACTCTTGCTCGGTTAGCTTACCCGGTTTGTCGAGAATAGACTCTGGAACCGAGATCTTACCGACATCGTGCATTGGGCTGATGATCTCTATCATCTCGACTTCGCGGTGACTCAAACCGCTGTGCTTGGCTAACAATGCTGACAACTTAGCCACGCGTTTAACATGATTGCCTGTCTCGCCTGAACGTGTCTCAATGGCCTCACCTAGTACATGAATCATCTCTTTTTGGACATTCAAAGTTTGCTTTTGCAGAGACAGAATGCGTTTGTTCTTTTTCGCTAGCTCTTTCTTTTGGCGTAAAGTGATGAATTGCATCACGATAATCAAACTAAGACCCGCAATAACCATGGTCAAACCCAGAAGCAGTTGAAAGTTCTTACGCAGAAATGAGGAAGGTTCGTTGATAATCACGGACTCTTCAGGCAACGCGCTTTCGCTTAAACCGTATTTCCGAATCGCGTCGTAGTTGAAAACGAAACGTACGTTATCACCTGGGACCAAAGAGCTTTTAAAACCCAGTGGTACATATTTGTCGAGAGCATCGACAGCCTGTTCCCCCATGCTTTGTGAGTGGTTCACATAGCCACCTAGAACGTCCCCTAAAATATAAAACTGCCAAAGAGCGAATACGGGCGCTGCACTCGCCTTAGATAGCGTCTCAGCAATTTCCGTATAAGAGTGGTAAACACCTTGGGTTAGCTCTGTATTGTAGTGGCTGATTAGCACGGCATCGTCAGGAGAAATGTTTTTCAGGTATTGGCTGGCCTGCTCCAGTGTTTGATTATTGATTTCAACTAAATTGATTTGTGGGAAGCCCGCCATGACTTTATGAACTTCTTTACGGATCAGCTGAGACGTGACACTGTAATCATTTACAAAGTATAAGTTCTTGATATTAGGGCGTAGTTGAGAGATAAGCTCGATATTAATATCAATATGATCATTCTCATAAAGCACGGTCGCTTTATCACTCACCGCATACATGTCGGTGCTGAGATCATTGATACCGACTGCCACTACTGGCGTCGAACGGTCAATAATAGAACTCAATGATTCAAGGAAGTTGGCAGCGTTATCATCTGTCACAATAACCCCCTCAAATTCATAATCTGAATATTTGGCTTCGAAGTATTCGACTAGAGAGTCATAGTATTGTTGGCTGTGGATACGCTTGGTATCTAGGTGCTCAATAGAGAGCTTAACTTCGCTTTGAGATTGCTTAAACGCACTATCGATGCCCTTTTGGAAATCCGCGGTCCATTGGTAGGAAGGTTCGTAGGAGTGAAGAACTAGGATTTGTTTAACATCCCAGTCATTAGCATAAATCACAGGAGAAAAAGCGCTAACACACAATACAGCGATTGAGATCAATAGCTTGTACATACCGAACCCTTTTTAAAAGACGGTGTATTGTACTCAGATTAACGCTTTCTCAAAGGATCTTTAGTTCTCGAACCATACTTTATCGAAAGAACCTTGATCTTGTGCCCAAAAATCATGTAACTGTTTAGCAAACCCGACAATATTTTGATCGTCTTGGTTAACAATATCCGATATTAACACTTCATCTTCACTGACGGTCACAATCGCACTCGCCACTACGTCACCGTTTTTAGTGCCGACATATAAGTCATGCTCATCTGACAACATGATTTGGCTCAGGAACTCCAAGATATTGGCCCTTTCGGCTTCATCTTGATACGCACTAGCTTGGTTGAGCGAGAAAAGTACCGTGAGTTTGTGAAAATCAACTTTGTGCAATTCATCGATGTGTGAGGGAGTTTGAGCTTGCGGAAGGAGTTGGTAAGTTTTTTGGGAAAGTTGTTTTTTATAGATATCTAAACCTAGAAGGCTCTCTTTTGCGGGGTATGCAATGTCGAGTTGGCTAAATAACCATTGATTTTTCTTTAATGCTATTTCAGGTATTTCGTTATTCATTCTTTTAGTACCTACAGTTAGTATCCCCAAATATCGCAGTTATTTGGAAGACATACGGTCGGCTGAGGCGCCGAGCTACATGCAGAGAGCATACAGAGCATCACCAAGGCCAACAAGTACTTTAAATGCTTCATATTTTTCATTATCTAACAACATCCTTTAAGAACTTAGCGAAAAGCTCTACACTCGTATTCAAGCTTTCAATTTTCCTTATAGTAAACAGAACTATACAAATAAAAAGGACTTCTTATGAAAAAAGCCTTAATAGCAGCCGGTATCATGACAATGTTAGCAGGCTGTTCGGACAACGAGGTTGGCGACGTATCTTTAGGTTTCTTCACAATGAAGGACATTAAGATGTCATCATTAGACGATGACAAAATTCCAGGAGTGACTTGTCACATCGCTTCCATCGAGGCAAACCTCAGCCTTTCTGATCCAAGTGACAGCTCTATTTCTTGCCGCCAAACGGGTGAAATCACGCCTGAAATGATAGCGAAGATTGATAAGAGTAAATCAGGTGAAGTGGTGTTCAAACAGTCGAAAAGTATCTTCTTCAAGACCATGAAAGTTCGCCGTATCTACGACGCTGAGAATCAATCTCTACTCTACTTGTCTTACACAACGAAAGAGACTGAAGGCAGCTTCAAACATAGCCTGTCTACCGTTCCTCTATGGGGCACAGAGGCTTATGTTGATCCTGCGACACTAGTACCAACAGAATAATCAATACGAATCACCTGTACAGACATTGTGCAGGTGATTCAAAATGTAATAAAAATGAAAGAAACAGAAACAAAATGTGATATCATGCGGCAAAATTTTTTCACTGTATTTTTCATATGAAGTTTCCTGGACAGCGTAAATCTAAGCATTACTTTCCAACTCACGCACGTGATCCGTTGGTCAACCAAATTCAACAAACACCTAAACTGCACCGCGCAACGATCGTTGGTGTCGGTCAAACGATTGTTGATATCGAAGCCCGTGTTGACAGCGCGTTCCTAGATAAATATGAGCTGAGTAAAGGTCACTCACTTGTATTGGAAGAAAGTAAAGCCGATGCGCTGTATGAAGAGCTTGTAGAGCGCGGTTTGATCACACATCAATACCCAGGCGATACTATCGGCAACACACTGCACAACTATTCCGTACTTGCAGACAGCAAATCTGTGCTGCTTGGCGTAATGTCTAAGAAAATTGAAGTTGGCTCATTTGGTTACCGTTACCTATGCCGCACTTCTTCTCGTATGAACCTAAACCACCTACAAACTGTTGATGGTCCGATTGGTCGTTGTTACACGCTAATCACCGAAGATGGTGAGCGTACGTTTGCTATCAACGAAGGACACATGAACCAGCTTCTTCCTGAAAGCATTCCTGAGAAAGTCTTCGAGAAAGCATCAGCGCTTGTCGTGTCTTCATACCTAATGCGTGGTAATCCTGAAGATCCAATGCCAAAAGCGGTACAAAAAGCGATTGAGTATGCAAAAGCGCATAACGTGCCAGTTGTTCTTACACTCGGTACAAAGTACGTGATCGAAGGTAATGCTGAATGGTGGCAAGAATATCTGAAAGAGAACGTGACCATCGTTGCGATGAATGAAGACGAAGGTGAAGCGTTAACAGGCGAAAAAGATCCACTTCTTGCAGCGAACAAAGCTTTAGAGTGGGTTGACCTAGTACTGTGTACTGCTGGTCCAATCGGCCTTTACATGGCAGGTTATACAGACGAGCTAGCAAAACGCGAAACTACGCTTCCACTATTGCCAGGTAATATCCCTGAGTTCAACAAGTATGAATTCAGCCGTGCAATGCGTAAACAAGACTGTGAAAACCCGGTAAAAGTGTACTCTCACATTGGCCCATACCTTGGTGGCCCATTAGAGATTAAGAACACTAACGGTGCTGGTGATGGCGCACTTTCAGCTCTGTTACACGACATGGCAGCAAACAGCTACCACTTCGTTAACGTACCAAACTCAGAGAAACACGAGCACGCGTGTCTTACGTACTCTTCACTGTCTCAAATTTGTAAGTACGCAAACCGCGTAAGTTACGAAGTATTAACACAGCACTCTCCTCGCCTCTCTCGCGCATTACCAGAACGCGAAGATAGCTTAGAAGAAACATACTGGGATCGTTAATCCACGTTACTTATTACGTGAGTTACCTTTCCTATCTTAAAGGGCTGCGATATGCAGCCCTTTTTGTATTCAGCGTAAATGTGTGCACTTAATGCAAAATCAAATCGAATATTTTGCTCATTGAAGATTTGATCTCGCGCAATGACTCTTCAAATCTGTTATCTTCCAGCACATAATTCCTGTGGTTTGCCTTTACTTAGCAAATTTATACAGTACCATCGCCACGCAAACGTTTACGTACCACCTTTCGGTTCTGATATAAGGATCAAATATGCAGTCTGATATCGATATTTGTCGCTCTACTCCCCTTAAAAACATCAGTGAGGTTGCCAAGCACGCTGGCCTACAAAACAATGAACACCAGCCATTAGGGCAATATAAATCGAAGGTGTCTCTCAAATCACTTGAACGCTTGTCAGAGAAACCTGACGGAAAACTGGTTGTTGTGACTGCGATTACGCCCACACCACTCGGTGAAGGTAAGACAGTAACGACCATCGGGTTAGCGCAAGGGCTTGCCAAGATTAACCAATCAGCAATGGCGTGTATTCGCCAGCCTTCAATGGGCCCTGTATTCGGTGTTAAAGGTGGTGCGGCTGGCGGTGGTTACTCTCAAGTTGCGCCTATGGACGAATTAAACCTTCACCTGACTGGCGACATTCATGCCGTAACGGCCGCTCATAACCTTGCCTCTGCAGCGATCGATGCACGTTTCTATCACGAACAACGTGAAGGCTTAGAAGCTTTTGAGGCGCGCTCTGGCTTGAAAGCCTTGGATATCGATTCCAGCAGAATTGTTTGGAGACGTGTACTCGATCATAATGACCGCGCATTACGTATGATCACTGTGGGTAAAAACGAATCTGATAAAACGATCAACGGTTATGAACGCGAAGACGGATTTGATATCTCAGCGGCCTCAGAACTTATGGCTATTTTAGCACTGGCCGATGACCTTCAAGACTTACGTCAACGTATTGGTCGCGTTGTTCTTGCCTACAATAATCAAGGTCTACCTTTAACCGCAGACGACTTTGGTGTGGCTGGTGCAATGACCGTGACGATGAAAGACTCCATTGAGCCGACATTGATGCAAACGCTCGAAGGCGTTCCAACCCTAATCCACGCCGGTCCATTCGCAAACATCGCCCATGGCAACTCTTCAATTATTGCTGATAAGATTGCGCTAAAACTGAGTGACTTTGTGGTGACTGAAGGCGGTTTTGGTTCTGATATGGGCTTCGAAAAAGCATGCAATATCAAAGCGAAAGCTTCCAATAAGAAGCCCGACTGTGCGGTAGTTGTTGCGACATTGCGTGGGTTAAAGGCGAACTCAGGTTTATATGACTTGAGACCTGGTAATCCACTACCAGATTCAATCTTCAGTGATGACCAAGATGCGCTAATTGCTGGTTTCGAAAACCTAAAATGGCACATCAACAACGTTAAGCAATATGGCGTGCCTACTGTTGTTGCCATTAACCGATTCCCACAGGATTCAGAGCAAGAACTCGCTACGTTGAAACAGATGATCACAGAATTTGATAGCAAGGTAACAGTAGAAGTCAGTGAAGCATTTGGCAAAGGCGGTGACGGCGTCACTCAACTCGCTCATGCCGTAGTCAAAGCATGCCAGAGTGACAGTGAATTTAAACCACTGTATCGAGCAGAGCAAAGCTTAGAAGAGAAACTGATGGCGGTTGCGGAAATCGGTTATGGTGCGGCGAGCATTACCCTATCCCCTCAAGCGAAACAGCAACTGGCGGAGTTTAAACAGCACGGCTTTAACGAGTTATCTGTATGCTTAGCAAAAACACCACTTTCTATTTCAACAGAAGCACAAGTCAAAGGTGCACCAAGCCAATTTGACGTTCCTGTCAGGGAGCTAAAACTGTGTGCGGGTGCCGGATTTATTTACGCTCTATGTGGCAATGTAATGACGATGCCTGGATTACCAGATAAACCAGCATTCATGTCGTTAGACATTGATAGCAATGGAAATATTGTTGGCCTTAGTTAGACACCTTTATCCAGATAAATATCGAAAAATCGAGATTTAAACGCTTCTTTTTCGGAACGAAAGTCTATATCGAGCAACCGTTTTGTTGTTGATGGGTTGCTCGATAATCAAGCTCAATTGCACAAAGTTGCAGTAAAACCACAATAATATGCAAAACTTGTCTTAAGTTCTGGGTCAAGATCACATTAAAAACCCTATAAAATATATAGTATTGCGCTGATTCTTTGAGGACAGTGATGAATACAAGTATAAAAAAACTAGTCGGCCAATTTCTGTGCACCGTATTTGCCCTAGGATTAGTCCCTGCCCTCTATATCAACTCTGAATTAGACAGAGTAGAAGCCCAGCACTCGTTAAACATTAAGCAATCTAGCCAAAACCAAATCGAATACAGCTTTCATGAGCTAGCGGTCATCGTTGAGCAGATCTCCGATTCAGTCCCTTCTATAGCTGAATCAAAAACACTTCTGCGTGCAATCAACGAACCATCGACCGTTCATACTGAAGCATTGCAAGATCTTTGGGTTATGTTGGCTCGCGGTCAGAAGTACTATTCTCAATTACGCTATCTTGATTTAGACGGGAATGAAGTCTTCAGAGTTAATTACAAGAATGGTCAAGCCAAGGTCGTACCCGCGAACGAACTTCAAGACAAATCGTCCCGTAACTATTTTGAGGTGCTCAAACAATTAAAGGTTGGCGATGTCAGTAGTAAAGGGATTGATCTAGAGGTTGAAAATGGCGAAATTGTTCGACCTTTAGTACCGGCGCTTCGCATCATGTCACCAGTAGCTGATAACAACCACATCATTGGTTACTTCATTGCTAATCTAAATATGCTTGAGATTTATAAGCGCCTTCATTATCAGATTGGTGATTCTTCTGCCGTCCCAATCATCCTTAACAAGACGGGCCACATCATTATGGGTCCAGACCCTTCTGAGTCGTTCGGCCATGTAATTGAAGCGCGTTCAGAACAAACCTACGCCAAACAGTACCCAAAACTTTGGGCAGCGATACAAGACAACACCTCTTCTAGCTATTTTGATGGTAAAAACTGGTATTTTCACGCCGATATCAGCCCGAAGATCAAACAGTTTGAAGGCCCTATCTACATGGTTCTTCACGTCGAAAATCAACAGTTTAATAGCCAATATCAACGCGAAAACCACGCCATCGTTGTACAGATCGTTACCTTAACGATTTTAATCTCAATGATCTCGGCAGGGTTTGTGCTCTGGAACAGAAACCACAAGAAAAACAGTATTGAAAGCCAGTTAGCAAAAGCCGCGATGAACGGTATGTCTGCCTTAGTAATCACCGACCGTAATAACCGCATTATCAAGGTAAACCAAGAATTTACACGCGTAAGCGGCTATGACTTAGAGGATGTTAAAGGTCGTCAACCATCGATGTTTGCGTCCGGTCGATACAATGAAGAGTTCTACATTAAAATGTGGGGCGTAATCAAAGAGAAAGGAATGTGGGAAGGTGAAGTGGTCAATCGCCGTAAAGACGGGTCGTTAATCACCGAAATACTTCGCATCCAAACCATCAAAGACGCTAAAGGTGTGATTCAGTTTTATGTCGCATCGTTTGTTGATATCAGCAAACACAAAGAGCTTGAGAACAAACTTAGAAACTTGAGTGAAAAAGATGCCCTAGCGGGATGCTGGAATCGACGTAAGTTTGATCTTGAGCTGCGTGACGAATGTTCTCGTATTAATCGTTACCCTACCCGCGAGCACTCTTGCTTAGCGATTTTGGATATCGACCACTTCAAACGAATCAACGATAGATTTGGTCATGACTATGGCGATCGAGTGATTCAGACCGTTGCTCAAGTATTGCAACGTGAGTGTCGTGAAACTGACTTCGTAGCGCGTATTGGCGGTGAAGAGTTTGGGGTTATTCTGCCTCACACCACAACAGATGAAGCTGACTACGTACTTAATAGACTGCGAATTGCGGTTAGCCTTGAGCTAGACAGTGTTGTTACCGTCAGTGCCGGTATCACCAACCTAACGAGCGATCCGGCTCTCAACTATAAATGTGCCGACTTGGCGCTATATGAAGCGAAAGCCGCGGGCCGTGATAGCGTATGTTTGTTCTTAGACACAGAGATGAGTGAAATCGCCTAGCTCCAAAGCGTCAGCTAGGCAACCTTCTTGGTTCTATAGCTATCAGTTTGGTGCAGGGTGAAACTCTAACTTATTCCCTTCAACCACTAAAATGCAATCCATCTGAGCAGCGTGAGCAGCTTGTTTACCAAGGTCCGTATCTTCAAATACCACACATTGCTTTGGCTCTAATCCCATACCAAAGCAAGCATCCAAAAACGTATCAGGGTTCGGCTTATGATTTTTGACGTCTGTAGCGGTAACAAGAATATCGAGCTTGCTAAGAATGTTCGTCTTTTCTAGAAGCTGCTCCGCACTCTTGCGCTGGCTTCCAGTACCAACTGCAATCTTTTTGCTACCTAGGTGTTCAAGCAACAAAGAGTGCGTACATGGGATAATATCTCCCTTTGCTTCAATTGCCGCAAATGAAGCCATTTTGAACGTTGACACTGCCTGGGGGTCGAGAGACAAACCGTATTTACTGTTTACTTCACCTGCTATTTTGTAGCTCGGCATACCGCCCAAACTATGCAACCAAGATGCTTCAAAATGAAAGCCGAACTCATCAGCTGTCTGCTGCCATGCCTGTACATGCGCTGGCATTGTGTCGATCAACGTACCGTCCATATCAAAGATTAATCCCTCATATGCCGTTAAATCTATTTTCATTGCTGCTACCACTCTTTAAGAAAGTTACTGATACCATAACCAATATTCAGTATCATGACGCTATATTACCGTTCAAAATGGAAGTTTATGTTACAAATATCTAACTCTGTATCCATTCAAGACTGGGAGATCCAGTTAACTGCGATCAGAGCTCAAGGTGCTGGAGGCCAAAACGTCAATAAAGTATCGAGTGCAATACACCTTCGCTTCGATATCAACCACTCCACTCTACCCGATTTCTACAAAGAAAACTTGTTAGCCTTCAAAGATAGCCGAATTACTAAAGACGGTGTGATCATCATTAAAGCGCAACAATATAGAACGCAGGAACAAAACCGAGAGGACGCGTTAATACGCCTGAAAGAACTGATTTTAGAAGCGACAAAAGTTCAGAAAGTAAGAAGAGCCACTAAGCCTACACGTAGCTCGCAAAGAAAGCGTCTAGAGAACAAAAAACAAAGAAGCAATACCAAACAACTTAGAGGAAGAGTGAGCTAGCTGCTTCATTTCCCCTTGGTGCACCCATCACCAATGAAACAACTGCTCTACTCGGTTTACGCCCACTGTCCCCTCTCTATTTCGGTTTTTTGATCGATAAAATCAGCTTAATTAACAGCAGCCGCTCTTCACTAGTGAGTAAACGACTGACCGCGGCGACATCTTCAGCCGTCGCATGAGAAGCGCCTACTATATCCAGAACAACATCCAAA
The DNA here is from genome assembly GCF_013114115.1 of Vibrio sp. 070316B. Classification (NCBI taxonomy): domain Bacteria; kingdom Pseudomonadati; phylum Pseudomonadota; class Gammaproteobacteria; order Vibrionales; family Vibrionaceae; genus Vibrio; species Vibrio sp. 070316B. Next base: position 15,578 of record NZ_VTYC01000044.1, on the reverse strand, counting down.
TCTGTCACTTTTAGCGTTCTGGTTATTGAACGATATTGAGACATCTTAATATCTGCTTCACCGCGTTCGATTCGCTGATACGTTTTCAAACTCATACCTGCACTAGCTGCGAGCTTTTCTTGTGATAAATTCGCTCGCTTCCTGCGCTCAATCAGTGCCATGATTATCGGCTCTTGTGACATAGGGCTCTCTCCACTAGACAGTTATGACCTAATTTCAGCAAGAAGCAGACCATATTGACTTGCCCATGTTTACATAAGCCATCAAAGGCATATTATTCGATCCTTAAAAAACCTTACGTTTCATAAACCTCAACGCAAAGGTCAGTGATATGTATTTAGGCGAATAAACTTGGTTTAACCAAGGATGGGAAATATTAGAAATTGCAAATTGCGAACAAGAAAGACGTCGAGTTGGAAATTGCGAATTATTACAAATTAGCGTTTCCTTGCATTAAGCAGACTTTGAATTCAAACACTACCCGTGCTGATATTATTGCAGTTCAGCACAGGCTTCTGACCTACAAAGAAGTGTTGTTACACGCAGAGATGCTTGATGATAAAGAGCTCAAACTGGCCTTTTCTGCGTTAAACCTTAATGAGAAAAGCGTGGCGAAAGGCGGTATTCTCAGTATCAATAAAGCGATTAAAGAAATGGATGAAATAATCGAAAGGTACAGTAGGAAGACCAATGTAGTGTTCACGTAACCACGGACGTCAACATAGCTATATAAACACTATCAAAAACTCAATAATACAGAATCAAAAAAGTCGACATCATCATTCGATGAAACGTCGACTTATTCAAAGTAATCAGCTTCTAGCGTTTAACTGCTTTTCTAACACCAGCGATCAAAATCAGCATACCTAGCAAACCAAATGAAACACTACCGCCGCTACTGCCAGAGCTCGATGGAGTACGCGCGTTCACATAAGCAGTGCGCTTAGCATCGGTAGAGACAAACTTAGGTGTTTCATTACCGGCTACGACACTATCAATCCAATCTTTGTAGTCATAGATTTCTGTGAATACCGATGTGACGGTAGAACTACCACCACAAGTTTCAGGGCCAAAGCTGGTAATACCGACTTGTCTGTAGTCCGAACCATCTAACCAGTAAACTGGGCCGCCAGAATCACCTTGGCACGTACCACCGTATAAACCAGTGAACACGCTGTAATCCCCTCTAAAACAAATCTGATTATCCGTTAAAGCAGAGCCATCGGAAAAAGCCGACGCGCACGTGGTATTATCTACATAGTTAAGCGGTGCTCTTTGTAAAATCGTCGTAGCATCAAAACCAGAACGAGTATCACCATGCCCTACTGCGACGAAGTCATTAGCCACACTACGGTAAGAGTCATTTGACGGTCGCTTAACCACGTCATTAACTGAATCGATATTAAGTGCACTTTCTAGCTTTAGAACGGCAACATCGTTACGCAATAAATCACTCAACGCATTTGAATAATCGCTGCGATAGTAAACTTCGGTTACACGTGCTTTTTGAATATTACCATTCGGGAATTGAGACGTATCTTCAAGCTGAGGAACAACCGTAGTAAATAACTGCCCTTCTTCATTTCCATAAATACAGTGCGCAGCAGTCAGAATATGAGTCGGATTTAAAATGGTTGCGCCACAATAAGCACCTGTCGAGTACACACCATCGTAATCAATACGATCGATGAACAAGCTGGCCATTGAAGGGAAATCGCTAACTGATGCATCGCTGCCATTAACAATATAAGGTGTCACAGTCGCGTCAGGAGAAACTTCGACCGAGTTTTCTGTCGCCATAACACTTGATGTGTAAATCAATGGTGCTAAAAGCCCTAAAACGGCTTTACGAACTGGACTCATTGTATGATTCACATTCATAGATAACTCCTTGTAACCCCTACTACTTATTTACAAAATTGGTGATTAGACACCATAACACTTACTGACCATCATTATAGTAAGTATTTGTAACGATATTGCCACATCTCTCAATTTATAGACGAATTTAACAACCTGATTTCAATTGTTCTATTCTGCCTTGTATACGTTTCAAAAAACAAAAAAGCCTACCGTTAAACATCCCTAAAAAGAGAAGCTAACAATAGGCTTTCGTTATACTTTGTGTTTTCTCTTAAAAGAGATTAGCCACGGTAGTAACGTTGAGGTACGAATGGCATTTTTTCTACTGTCATTGGTAGCTTCTTACCACGAACTTCAGCAAATACTTCTGTACCGATAGCCGCTAGATCAGTACGCACGTATGCCATTGAAACAGGTTTACCCGCGTTAGGACCGGCAGTGCCACTCGTTACCACACCTACTTTGTTTCCTTCCGCATCGAACAGTTCAGCACCTTCACGTACAGGCGCTTTAGTTTGACCCACTAGACCAACACGCTTGCGTTGAACGTCTTTAGTTGCGATTTGTTCAAGGATGATATCAGCACCTGGGAAACCGCCAGCACGCTCACCGTCAGTACGACGCACTTTTTGAATGCCCCATAGAAGGCTAGCTTCTACTGGAGTCGTTGTTGTGTCTAAGTCATGACCGTATAGGCATAGGCCACACTCAAGACGAAGTGAATCACGTGCGCCAAGGCCAATCCACTCTACTTCAGCTTCTGCCGTTAGTTTACGCGCTAGTGCTTCAGCGTAATCGTTCGGTACTGAGATTTCATAGCCATCTTCACCTGTGTAACCACTGCGGCTCACGATGCACTCTACGCCGTCGATATCGACTTTTTGAACATCCATGAACAACATGTCTGCAACGCTTGGTTGGAAACGAGCAAGAACTTCAGACGCTTTCGGGCCTTGAAGTGCTAATAGAGCGCGGTCATCAATCACTTCCATTTCTACATCTGCAGGAAGGTGAGCCGTTAGGTGGTCGATATCTTGTGTTTTACACGCCGCGTTCACAACAACAAATAGGTGATCGCCAAGGTTAGCAACCATAAGATCATCCATGATGCCGCCCTGTTCATTAGTAAAGAACGCGTAGCGCTGCTTACCAGAAGGCAGGTCGATAATATCTACTGGAACCAGAGATTCTAAAACAGCGGCTGCATTTTCACCGTGTAGACGCAGTTGCCCCATGTGAGAAACATCAAAAAGACCAGCAGCGTCACGAGTGTGTAAGTGCTCTTTCTTTACACCTAGTGGATACTGAACTGGCATGTCGTAGCCAGCAAAAGGAACCATTTTTGCACCGACTTCAACGTGAAGCGCATGCAGAGGCGTTTGTAGTAGGTCTTGATTAGCGTGTTCTTGAGTCATTTTATTCTCCATGAAGCGTTGCAGGCTTTCCAAATCGAATCTGCCGCTTATATCTCTATTTAGAGTCGCCTCTAACGATATGGGTTAACGTTAGAAACAGTAGATAGTAAAAAGTGATGTCTTCTATATGGGCTTTTATTACTAGCGATATAAAAAGAGGCTTCTGTATAAAAGCTATACGACTCACTTTCTAAGAATTCACTTCAGTAAACTTCAATCAACATGAGTAAACCGTGTTCACTATAGTAAACAAGCCTGAGTCAGTTTTACACCCTTAACAAGATTAAAACAGCTCAAAATGTGACATTTAACAATTTAAAAACAATTTTCAATCGCATACAAAAACGCGATATTGGTGCTTTTCACACCAATATCGCGTCTTTTGGCAAACGTTAGAAACAAAAGCAAACGTTTGCATTCACTATAAGAAATTCTAACTTTGTTAACTTATTTTGCAGTCACCCACAAAATCAGTGCATCTTCTGTACTAGTAGAAATCAACATATGCCCCATGTTGGCGTCGTAATACATGCTGTCACCTTCGCTCATGGGTACCGGCTCATAGAATTCTGAGTAGAACATCACATCACCAGAGATCACCATCAAGAACTCTTCACCATCGTGGCGAACCCAATCGTTATACTCTTCAAAGGTGCGTGCTCTCACTCGGCTCTTGAACGGCATCATCTTCTTATTCGAAAGTTCTGTCGCCAGCAGTTCATGCTCGTAAGTCGGAGTTGGGTGAGGTTTGCCCTGGCCTGCTTTAGTTAAGTCACGACGTCCTGTGGCAACTTTTTTTCTTGGCGGCTCAAAGAGTTGCGGCATATCGATTTGCAAACCCATAGCCAATTTCTGCATCGCTTGGAACGTCGGTGAGATTTGTTCGTTCTCGATTTTACTCAGCGTAGAGCGCGCCAAACCAGTGCGTTGGCTCGCCTCTTCTAACGTAATGCCCAGCTTGCTGCGGATATCTTTAATACGCTGGCCGAGCCTAAGTGGTTCGATATTCTGATCTAACGTCTCTTTCGCCAACGTTAAAGATGGGTACTCATCATAAATGTCTTCTGACATAGGTCCCTCATTTATTTCTTACTTCCTGTCTATTGATTTCATTGTTGCATGAAGCGCTTTGTTGATTAAAGAGCACACAGGGAAATAAAGCGTGCTCCCTGTAGCAAAACGAGAAAAACTGTTTCCTATTGGAAATTTTTGTTGAAAATTGATTTTATCGGAGCTATGTTATCGACTTGTTAGATGAAGAGATGCTACTTCAGCTTGCAGCAAGTGATAGATTTAACATTTGTAAGAGCTGTTTTTTACCCGAAATTTTTGGGAACCAATTCGTGCTGCATTGACCCTACAACGATCGCTTTGACGCTATGGTCGTATAAATAAGAAGCAACGCACTATTTATACACCTATATAACGCAAACGATACCGATGCAGAAATCAACGTAAGACCTAATGGACTATAAAAACAATCACCATTAGCTTAATGAAAGGTCTCGACAATGAACGCTTATCAAAACCATAGCTTAGACAGTTTTTTCTCTACGAACCTATCTGCGACTGACGACGCAGTATTTGCTGGAATCCAAGCAGAGAACACTCGTCAAAACGAACAAATCGAACTTATTGCTTCTGAGAACATCGTTTCTAAAGCAGTAATGCAAGCTCAAGGCACTTGCCTTACCAACAAATACGCAGAAGGCTACCCAGGTCGTCGTTACTACGGTGGTTGTGAGCACGTAGATACAGTAGAAGCTATTGCGATTGAACGTGCTAAACAGCTATTCAAGTGTGAATACGCGAACGTACAACCTCACTCAGGTGCTCAAGCGAACGGCGCAGTTAAACTTGCCCTACTTCAACCTGGCGACACTATCCTAGGTATGTCTCTTGACGCTGGTGGTCACCTTACGCACGGTGCACGCCCTGCGCTTTCAGGCAAATGGTTCAACGCAGTTCAATACGGCGTAGACCGCGACACTCTTGAAATCGATTACGAAGCGGTACGCGCTCTTGCTATCGAATGCCAACCTAAAATGATTATTGCAGGTGGTAGTGCTATCCCACGCGTTATCGATTTCGCTAAATTCCGCGAAATCGCTGACGAAGTTGGCGCTATCCTAATGGTAGATATGGCACACATCGCGGGTCTTATCGCGACAGGTGCACACCCTAGCCCACTGCCACACGCACACGTTGTAACGACAACGACACACAAAACACTTCGTGGCCCACGCGGCGGTATGATTCTGACCAACCACGAAGACATCAATAAAAAGATCAACTCTGCAGTATTCCCAGGCCTACAAGGCGGCCCACTAATGCACGTAATTGCGGCTAAAGCTGTCGCATTTGGCGAAGCACTTGGCCCAGAATTTAATACTTATATTAATTCAGTGATCGATAACGCAAAAGTTCTTGCTGAAGTGTTGCAAACTCGCGGTTGTGACATTGTGACTGGCGGAACGGACACGCACCTAATGCTGGTTGACCTTCGTCCTAAGGGCTTGAAAGGTAACGTAACTGAAGAAGCATTAGAGCGTGCTGGGATCACATGTAACAAAAATGGCATACCATTCGACTCAGAGAAGCCTATGATTACTTCGGGTATTCGTTTAGGTACGCCAGCTGGAACCAGTCGTGGTTTTGGCACTGAAGAATTCAAACTTATCGGTGAATGGATCGGTGATGTTCTTGATGGCTTAGTTGAAAGCCCTGAAGGCAACGCTGAAGTTGAGCAACGTGTTCGCAAGCAAGTTAAAGAGCTTTGCAAACGCTTCCCTCTTTACCGTTAATCCGTTTTTAAGATTTAAATTAAAACCTCATAAATTTTTGGAGAATAAGCAATGGACAATACACTTAAGTTTGCAGACAGCCACGAGTGGGTAAAAGACAACGGTGACGGTACTGTAACTATCGGTATTTCTGAGCACGCTCAAGAGATGCTAGGTGACGTTGTGTTTGTTGACCTGCCTGAAACTGAAGACGAAATTGAAGCTGGCGAAAGCTTCTCTCTAGTTGAGTCAGTTAAAGCTGCTTCTGATATCTACGCGCCAATCTCTGGTGAAATCGTAGAAATCAACGAAGAACTAGAAGATAGCCCAGAGCTAATCAACGAAGAACCTTATGAAGGTGGTTGGATTGTTAAAGTGAAGATGTCTGATGCGTCTGAACTAGACAACCTTAAAGATGCGGAAGAATACCTAAGCTCTATCGAAGAAGACTAATAGGTAACCTCATTACGATAAAGCTGCTCTTGTGAGCAGCTTAATTTTAGGGGCTAGCTCACGGCTCCAGAGAGAAAGTAGAACGATATCATGACTGAATTACTTCAAAGCCAATTACTGAAAGACTTGGGTACACAAAACGAGTTTGTTGCTCGTCATAACGGCCCAAATAAAGCAGACCAGCAAAAAATGCTTGAAGCGATCAACGCGACTAGCCTAGACGCACTGATCGACGAAACGGTTCCTGCACAAATCCGTCTTGAAAAACCAATGACACTTGCTGCGCCACTGAGCGAAATGGACATGCTGACCTCTCTTAAAGAGATCGCTAACCTAAACCAAGTGAAACGTACTTTCATTGGCCAAGGCTACTACAACACATTCACTCCAAACGTTATTCTACGTAACGTTTTAGAGAACCCAGGCTGGTACACAGCTTACACACCATACCAACCAGAGATTTCTCAAGGTCGACTTGAGTCTCTGCTTAACTACCAACAAATGGTAATGGACCTTACAGGTATGGAAATCGCGAACGCGTCTCTTCTTGACGAAGCGACAGCGGCTGGCGAAGCAATGACACTGTGTAAGCGTGCTGGTAAAAGCAAGAGCAAAGTATTCTTCGTTGCTGACGATGTTCACCCTCAAACACTAGAAGTTGTTAAAACTCGTGCTGAGTACATCGGTTTTGAAGTAATGGTTGGCGCTCTTGAAACACTTCCAGAGCAAGACGTATTTGGTGCTTTAGTTCAATACCCTGGCACAACAGGCGAAGTTCGTGATCTAACAGACATCATTGCGAAAGCTCAAGCTAACAAAACACTAGTTACAGTGGCTACTGACCTACTTGCTTCTGCTCTACTTAAGCCTGCGGGCGAAATGGGCGCAGACGTAGTTATCGGCAGCGCACAACGTTTCGGTGTTCCTATGGGTTACGGCGGTCCACACGCTGCATTCATGGGGACTCGTGAAAAGCATAAGCGTACAATGCCAGGTCGTGTAATCGGTGTTTCTATCGATACTCACGGTAACCAAGCGCTACGTATGGCGATGCAAACTCGTGAGCAACACATCCGCCGCGAAAAAGCGACATCGAACATCTGTACAGCTCAAGCACTTCTAGCAAACATGGCGTCTTTCTACGCGGTTTACCACGGTGCAGAAGGCCTACGTACTATCGCTCGTCGTACACACCACATGACAGCTATCCTAGCAGCTGGCCTGACTAAAGCAGGTTACGAGCTAACGAATAACAGCTTCTTCGATACCATCACAATCAATTCAGAAGATAAGACAGATGCACTGTACGCGAAAGCGCAAGCAGCAGACATCAACCTTCGCCTTCTTAAAGGTAAGATCGGTATTAGCTTAGATGAAACAACAACGATCGACGACGTGAACGCATTGTTCGCTATCTTCGACGTGAAAGAGGACGTTCAAGCACTTTCTTCTGACATTGCATCAAACGAGTTTGCAGCAATTCCAGAAAACTGCCGTCGTGAATCTGAGTTCCTAACTCACCCAGTATTCAACACGCACCACAGCGAAACGCAAATGATGCGTTACCTAAAACAGCTTGAGAACAAAGACTTCTCACTAACGCACGGCATGATCCCACTGGGCAGCTGTACGATGAAGCTGAACGCTGCCGCTGAGATGATCCCAGTAACATGGCCTGAGTTTGGTTCAATTCACCCATTCGCACCTCTAGAGCAAGCGGCTGGTTACACTGCACTAGCGAAAGATCTTAAAGAGAAGCTATGCGAAATCACCGGTTACGACGATTTCTCACTACAGCCTAACTCTGGTGCATCTGGCGAATACGCAGGTCTAATCGCGATTCAACGTTACCATGCAAGCCGCGGTGAAGCTCACCGTAACGTTTGTCTGATCCCAAGCTCTGCGCACGGTACTAACCCTGCAACAGCATCAATGGTTTCAATGAAGGTAGTAGTTGTTAAGTGTGATGAAGATGGCAACATCGACATGACAGACTTAGCTGCGAAAATCGAGAAGCACAAAGAAAACCTATCAAGCATCATGATCACTTACCCTTCTACGCACGGCGTATACGAAGAGCAAGTGAAAGAAGTGTGTGAACAAGTACACGCAGCGGGCGGTCAGGTTTACCTAGACGGCGCGAACATGAACGCTCAAGTAGGCCTAACTTCGCCTGGCTTCATCGGTTCAGACGTATCTCACTTGAACCTACACAAAACATTCTGTATCCCACACGGTGGTGGTGGTCCGGGTATGGGTCCTATCGGCGTTAAATCGCACCTAGCACCTTTCCTACCAGGTCACATCGAAAACGGTGTACAAGGTTCTGACTACGCGGTATCAGCTGCAGATCTAGGTAGTGCTTCAATTCTACCTATCTCTTGGGCTTACATCGCAATGATGGGCGAACCTGGCCTAACAGACGCAACGAAAGTAGCGATTCTGAACGCGAACTACGTGATGGAAAAACTACGTCCTCACTACCCTGTTCTTTACCGTGGTACTAACGGCCGCGTAGCGCACGAATGTATTATCGATATTCGTCCACTTAAAGAAGATACAGGCATCAGCGAAGAAGATATTGCTAAGCGTCTAATGGACTTCGGTTTCCACGCGCCTACGATGTCTTTCCCAGTAGCTGGCACACTCATGGTAGAGCCAACTGAATCAGAAGATTTAGAAGAGCTAGACCGTTTCTGTGAAGCGATGATCGCAATCCGCCACGAAATGGCAGCAGTGAAAAACGGTGAATGGCCACTAGACAACAACCCTCTAGTGAACGCACCACACACACAAGTTGACCTAGCTGGCGCAGAATGGGATCGCCCTTACTCTCGTGAACTTGGTTGTTTCCCATCGAAAGCAACGAAGAACTCGAAGTACTGGCCTACAGTTAACCGTGTAGACAACGTATACGGCGACCGTAACCTAATCTGTTCTTGCCCAAGCATCGACAACTACGAAGACTAATTCGTAGCGGCGCTTAGCAGCAAAACGTAACAAAAGGCGAACCAAACGGTTCGCCTTTTTGTTGTCTGAAATTTGAGTCCAACAAATGCATTGACCTTAACGTAAGGGAAAGGTTTAAGGTGATATGACATTCACGACAAATTAGGAATCAATTATGGGATGTTGTAACAAAGCGCCAAAAGGTGGTGCTCCTCTTGGCTTGCTTCTAAAAGTCACGCTTGGGATTGGGCTTTTGGTGTTTCTGCCGGCTTTGTGGCAGTAAGTTCAAAACAAAGAAGTGATTGTATGGACGAAATAGAAAGCGCCAAGTTGATTTTGGCGCCATAGTCGTTTGTTATGTTTCTCGTTCGAGTTCTTCATGAAATCTGCGCCATAGGGGTTTGAGTTGCCGCTTAATAGTTTTACTCTGCATCGTTTTTGCAGCCCTTAAACCATATGTAACAAAATTTCGACCACCTAGGTGGGTATAACGACTGTATAATTTACGTTTATATAAATCTTTCTCAGGTAAGCCTTTAGTCAAACGAACAGCGTTATATTTATCCATTGTTCTTTTAGCTAAACGAATTCCACATTTCATTTTTTCTGAGTATCTAGCCAACGACGAAGAGCGAATATAAGCATTTTCACCATCAAACATAAAACCTAGGTATTGAAGCATTTGGTCTGCTACTAAAACGTCATTTTGATATTTGAATGTTCTTAATTCTGTTTTCTTTGTGTTAATAGTTACTTCTAAACTTTTGACGCGCTCTTGAGCAAAACCAGCTACTTTATCTCTGAGCGGTGCTGGAACAATAAATAGCATATCATCGCAGTAACGATAATATTTACCACCATGTATATCCATGTACTTTTTCATTTCAGCATCAAATTCAAACATGTATATATTTGATAGCAAAGCACTAATTGGTGAGCCCTGAGGGACACCGAACGAGTTTTTATTTGGTTTTATAAGTTTCTTTTTCCTAACAACATCTCGAAACTCCTGAGCTGTACAAACCCGAGTTCGTCCATTTTTAGGGTTGTTTGGTGAAATACCAAATTCCTTATATAGATCAACTTTATTTACTTGTGAGAACTTAGTGATTGATTTGAATACATTAAAGTGATCTGGTGGTAGTTTTTCTTCACCGAGTAAATTAGCCCAACTTTGTTTCAAAAGAGAATGATCTAGAGTGTCAAAAAATTTAGAAAAGTCTAACGCTACTGCGCTACATTCACCCATTTTTTTAATTTGCTCGAATGCCTCGAAAGCAAAATCAATATTACTTTTTCCTAAACCACGAAAAGCAAGGATGCAATCTGATAACCCTGCGCTTTTTAATCTAGATTCGTACTTTCTACTTAATAGATTGGCATAGTAAGCATAGATGTGGCTATCCACATGTGCTGAGTAAGCAATTGGACGCTCTTTAACTGCAATATCAATTTTCCGCGTTTTTTTGTCTTTACTTATTTTTTTTGATTCAACAGCATAGTTGATTAAAGGAAAGAACGCGTGTTTTGACACAAGGTCAGGATTCGTTACAAGGTTACGAGCTTTTTTTAAGCTGATTGGTAAATCGAAATGTAGATAACCACGACTTCGATACCAAAGAGGTATATTTGATGACATTTAGATTCTCTAGCAAAACCGAGGCAGACTTAGAACTGCGGCAATTCCTTACGCCTTACCTCGGCTTAACCAAGTTGTTAAAACAACCATCCACGAGCCCGTAGGCTCTAGCCGCGTCATGTTAGAAATGGATTATACTGTAACTATAACCGTGGAGGTATCTATGAAGACCCTATTCCAGTTCCTGCTGTCTATCTGCTCAGCTTGCCTTGTGGGCATACCGATTGGACTTGACAGCCTGTTAAGCTCCTTTTGATCAACGACTTATTTGCCCCTATCAAAAGCAAGTTCATATTACGCCTATAGGAAACAGAATGCAATACAGCCAATGGAAACATAACGCCCAATTAAGGTGTGAAGCACGCTACCACGATACTCACTTTGACCACCGTAATTACTGAAACTAACTCAAACCCAAGTGCCAAGCGTACTGAATCACTCTTAAATTTTTTGTTAGGCATTACTTACTTGGGGTAGTTATGTATTGAACTTCCCAGCCTAAACTTTTACATGACTCGACAATTTGAGTTGGTTGAACCTCATCTTCATATTGCAGGGCTTTCGAGAGCTGCCCATCTATTTCTCGATCTGCTAGGAGTACAAGTTTAGAGCAAAACATATCGTATCTTTTCCTGACGAGGTATCGCCCAAAACTGCACTTACTATAAATTTTCTCTGTTGTTTCCACCCCAAATGAACTTCTAGTAGCAAGTGCCATTAATTGATATACCCCGAAGAGAAATGCTGAAACCACCCCAAGAACTCCAAAATAAACGGAAAGATTTCCCGTAGAAATCGTAAATATTGAGGAAATGAAAACGATCATTAATACAATTTTGTATAGTGGCAAGGTTGTAGTAGCTAGGGCATGCATCCAAGTATAATCTTTGATTTTTATTTCCGTCGAAAACCTCATTAACTTAGCATGCTCATTTCCTGTCAACTTATTTGGTCGATTAAGAAGAATAACTTTGGATTTGTCTTTCAGAAAGTCGTTTAAGGTGATTTCTCTTACATCATGAGACTCTTCATTGTTGTCACTTTTTACCGCTTCAAGAATTTTATTGTTACTGGTAGCAATAGCGACATGGCTCCATTCGCCACCAGTCCCCAACCTAATAACCTTACTTACGAATCCACTAGATTGAGTTGCTAATATATCTCCAGCTTTCATTACTTCTCACTTTCAGTTATTTAGACATAGTTGCTTGTAATGCTTAACGCCGCGTTAAGTAGTGAGCAACACAACCACGAAACCTAACCATGCCACCGTAAACACTATACTTGATTCAAACTAAAAATGCCGAGCGTTGCGAATCTGTCTTAAACGCTTTGTTATACATTATTTCGACCGCATATCTAAATGGTATCTAAAGAAGTCTAGTGGTTTTATCAGTACAAATGACCAAGCTAAAAGAGCAACTGCGGTGACTTGCGTATATGGAGGAGTTATCCCAGAGAAGTAAGCTGGAAATAGACCTATTAACCCTAAAGGCATAAGAAAAGTACCTAAATATGGCTTTATTTGAGCATTATAGCCCAACAATCGCTCCGCAATAACAATAAAAAATACAACCACAACACCTATGATAATACCTAGAAAAAATGCTGCTATGTAGCCCCAAACCAACCCTAGATTTTGGACGAAATATTCTCCAAATTCTGCAATTAACGAGCAAATAATGGCAGGTATAAAAATCTTCGTAGATAAGTCATCTACTGCTTTCGCATATGTACTACCAAAGGTTTCCACGAATCAAAAATCTCCATAATGTATAACGCCCAATTAAGTTGTGAGCAACGCTGTCACCTTACCCGAACACTTCACCTTAATCACTAAACTAACTGAAACCGACAGTGCCGAGCGTTGCCAATCAGCTTGAATTGCTTGTTATATGCGTACTCATTTAGACCACTGAAATTACAACGCGCTCGTTGTCCGCTGTATCTTCCACTTCCAGTAAAGTTCCTTCCGTCTTAGCATCCTTTAACGCATTTACTAAGGCTTCTAGTTGCTCACCATTTTCGTCGAATTTAGATGATATGTTCTGAGGTATGATATTCGCTACGACTTTGGCCAAACCAAGGGGAATAGACAAGCTGTCTTGCAACTCACCTGAATCACAAGAATAGGTATCGATTTTTAGTTTTCGCATACTAGACCTCTCACCGACTATATGAATCAACTAGAATACGTTACCTTTGAAATATATCTGTGAGCGAGATTAAGGGTTTGAAAGCCTTGAGCATATAACGCCGCATTAAGTGGTGAGCAACGCTACCACCTTACCTAAACCATTGTGCCGTAAACACTAAAGTTGAATCAAACCGAAAATGCCAAGCGTTGGAAATCCGTCTTAAACGCTTTGTTATATGCTTTATGAGCACAACTCTTTATCATTCGCGAACTTCGTCGCAGCATAGGTAACAGCATCAGACCAACGTGAAGCAATAAGCGCAGGACTCGTACTCAATACAGCAATGAACCACATGAAATTTAGAGGATAGCTGTCATAAAGAAACCAAGAGTAGACTATACCCATTCCCCCCCATATGATTGAAACTTTGGCATAATAACCTGCGGCTTTTTTATGAACCATTTCGATAACTTCCAAACGCTTTTGACGCTCACCTTCTAGTGAAATTGATTTAGCTTCTTGGATAATTTCAGAGTTCTTTTTGTTCTGCCAGATTAGATTGAGACCTACTAAGCAAGAGAGTGAAAATAGGCTTTTTGTCATAGAATCGGTTAAGTTACCATTACTAGCAAAAACTAACCCAGCCAGAAGTATTGACCCTAAGAACATTAGAAATGTTTTCACTAATGAATCTCGCATCAACTTCTTGTAAGATTTAAGAGCATCACCATTAAGTAGTTTTTCTAGCTGTTTCTGAGCTAAATAGGCCCCTAATATTATAAAAAATGGCATACAATATGAAACTACTTGAACCCAGGTTTCATCAAAAAAATCCATTTATTTTCTCCCTTCTCATGCTGGAACATATCGCCGCATTAAGTGGTGAACAACGCGACCACCCAAGCCCAAACCTTGCCACATTTAGCACTGAAGCCGACCTGAACTGAAATTGCCAAGCGTTGAGAATGATCTTCACCCGATAAAATGGACACCCTATTATCTTTAACCCGTCGCTACTTCATATTCATGCGGGGTTCGATATCCAAGACTTGAGTGCAGTCTATAACGGTTATAAAAATGCTGGATATAACCGGCAAGTTTATCTCTAAGCTGCTTCTCACTTTTAAAACTATTTTTCCTAATTATGTCGCCTTTGAGCGTATGGAAGAACGACTCCACCTCCGCATTATCAGTGCAATGACCTGGACGATTCATACTTGGGACCATTCCATTTTTTGATAATAAAGCTTGAACTTCATGAGCTCGATATTCAGAGCCTCTATCGGTATGAAACAATAAGCGCTCTTGTGGCTTTCGATTTCTAATTGCCATTCTCAACGAACTCATCGTTAGCTGTGTACTCTTCTTACTACCAAGCGACCAACCGACGATTTTACGCGAGTAAAGATCGATAACGACCGCTAGATACATCCAACGTTTACCTTGCTTTATATACGTTAGATCTCCAGACCATTGTTGATTAACTGCCGTTGGTTTTGGTGTGTCTTTTTTAATATTCTTAATCGATTGATAGAACCGATGTAGCTTGGCCATTTTCATGTAAATGCGATAACTTCGCGCTCTTAGCCCTTGCTCTCTCATGATCCGAGCCACACGCTTGCGGCTAACCAAAACTCCTTGGCGCCTCAGCTCTGCATGAACTCGTGGACTACCGTAAGTCTCTCGACTCTGGGTAAACACTTTAATTATCCGCTTCTTCAAAACCTGCTCTTCTTGAGCGTAGCAGCTTGGCTCTCTATCAAGCCATGCGTAGTAACCCGACTTAGAAACAGATAGAAAGCGACACATCAATACAATGGAATAACGCGTTTTGTAATGGGCTATGAATCGGAATTTTGTCGATTTTCTTGGGCAACGAATCGTTGCCACTTTTTTAGCAAGTCATTCTCGAGCTTAAGTTGTTCGTTCTGACGTTCAAGCTCTGCAATCCGACTAGACTCAGTTTTCTGACTCGGGATCTTAGTCCTTTTCTTACGTTTATCTTCCAAAATAACCCCTTCTCTATAGTCCTTTCGCCATTTAGAAAGCATATAAGGATGGATATCCAATGATAGCGCCACGCTTTTAACTGTAGCTCCTTCTCGAAGCGAAAGTCGGACGGCAGTTACCTTAAATTCCGTGAGATATTGTTGAGTTTTTTTACCTGATTTATAAGCTGGCATAAACACCTCCAATTACAATTGAAGGTGTCCACTAGATCGGGTCAACTACAGAATGATCTGCTCCAGTAAGACTGGACACCGCATTAAGCGACATATTGTTTTTCAAAGTTAACTGGGCTTAGATACCCAAGAGCACTGTGCCTTCTTGTTCGATT
>NZ_VTYC01000043.1:0-44679 GCF_013114115.1 Vibrio sp. 070316B | reverse complement strand
AAACGTATAAAAGTGAAACTAAAAGGCCTGACTCCGATAGAATATCGAACTCAGGCCTTGAAAGCCGCTTAACAGAAATGTCCAACTTTACGGGGTCACTTCAACCTAGGTTGCGGGCTTTGCTATAAGCGATGTGTATTTTGCTATTAAGCAGTCAGAGACAAGATTGTGCCTGGCAGTACAAGGAATACCGCAACAAGGTAACCGGCAACAACAGCTTTGTTCTTCACAGCCATGTCTGAAATCATGTCTGCTGCTTTAACTGGTAGCTCACGTAGGAACGGGATACCGAAGATGAATACCGTTGCCATGATGTTGAACACCAAGTGTACTAGAGCAATCTGTAGTGCGAATACTGCGAACTCACCAGATACTGCTGTTGCTGCTAGCAGAGCGGTAATACATGTACCGATGTTTGCGCCTAGAGTGAATGGGTAAACATCACGTACTTTAAGAACACCTGAGCCTACTAGTGGAACCATCAAGCTTGTCGTCGTTGAAGAAGACTGAACAAGGATAGTAACGATAGAGCCAGAAGCGATACCGTGGATTGGACCACGACCGATTGCGTTCTTCAGAATCTCACGAGCACGACCAACCATTAGGCTCTTCATCAGCTTACCCATAACTGTGATAGCTACGAAGATAGTTGCGATACCTAGAGCGATAAGCATGATGCCGCCAACCGTGTCGCCAAATGTTGATAGAGGCTCTTTAATTGCGCTCACTACTGGTTTAGTGATTGGTTTGATGAAGTTAAGACCCTTCATGCTCATATCACCTGTTGCTAGCATCGGAGATACCAACCAGTGAGAAATCTTCTCTAGAATACCAAACGCCATCTCTAGCGGTAGGAAGATAGCTACAGCCAATAGGTTAAAGAAGTCGTGAATCGTCGCACTTGCGAATGCGCGTTTGAACTCTTCTTTACAACGAACGTGACCAAGGCTAACTAGCGTATTGGTTACCGTAGTACCAATGTTTGCACCCATGATCATAGGGATTGCTAGCTCAACAGGTAAACCACCTGCCACAAGGCCAACGATAATTGAAGTAACTGTACTTGATGATTGAATAAGTGCGGTTGCAACTAAACCAATCATTAAGCCTGCAACTGGGTGTGAAGCAAATTCAAAAAGAACTTTTGCTTGTTCGCCTGTTGCCCATTTGAAGCCTGTACCAACCATTGAAACTGAAAGTAATAGTAGGTAAAGCATGAATGCCAAGTTAGCCCAGCGTAGCCAACGAGTTGTGCTCGAAATAGGCGCTGCTGCAGTAGTAGCTTGGTTCATAATGTTTTCTCCATAGGACCGTTTAAGTCTGTGTTTGGTCTGTTTGTTTAATCTGAGCGTGATGTTAGAGGTGAAATATTTCAGTAATATTACATTTTGATTGAGGCGAGACTTTTTTGTGATGATTTACTGTTTAAATATTCTGACAGTAAATGTGGTTGTTTTAAGTTATTGTTTTTGAATGTTTTTATTGCTGGTTTTGATGGGTGATATAGATCTTAAAAGTTAGAAAAAAATTGAGAAAATTCGTCCTAATATTACATTATGAAATCAAACACTTCGAAAAAATTAGTGGTTAAATGGTTTTGTGATTGGTTTTTCCGAGTTTGTTGAGCGGAGGTGTCATATTTGATATAAAAAGGAATCGACTCTCTTATTTACGGCACACCTATGTCGCACCTCAACTATAACCATCTTTATTACTTCTGGATGGTCTGTAAGCAAGGCTCTGTTACTAAAGCAGCAGAAGCTCTATTTCTCACACCTCAAACGGTAACTGGCCAGATAAAAGCATTAGAAGAGCGAATGGACGGCAAGCTGACTAAGCGTAATGGTCGCAGTGTTGAACCAACAGAGCTTGGGCAGTTGGTGTTCAAATACGCGGATCGTATGTTTGGTTTGAGCTACGAAATGCTCGACATCGTGAACTACAGTCAGCACTCAAATATTCTGTTTGATGTCGGTGTTGCGGATGCGCTGTCAAAAAGGCTCGTTAGCAAGATCCTGATGTCGACAATTCCAGAAGACAACAGTATCCACCTTCGCTGTTTTGAATCGACTCACGAAATGCTGCTTGAACAGCTCTCTCAACATAAGCTCGATATGATCTTGTCTGACTGCCCTGTGGACTCTAGCCAAAGCCCAGGCTTATTCAGCAAGAAGTTGGGTGAGAGCGGTATGAGCTTTTTCAGCTCGGGTGAAGTGAAAGGGGTTAATTTCCCTGCTGTACTAGAACAAAGGAAGTTGCTGATCCCGGGCAGTCGAACCTCAATGGGGCGCAAGATACTGCAATGGTTTGACCGCCAAGGTCTTAAACCAGATATTTTGGGAGAGTTTGATGACGCGGCATTGATGAAAGCGTTCGCTCGCTATCACCATGACGCGATTTTCTTAGCGCCAACGCTTTATATGTCAGAAGTAGAACAAGACACTTCATTGCAGCTATTAGGTGGTATTGAAGAGTTAAAAGAGGAGTACTACGTCATTTTTGCTGAGAGGATGATCCAGCATCCAGCAGTAAAAAATGTATGTGACGCAGATTTTAGCAAATTGTTCGAATGAGGTAGTTTGTTAATGAATTGATATCGACTATGATAACTCCGCAATATGCCGTAAATACTGATAGCCCGTAGTTGGCGTAAAGGTTGTAGGGAGCCAAACTATGAACTTAAAAGAGATGGAGAAGAACTCAGCACAAGCTGTGATTCTACTCAAAGCCATGGCCAACGAACGTCGCTTACAGATTTTGTGCCTTTTACATGGTACTGAGCTGTCGGTTGGGGAGTTGTGTGGCAAGTTGGAACTGAGTCAATCGGCTTTATCTCAACACCTTGCTTGGTTGAGAAGAGATGGTTTGGTCGATACTCGCAAAGAAGCTCAAACCGTGTATTACACATTGAGCAGTGAAGAAGTAAAAGCAATGATTAATCTACTGCATGGTCTATATTGCAAGTAGTTTATTGTTGGTAAGAAAAGTAGTTTCTTATCAGGAATAAGGTCGACACAAGGAAGTGTCAGTATTTCACGTCGAACGTTTATCGCTGTCTATTCACTATCTATTTATCTACAACCTATCTATTTAACTCCTATCTGTTTTATTTACTATTCGTAACTTGGTTTGTTAGTCACCTTTAACTACTGCCTGTCAGTCGTTTAATTGGGCTGCTCAAAATTTAGATATAAAAAAACCGGCCTAAGCCGGTTTTTTTCGTTTTGCGTTGTAATCAAATTTCTATTAAAGAGCTTTGATTGCAGCAGCGAAACGAGACTTATGACGTGCAGCTTTATTCTTATGAATAAGGCCTTTAGTCGCCATACGGTCAAGAAGTGGTGTAACTTCTACAAGAGCAGCAGTTGCAGCTTCTTTATCACCAGCTGCGATAGCTGCGATAGTCTTTTTCATGTAAGTGCGCATCATAGAACGACGGCTAGCGTTGTGCTGGCGACGTTTCTCAGCTTGGATAGCGCGCTTCTTAGCAGATTTACTGTTTGCCAAGGGTCTAACTCCCAAAAACTTAGTTCGGTGACAATTTAAGGGCGAGGACTATCCCTCATTAGCGCTTAATTGTCAAATGATTTGTGCAAAAACCAATCGTAGCCAAACAAACTTTGGTATGGAAAGGTCATCGCGGTTAAGATGGCGGGGATTCTAACAGCATTTTTAGACCAATGCTAATAAATATGCTTCTTAGGACAGGATAGTATTTATCCTCCCTTGAAAGTAATCAACCAGTGTCAGAGGTTTCTGTGAGTAAACGACTATTAAAGTCAGGCCTGATTGTCAGTGCAATGACTTTTGTTTCCCGTGTATTGGGGCTAGTACGTGATGTAGTAGTAGCAAATTTGATGGGAGCAGGAGCGAGTGCCGACGTATTTTTCTTCGCTAATAAAATCCCGAATTTCTTACGTCGACTGTTTGCAGAAGGTGCCTTTTCTCAAGCGTTTGTTCCAGTATTAACGGAATATCACGCGGCTGGTGATAAAGAGAAAACCCGAGATTTAATCGCTAAGGTGTCAGGTACGCTCGGGGTATTAGTGTCTATTGTTACCGTTATCGGTGTGCTGGGCTCTGGAGCAATTACCGCGCTGTTTGGTGCGGGTTGGTTTATCGACTGGCTAAATGATGGCCCAGCGGCGCCTAAGTTCGAACTCGCGAGCTTTATGCTCAAGATTACCTTCCCTTATTTATGGTTCATCACTTTTGTCGCGTTATCTGGTGCCATTCTCAATACACTGGGTAAGTTTGCGGTCTCCTCTTTTACCCCTGTGTTTTTGAATGTCATGATCATCGGTGCAGCGTGGTTTATCTCTCCGAACTTAGAACAGCCAGAAATCGGCTTGGCGATCGGTGTGTTTCTTGGTGGCTTAGTTCAGTTCCTTTTCCAGATGCCTTTCCTTATTAAAGCAGGTGTGTTGGTTAAGCCGAAGTGGGGCTGGAGAGATCCGGGCGTCGTTAAGATTCGCACATTAATGATTCCAGCTCTGTTTGGTGTGTCAGTTAGCCAAATCAACCTACTGTTTGATACCTTCATTGCCAGCTTCCTAGCGACAGGCTCTATTAGTTGGTTGTACTACTCAGATCGATTGCTTGAATTCCCACTGGGTCTATTTGGTATTGCGATTGCGACTGTGATTCTTCCTGCTTTGTCTCGTAAGCACGTTGATGCTCAAGGAGAAGGGTTTGCACATACCATGGACTGGGGCGTGCGTATGGTGCTACTGCTTGGCATTCCTGCCATGCTGGGGCTTATTGTTTTAGCGAAACCAATGCTGATGGTGCTATTCATGCGTGGTGAGTTCTCTCCACACGACGTGCAACAAGCATCGATGTCTTTAGTGGCGTACGCATCTGGCTTGCTTAACTTCATGTTGATTAAAGTGTTAGCTCCGGGTTATTACTCTCGTCAAGATACGAAAACCCCAGTGAAGTACGGCATTATCGCAATGGTCACGAACATGGTATTCAACGCTATCTTTGCTTATTTCTATGGCTATATAGGTTTGGCAATTGCAACCGCTCTGTCAGCCTTTGTGAATATGGCCTTGTTATATCGCGGTTTACATCTTGCTGGTGTCTATAAGCTGACAAAGACCACTTTACTGTTCTGCGCGAAGCTTGTTGTCTCAGGCGGCGTGATGGTCGCGGCAATTCTGTGGCAGTTAGATAATATGCAACAATGGCTTGAATGGAGCTTTAGTCAGAGAGCGCTGATGCTAACAGGCTTGATTGGACTTGGTGGCTTTGTTTATATTGTTTCGGTACTGGTTTTAGGTATCCGAGTAAAACATTTAAAAGCAGCGACAGATTAATACTGATTAGTATATAATCCGTCGGTTTCACACAATGAATGATGCAAATAACAGGTTTTAGCTGATCATAATGGAACTGATCCGAGGTATACACAATATTAAAGCGCAGCATCACGGCTGTGTATTGACCATAGGTAACTTCGATGGTGTTCATCTAGGACATCAAGAGGTTCTTAGCCAGGTTTCTGAACAAGCGGCAGCATTAGGTTTACCTTCTGTTGTTATGACGTTTGAACCGCAGCCTATGGAGCTGTTTGCCCGAGATAGAGCGCCAGCACGTTTGACTCGCTTACGCGATAAGTACGTTCAACTGAGAAAGCTAGAGATCAGTCGTTTATTGTGTGTCAATTTTAATCAGTACTTTGCAAGTTTATCGGCGGAAGCATTCATTAAAGATCTTTTGGTTGATAAGCTTGGCGTGAAGTTTTTGGTGGTTGGTGATGACTTTTGTTTTGGCAAAGGCCGCACTGGCAATTTCGCTATGCTTAAAGAAGCGGGTGAAAAGTATGGCTTTGAGGTGGTAAGCACACAAAGTTATTGCTTAAATCAATTACGTGTCAGCAGTACTGAGATACGAAATGCATTAGCGGTCGATGACTTGGCTGCAAGTGCTACCATGTTAGGACGTGATTACAGCATTAGTGGTCGTGTGTCCCATGGTCGAAAACTGGGGAGAACCATAGGTTTCCCTACCGCTAACATTCCATTAAAGCGTTGTGTATCTCCTGTGTCGGGAGTGTACGTTGTCGAAGCATTGGATATCGATGGGGTTCCTGTCGGTGGCGTTGCTAATATTGGACAACGACCAACGGTGAATGGTGTAAGGCAGCAATTAGAAGTGCACTTTTTTGACTTTAAAGCCAATTTGTATGGTAAACAGTTAGAAGTACGACTTTTGCACAAACTGCGCGACGAGATAAAATTTGAATCGTTCGACGCATTAAAGAATCAAATAGAATTGGATGCTGAAGCCGCAAGGGTGTGGCTGCTTCAGCTAAAGAATTAATCGGATGATTCCACCGATTAACATAATGTCTAACTTCGCCCAATATAACGGAATTAAGAATCGATGAGTGATTATAAAGATACCCTGAACTTACCAGAAACAGGGTTCCCAATGCGCGGCAATCTGGCAAATCGTGAGCCAGAAATGCTTAAGCGTTGGTACAAAGAAGATCTTTACGGCGAAATCCGTAAGGCAAAGAAAGGTAAAAAATCTTTCGTACTGCATGATGGCCCTCCATACGCGAACGGCGACATTCACATTGGCCACGCGCTGAATAAGATTCTTAAAGACATTATTATTAAATCTAAGACCCTTTCTGGTTTTGATGCACCGTACATCCCTGGTTGGGACTGTCACGGTCTTCCAATCGAACTAATGGTTGAGAAGAAGAAAGGTAAGCCAGGTCAGAAGATTTCGGCTGCTGAATTCCGCGAAGAGTGTCGTAAGTACGCTGCGGGCCAGGTTGAAGGTCAAAAAGAGAGCTTCAAACGTCTTGGTATCATGGGCGAGTGGGACAAACCTTACCGCACTATGGATTTCGGTACAGAAGCGAACATCATTCGTTCTCTAGGCAAAATCGCAGACAAAGGTCACCTACTGAAAGGTTTCAAACCTGTTCACTGGTGTACTGACTGTGGTTCTGCTCTGGCTGAAGCTGAAGTTGAATACAAAGATAAAGTATCTCCATCTATCGATGTGAAATTTACTGCAGCTGACGAAGCGGCGCTTCTAGAGAAATTCTCTCTAGCTGACGGCCACGCTGGTCAAGGCGAAATCTCTATCGTTATCTGGACAACAACACCATGGACTCTGCCTGCTAACCGAGCGGTATGTCTACGTGATGATCTTGAATACGTGCTTATACAAGTTGAAGCGAATGGCGACCAGCCAGCTCAACGTATCGTTGTTGCTTCTGAACTAGCAAAAGACGTAATGGATCGTGCAGGCATCGAGCATTTCCATAACCTAGGCTTTGCAACTGGTGCTGATCTTGAGCTTTCTCAGTTCAACCACCCGTTCTACGACTTCACTGTTCCTGCGATCCTAGGTGATCACGTTACGACGGATTCAGGTACTGGTGTGGTTCACACTGCTCCTGGTCACGGTCAAGAGGATTTCGTGGTTGGTAAGAAGTACAACCTAGAAATCGCTAACCCAGTAGGCTCTAACGGCGTTTACCTGCCTGATACTGAGCTATTTGCTGGTCAGCATGTATTCAAAGCGAACGACTCTGTTTTAGACGTTCTAAAAGAGAAAGGTGCACTTCTGCATCACCACGCTTACGAGCACAGCTACCCACACTGTTGGAGACACAAAACTCCAATCATCTTCCGTGCAACACCACAGTGGTTCATCTCTATGGATCAAGCTGGCCTACGTGCAAAAGCACTAGAGTCAACGAAGAATGTTGAGTGGATGCCTGAGTGGGGTCAAAGCCGTATCGAAGGTATGATCGAAGGTCGTCCTGAGTGGTGTATCTCTCGTCAACGTACTTGGGGTGTGCCAATTGCTCTCTTCGTTCATAAAGAAACGTCAGAACTTCACCCAGATAGCTCTGAGCTAATCGAAAAAGTAGCGAAGCTAGTTGAAGAGAAAGGCATTCAAGCTTGGTGGGATGTAGACGCAGCTGACCTAATGGGCGCTGAAG
Organism: Vibrio sp. 070316B; assembly: GCF_013114115.1. NCBI lineage: Bacteria > Pseudomonadati > Pseudomonadota > Gammaproteobacteria > Vibrionales > Vibrionaceae > Vibrio > Vibrio sp. 070316B. The sequence continues at coordinate 36,704 of NZ_VTYC01000043.1, read as the reverse complement.
ACGCAGACAAGTACGAAAAAGTGCTAGATACGCTAGACGTATGGTTCGATTCAGGCGTTACACACTTCTCTGTTGTTGATTCTCGTGAAGAGTACAACGGTAACAGTGCAGATCTTTACCTTGAAGGTTCTGACCAACACCGTGGTTGGTTCCAGTCTTCTCTAATTTCATCTATCGCGATGAAAGACGAAGCACCATACAAGCAAGTGCTAACACACGGCTTCGTAGTAGATGGTAACGGCCGTAAGATGTCTAAATCTATCGGTAACGTTGTTGCTCCTAAAGATGTAACCAACAAACTAGGCGCAGATATCCTACGTCTATGGGTTGCTTCTACAGACTACACGGGTGAAGTAGCGGTTTCTGATGAAATCCTGAAGCGTTCTGCTGATGCTTACCGTCGTATTCGTAACACAGCGCGTTTCTTCCTAGCGAACCTAAGCGGTTTCAACCCTGAAACTGACCTAGTGCCTGCTGAAGAGATGGTTGCACTTGATCGCTGGGCTGTTGGCCGTGCACAAGCTGCACAAGAAGAGATCGTGAAAGCATACGGCGAGTACAACACTCACGGTGTAACTCAGCGTCTAATGCAGTTCTGTTCTATCGAAATGGGTTCTTTCTACCTAGACGTAATCAAAGACCGTCAGTACACAGCAAAACAGGGCAGCCATGCTCAACGTAGCTGTCAGACTGCGCTTTACTACATCGTAGAAGCTCTAGTTCGTTGGATGGCACCTATCATGTCGTTCACTGCAGATGAAATCTGGAACGAGATGCCTGGTCAACGTGACAAGTTCGTATTTACTGGCGAATGGTTCGAAGGTCTGTTCGGTCTTGCTGAAGGCGAAGAGCTAAGCAACGAATTCTGGGCTGAAATCCAAACGGTTCGTGGCGCTGTGAACAAGCTTCTTGAAGACGCTCGTAAAGAGAAAACAATCGGTGGTGCACTACAAGCTGAAGTCACTCTATACGCTGATGACGCACTAGCGGCTAAGATCAACAAGCTAGAAGATGAGCTACGTTTCGTACTTATCACTTCTGCAGCGGTTGTTAAGCCACTGAGCGAGAAGTCTGATGCGGCTCAAGCGACAGACGTTGAAGGTCTATTCGTTGAAGTTGCAGCAACAGAAGCTGAGAAGTGTGACCGTTGTTGGCACCACACACCAGACGTAGGCACTATTGAAGGACACGAGAAGATCTGTGGCCGTTGTGTATCAAACGTTGATGGTGAAGGCGAAGTGCGTAAGTTCGCATAACGACTCAGAGAAAGACTGAACTTTTTGTAAAAATCATAGCCCCAGTATCAACTGGGGTTATTTTTAGTTATAGGAAATGTGTTTAACCAAGCTGATTCTTCATGGCGACTCAAACCGAGTGTGTGAATGAGGAATCGCTTCGTAAATACTAGGAATAGAAATGAGTGAAGTTTCGTTAAAACAATCTGGTGTACGTTGGTTATGGTTAGCTCTGCTGGTTTTTCTTGCAGACATCGGCATCAAACTCTTTGTCATGGACAACATGGGTTATGGCTGGGCAAACCGTATTGAGGTGTTGCCGTTCTTTAACTTTTTGTACGTTCATAACTACGGTGCTGCATTCAGCTTCTTGAGTGATCAAAGTGGTTGGCAGCGTTGGTTATTTACAGGTATTGCCTTTGCTGTAACGGGCATGCTGACATACTGGATGAGCAAGCTACCAGCGACAGAAAAGTGGAACAACATCGCTTATGCCATCATCATAGGTGGTGCAGTCGGTAATGTATTTGACCGTGTTGTACACGGCTTTGTTGTCGATTACTTAGATTTCTACTGGGGCACTTACCACTGGCCAGCATTCAACTTAGCCGATATGGGTATTTGTATTGGTGCCGCGATGATCATCCTAGATGGTTTCCGCAAGAAAGACGAAAGCAAATAGCTTTTAAATAGATGCTCTAAAGTCAGTCTATGACTCACAGAATAGAATAGCCCTAAGCGCTGTCGGTTGATTCCGGTGGCGCTTTTTTTTATGCTTCAGTCAACAAGGGAGCAAAGCAAAATGCATCCTCAAATAATAAAGAAGTCTAAGGAAAGTAACGTGGCAGCAATTAAAAATGATTCAGCAGTAACCCTACATTTTACGATTAAAATGAAGGATGGTTCAGTTGCCGATAGCACCGAAAATATGGGCAAACCGGCGAAGTTCGTGATGGGCGATGGTAGCCTAAGCGAGAACTTTGAAGCGTGCTTACTTGGGCTTGAAGCCGGTACTGAAAAGTCTATCGACCTGAAAGCGGAAGATGCATTTGGTATGCCGAATCCAGATCATATCCATCACATGGACCGTGCTAAATTTGTTGGCGACTCTGAGGTTGAAGTGGGCACTATCATGGCATTTTCTGGTCCAGACGGCATGGAAATCCCAGGTATTATCACTGAGATCGCTGGCGATTCAGTGACGGTTGATTTTAATCACCCACTTGCAGGCCAAGATGTTACGTTTGACGTCAATATCTTAGCTGTCGACTAACATCACCTTACAGCTGTGATGTCACCCAGAGCTTCACTGTCTAGGCGCTTCACTGTAGAATGCGAGCCTCGCCGACGGCGAACTCTATAGAAACAACCTTAGTACCGCGGTAAATGATGAGCAATGAAATGAAAATAATGTTAGCTAACCCTCGTGGCTTTTGTGCCGGTGTTGATCGTGCGATCAGCATTGTCGAGCGCGCACTCGAAATGTATCAGCCACCGATCTACGTTCGTCATGAAGTGGTACACAACCGCTTTGTTGTTGAGGGGCTAAAACAACGCGGTGCTATTTTTGTCGAAGAACTTAGCGAAGTGCCAGACGATAACATCGTGATCTTCTCTGCTCACGGCGTGTCTCAAGCGGTTCGTAAAGAAGCGAAAGAGCGCGAGCTAACGGTATTCGATGCAACGTGTCCTTTGGTAACTAAAGTACATATGGAGGTTGCTCGTGCGAGCCGTAAACATATGGAAGTGGTACTGATTGGTCACGCAGGTCACCCTGAAGTTGAAGGTACTATGGGTCAATACGCGAGCCAAACGGGTGGCATGTACTTGGTTGAGAGACCAGAGGACGTGCAAAACCTAGTGGTGAACGATCCAACTAACCTGCACTACGTGAGCCAAACGACGCTCTCTGTTGATGAAACCGCTGATGTAATCGAAGAGCTACGTCGTGTATTCCCTGAGATTCAAGGCCCTCGTAAAGACGACATCTGTTACGCGACTCAAAACCGTCAAGACGCTGTTCGTGAGATGGCAAACGACGTTGACGTTGTGATTGTGGTTGGTTCTAAGAACTCATCGAACTCAACACGCTTGAAAGAGCTGGCTGAAAAACTAGGCACACCTGGTTACCTAACGGATTGCCCTGAAGACATTCAAACAGAATGGGTTGAAGGCAAGAAGAAAATCGGTGTAACGGCTGGTGCATCTGCTCCTGAAGAGCTAGTAAATCAAATCTTAGATCGAATTCGCGAGCTTGGTGCTACTGACGTTGAAGAGATTCAAGGTCGTGAAGAGAATATGTTCTTCGAAGTACCAAAAGAGCTACAGATTAAACAAGTCGATTAATCTCTATCGATTTGTGACATTAACGATTCGTCATACCGTCGATTCGCAAGCAGTAAAAAGCCAACGTTGATACGTTGGCTTTTTTGATCGTGCGCTTTGATAAGCTATTGGATACCGAGTTGTTCTTTTAGTGTCTTGAGATAGCGACGACTCACAGGCACTTCAAAGCCAGTAAGCGTGACGATCTCCGCTAATCCATTCTCTAGCAATTTGATCTCTTGGATCGATTTTATGTTGATCAAGTATTGTCGGTGACAGCGGATCAAATCGGTCTTCTCTTCCAAGATCTTTAGCGTCAGCTGTGAAGTGGCCGTTTGCGATGAACAGCGAACATGCACGCCGCTGATATCAGAATAGGCGCACTCGACACTTTGGCTCGCCATGATCACAATACGGTTGTGACCAATACACGGAATCTGTTCTAAGCGTGAAGGAGCAATTGAAGCGACATCTTGCTCTGGTGCTTTTTGGTTCTGCTTGACGACTTTATTCAGTCGAGAAACACTTTTATTGAGTCGGCAGGGCTCAACAGGCTTAAGCAGGTAATCAAAGGCGTTGTCTTCAAAGGCTTGAATCGCATATTGATCGTAAGCGGTCACAAACACCACGTAAGGCATTGTCTCTGGGTCAAGCATACTCAACAGCTCAATACCTGTAACTTGAGGCATCTGAATATCCAGATACACCACGTCGGGTTTAAGAAGGTTGATCTGCTTAAGTCCTTCGATCGCGTTGCTTGCTTGACCGATGACTTCCACTTCTCCCGTTTCAGTCAGTAACTCAATCAGCTCTTCGCGAGCAAAAAGCTCATCATCGATAACGAGTGCTTTTAACATCCTGCAATCTTCATTTTTGTTCTGTCCCTGCTTATTCCGCTTATCTTTTTTATGCCTGCTTCTAAATGTCGCTAATGAGAAGCGATTACCTACGAAACACCATTATTTTAGTATAGGTATGATAAAGCTCATTCGAGTAAATTGCTGTGGTTGAGATTCTATTTTTAGTGCTGAATCTTGTCCAAAGAAATTAGTGAGTCGTTTATCAACAATTTCCATCCCTAATCCTACATGATCTTGAGATGGCTTCTGGTAGTTACCAGCATTGTCTTCGACGATCAGTCTAAATCCACCTTGGAAAGCTTCGCTATAGATCTTCACTTTGCCGCCTTCCAGCATATTTGAAATCCCATGTTTAATGGCATTTTCAACCAGAGGTTGCAGGGTAAAGCTTGGCAATTGTGATTCAAACAATTGTGGGTCTATATCCCATTCAATTTCTAAGCGGTCAGTAAAGCGCGCCTTTTCGATCGTCAGGTACGCATTAACGTGCGCGAGCTCGTCTTTAAGCTTAACGGTATTAATATTCTGTTTGAGGTTGCTTCTGAAGAAGTGAGACAGATGCTGAATGAGCTCACGTGCTTTATCTGGATCACGACGTGTTACGGCACTGATGGTATTGAGTGCATTAAACAAGAAGTGCGGGTTGACCTGTGCGTGCAGCAGTTTGATTTCAGCTTGAGTGAGCAGGGTTTGCTGTTGCTGATAGTTGCTGAACAGGATTTGACTCGATAACAGCTGAGCAATACCTTCAGCCATCGACATGTTGATGGTTGAAAACAGCTTCAGTTTGGGCTCATACAGTTTAATGGTGCCGACGACTTCGTTACCAGCACGCAGTGGGATAATCAACGCTGACCCCAGCTTACAATCCTGTGAGAGAGAGCATTGGTATGGGTTCTCTTTACCATCCAGGTAGATGATGTCGTTCTGTTCCATCGAAGTCAGTGTGCTTTGCGATGAAATAGGAGTGTTAGGGATATGGTGCTCATCGCCAATGCCAACGAAAGCGAGAATTTTTTCTCGGTCAGTGATTGCCACAGCGCCTACGTTGGTCTCTTCGTAGATAATACGCACGATTTTCTGCGCGTTATCAGACGTGAAACCACCATGAAGAATACCCACCGAACGCTCAGCAATGGTCAATGCGCGGCGCGAGAAGGTCGCTGAGTATTTCTCAAAGATGGTTTTACGGTCTTGGATGATACTCATGAACAGTGCTGCACCCACGGAGTTGGCAATGATCATCGGTGCTGCAATGTCGGAAACCAGCGCATAAGATTGTTCAAACGGTTTGGCGACCGCAAGCAGAATCAACATCTGAATGATCTCTGCAAATAACGTCACAGAAAACACTACCATCGGATTAAACAATTGGCTGGCTTTGTTTTTTCTGACTAAGTACACATGCAGCAAGCCACCAATCAGGCCCTCTGCTGTCGTTGAGATAGCACAAGCTAAGTCCGTAAAACCACCTAATGAATAGCGATGTATCCCGCCAGTAAAGCCCACCGCAAAGCCAACTACAGGACCACCAAACAAACCGCCCATGACTGCGCCCATCGCACGTGTGTTGGCGATCGCATCATTGATCTGTAGGCCGAAATAGGTGCCCATAATACAGAACAGAGAGAACAGAACGTAACAGCTGATCTTGTGGCTCAAGCGTGAAGAGATGCTCAACAAAGGGAGAATCAGTGGGGTTTTACTTAGCATGTAAGCGATCACTAAGTAGACACAGGTTTGTTGAAGCAGAGAGAGAATGAGTTCCATATTTTCACCTATTGAGACGCTTGTTAAGTGTAAAGCTCATTGTGTGGTAAGGGTAGTTTTGCTTGTGTTTGTTAGGCTTATATCGAGCGATTAGCGCTCACACTGTCTTGTTGCTAACCAGTACAGACAATAAAGCCCATCACAGGGGATGGGCTTTAGTCTTAATATCCATGAATCACTGAGTGATTGCCGGAACAAGCGAAGTTGTGTTTGGCTGTTCTTGTCTTTCTATGAAGACTGGTCTTTTACAAAGAGTTTAAAGAACTAGGCTGTTTTAGTTTCACCTTTTGCTTCTTTTTCTTCATCAGCAAGGTCTGTTTCGCCTTTGCCTTTAGAAATCTTGATTACGTAAGCCGCAACACCCAGCGCACTAATCACACCAACGATAGTTGAGATTTGCATTGGTAGGCCGAAACCAAGTTGGCTGTTGTTCAGGATGAATGTGATACACACAGACGTCATGAAGATAGCTGGAACCGTCGTTACCCAGTGCAGTTTGTTGTGACGTAGTAGGTAAGCTGAAGCTGTCCACAACATCATTACTGCTGTTGATTGGTTAGCGAAACCGAAGTAGCGCCAAATGATACCGAAGTCTACTTGAGTCAGGATGCCACCGATAACGAACAGTGGTAGAGCCATCAGTAGGCGGTTACGCAGTGTCTTCTGTTCCATGTTGAAGTATTCAGCAAGGATAAGACGGCTTGAGCGGAATGCAGTGTCACCAGATGTGATTGGTAGGATAACCACGCCTAGGAAAGCAAGGATACCGCCGAATACACCTAGTAGGCCAAATGAAGCGCTGTATACAACGTTACCTGGACCGCCGTTTGCTACCGCTTCAGATAGAGACTCAACTGAACCGAAGAACGATAGTGCAAGTGCACACCAGATAAGAGCGATGATGCCTTCACCAATCATTGCACCGTAGAATACGAAGCGACCGTTCTTCTCGTTTTCCATACAACGCGCCATCAGAGGTGACTGAGTTGCGTGGAAGCCAGAGATTGCACCACAAGCGATAGTGATGAATAGAGCAGGCCATAGTGGTAGGTCGTTCGGGTTCATGTTGGTGAACATGTCGCTGATTTCAAAACCACCCATGATTTGGTGTTCATCAGAGAAGCCAATCGCAGTGATAAGGCCAACTGACATGAAGATAAGCAGAGCACCGAACAGTGGGTAGAAGCGACCAATGATTTTATCGACAGGGACAATCGTTGCGATGATGTAGTAAGCAAAGATAACAACAACCATAGTTGTTGCAGACATCGCGAAATCAGTTTGGTCGTTCACTAGGTTAGTGATCATGCCTGCTGGAGCAGAAACGAATACCACACCAACTAGAAGCAGTAGAACAATGGCAAAGATATTCATAAAGTGTTTTGCGCCATTGCCTAGGTAACGTCCAGTGATGGTTGGAACCGAAGCACCGCCATTACGGATAGATAACATACCTGAGAAGTAGTCGTGTACTGCACCTGCGAAGATACAACCTAGTACGATCCATAGCATTGCTGCTGGGCCGTATAGGGCACCCATGATAGGGCCGAAGATTGGACCTACACCTGCAATGTTTAGCAGTTGAACTAGGTAAACCTTTGGAGTCGACATTGGAACGTAGTCCACGCCGTCTTGCTTAGTGTGAGCAGGTGTTTGACGCTTTTCATTGATACCAAAAATCTTCTCGATAAAGGTACCGTAAATAAAGTAGCCACCAATGAGTGCTGCGACACAGGTAAGAAACCACATCATAATTTGTTATCCCTGAATGTATTAATTAAGTCAGGGTGTATATTAGAGGAGTGTATGGAAAGAAACTTCCGCTACTGGAGTGAGTGGTCGAATAGCTAATTAAGTGGTGTTATAACCGGTTTAGTGGTTTGTGACCTTTGTTGAGTGGTGGGGTAGAAGTGTTGAGAAGTATCGTGCTTCTGTTAAGTGGTCGATAGTGAGCATTAAACGGCGCGTAATAAAGATCAACGGCAGATAACAGAGATGAGTGGACATCAGCTCCCGTTCAGCGGAGAATCACCAACAGAGGCAAAGCTTCATTTAGAAGTGGCTAGGGAAATATAAAGGATTGAAATGAAAAAGATAATAGCACTATTCGCCGTAGCATTTAGCCTTGCAGGATGCAGCGCCAATGTTCAAGATTTAGCGGCAGAAGGCAACTGGCAAGAGATTGGCTACCGCGATGGTATTAAAGGCAACACTCAACGTTCCTATTCAGAGATGGCAAAATTGGGCGCGGTTGACCAAGCAAGTTACAACGAAGGTTACCAAATTGGTGTGACTGAATATTGTAACCCTAACCACGCATACCAGATTGGTCTATCTGGTCAGGTGTATGAAGGTGTTTGTTCTGGTACCGAAGATGCCCAGCGTTTCCGTATGGAGTGGCAACGTGGCTGGGATGAGTTTTCAAACGACCACTAACTTCGCTCGTGATTACTCACACCTCTTAAACGGAATCATTAAGCTTAAATTGAAAAAAACCAGTACCTTATGTGTACTGGTTTTTTGTATCACGCTTTCGTCAGTATTGAAGATTAATCCGACATTTACTGATTATTCTCGACCGCTTTTCTTAAAAAGCCGTTCTGCTGGTCAAGCTGAGCCTTCGCCGCCTGCAAATCAAGCCCGGTCAGAATCATTAAAATCGCTAGCTTAACGTCATAATCGGTAGTTTTAAGTGTCGACACTGCCAACGCTTTATCACATTCGGTTGCTTGAATAACGATACGAGCGGCCCGGGCTACTAGCTTTTCGTTAGTCGCTTTTACGTCGACCATCAGGTTCTGGTAGCTCTTACCAATACGAATCATGCTCGCTGTGGTCAGCATATTAAGAACCAGTTTTTGCGCTGTACCGGATTTCAGCCTTGTTGACCCCGTTAGTGCCTCTGGGCCAACCACTGGGCTTATCGCGATCTGAGCAATATCAGCAATTGGCGAATCTGGATTACAAGACAGAGCAACCGTCACCGCACCGATTTGATTGGCGTAGTTGAGTGCGCCAATCACGTAAGGCGTACGCCCGCTTGCCGCAATGCCAACCACAACATCCTTTTCTGAAAATTGAATCGCTTTCAGATCATCAATACCTAACGTTAGCGAATCTTCAGCCCCTTCTTTGGCTTTCAAAATGGCTTCTGGTCCGCCGGCGATAAGGCCGATAACCATTTTGTCTGAAACGCCAAATGTGGGCGGGCACTCTGAGGCATCTAAAACGCCCAATCGACCACTGGTGCCAGCACCCATGTAAATCAGTCGCCCTCCGTTTTGAAAGGCGTGAGCGATTTTATCAACGGCCTTAGCTATTTGCGGCAGTTCAGCTTCGATCGCCAGTGGGACTTGTTTGTCTTGTTGGTTAATCTTTTCGACCACTTCAAGAGAAGTGAGTAGATCAATATCCATAGTGTCAGGGTTTCTCCCCTCCGAAACGAGGTGCGAGAGCGCTGATATGAGAGCGTCGTTACTCATAATGATCCTTAAATGATGGTTCTAAAATGGTTTAGTTAGCACTGTATAGAACGCCTAGAGAGGCAGATCTACTTGCACCAGTCACTTCTGGTAAATTACTCGGTAGTTGATGGACATGACGTTGAGCAAGCCAAGCAAAAGCCATCGCTTCCATATAGTCAGCGTCTACACCTTTGCTGGTGGTTGAGGCAACCTCCCAGCTTGGTAGAAGCTCAGAAAGCCTCTTCATCAATAATGGGTTTCTAACCCCACCACCACATACATACAATGCTGGAGCGTTACCTAAGCGGTAAGCCTCGACTTCATTGGCTATCGTCAAAGCCGTGTATTCGCAAAGTGTGCGTTGGACATCTTGTGCTGAGATGTCATTAAATTCTGTTAATTGTTGCTCTAACCAAGGCAGATTGAATAGCTCTCTACCGGTACTTTTCGGCGGTGTTTGAGATAAATAAGACGCTTCCAGCAGTTGTTTTAATAAGGCTTGATTAACTTGACCTTGAAGTGCGAACTGAGCGTCGCGGTCAAATTTTTCACCCGTGTGTTTATCTACCCAAGCGTCCATTAACATATTGCCTGGGCCAGTATCATAACCAAGTGTTGGTTGATTCGGGCGCAGTACTGAAATATTCGATATGCCACCAATGTTCAGCACAACAACTGAGCTTTCTTGCGGTTGAAAAATAGTATGGTGAAAAGCGGGGACCAGTGGTGCACCTTGTCCACCAAGCGCCATGTCTTTACGTCTGAAATCTGCGACGGTTTGAATCTCGGTTTTAGCAGCAATAATGTTGGCATCGCCTAACTGCATGGTAAAGGGAGAGTCGCCTGTTGGTTGGTGGAATACCGTTTGACCATGATTGCCAATTGCGGTGACAGTTGATGCTGGAGTCTCTGACTTGGCGAGAAGCTGTAGAACGGCATCAGCAAATAGGTGGCCAAGCTGGTGGTCGAGCTCACCAATGGCAATCAAGTCAGTTTGCTGACCGATACATACATTAAGCAAGCGTGTTTTGAGTTCCTTTGGCATTGGAAACTCATCATGAGCAAGCAGTGTGATCCGGTTGTCTTCTATCGACACCAGTGCCGTATCAACGCCGTCCATGCTGGTGCCTGACATCACGCCAATGTATAACTCTGACTTCATGGTCATTTCCTTAATTAAGCGGGCGAAGCTTTTGATGTGCGATGATTTCTGCGCCATCTAAAGCATTACCTTGAACCTCTAAGCTGCGATCTTGTAGCGCTTGTGGCAGTTTGTCACGATAGAAAGCGCCTAAGCTGCCTAAGAACATGATCGGTAGTGAGTTGTTGTCTGAGCATGTTCGTGCAAGCAGATCAATTTCTTGAATACCTTGCTCAACGATGTTTTTTGCCGTCGGACAACACGGTTCTAACTCGACAAGCTCTTTTGCAAGTTGAGCATAATCGGTTGCGTTGGCTGAGCGAGTCCATTTTAGAATCGCACTGCGGACATTGCCTGTTTTCTTCATGACTAGTTGACTCGTTAACGAGCAACGTTGAGCGTCAAACTCGACAAGTGTTTGCTGAACCGCTTTAAAACCAAGCCAAGCGCCACCACCCTGATCGCCAATGGGGAAACCCCAACCGCCAAATTGATGGGTCACGTATTGGTTGTCTAATTGAATCGCAACAGAACCAGTGCCAATGGCAATACAGTTTACGCCTTCCCCTCTATTTGCACCAACGACCGAGGCTTCAGCATCGCTCGTCACATACAGGTTTGGGAAATGGGACAGTGCCAGTTGTAATTTCGCTTTTAGTTGAGCATTACCTGCGCCAGCAACACCGACCACAATATAACACTGTTTCGGACTTATCTGATTCACACTCAGCATTTCTTCAATGTAATGAGTCAGTTGAGTGATAGCTGTTTCACCGTATAAGGTCAATGACGTTGCGGCCAAAGTACGCTCTTTAATTACGCTCGGTGTCGGCGAAATTCGCTTGAGTCTCATTGCGGTTTTTGTGCCGCCACCATCGACGGCTAGAGTATGAGTAATCATTGGCTAACTGTTTGTAGTTTGTTTGCTTCTTGAGGCTGCTTCTTGCCTGATAGACAGACGATCAATGACACAAAGGTACCTACACACAGTTGATACGGGAAGGCCAATCGAACACCCACCCAATCAGTATTAATCATACCCATTACGCTATCCCAAACATAAGCTTGCATCAGTAACGTAGTTAAGAAGCCGGCGACAAGCGCTAAAGCTACTGATGTTTCATTGCCACGTTCGGTGAAAATCGCTGTGAAGTAGACCCCCAATAACCCAGTGTAAGCAAACACCATTACACTCAAAGCGAACGACAATAATGGCATGTCGGTGTATTGCTGCCAGTAGTAACACAAGATACCCATGCTACCTAAGGCCAGCGCAGCAGCGGCCATACCGAAGCGACCCGCTTTTACATAATGGAAGTCATCTTGTTCGCCTTTACGAGCTTCTAACCATGGTTTGTAGATATCTTGAATCGCAACAGAAGACATTGAATTCAAGCCTGAGTTTAGGGTTGAAAGCGCAGCGGCAACCACACCAACGGTCACTAAGCCTCGAAGGCCTGCTGGCATTTCATTGAGCACGTAGTACATGAAAATCGTCACGTTCTCACCATTAAAGCTCTGCACGACATCTTTACCTTCGACGCCCATCAGGTCAGGTCGTTGATAGAAAACATACAGAAGCAGGCCAATCGACATGAAAACCAACACAACAGGGATAGAGAAGATGATTGAGTTGATCATCGCCTTAGAACCTTGCTTGGCATCTTTGCAGGTTAGAACTCGCTGGGTCATGTCTTGATCAAGACCAAACGCACCAATGTTCAGCAGTACAAAACCAGTAATACATGCCCAGAAGCTGAAAGTACCAGCAGGTGTTAAATCAAGAGTGAAATCGAGCAAGGTCAGCTTCGAAGATTGACCTTCACCAGGGTTGGCAAGCACTTGTGCTATTTGGCTGAAATCTGCCGGGATCTGACCTAGTAAGTAGATAATGACTGCAATAGCTGCACCGACGTACACCACAAGTTGGATCAGGTCACTCCAGATAACCGAGCGGATACCGCCCATGTAGGTGTAAGCGAGGCCAACGGTGACCAAAATCACCACGGAAGTGATAACGCTGCTTGGGTCAATATTGGTAAATAGAATCATAGATACTGCGATAGCCGCCATATATAGACGAGCACCAGAAGCAAACACACGACCAACCAAATACATCACACCAGCACGCTGCTTAGTTTTCTCGCCAAAACGCACTTTCAGTAGCTCATATACTGTTGAAACTTTGTTTTGATAGAAGCGAGGAATCAGAATTAGAGCGACAAAAATAGCGCCCAGAATACCGCCAATATTAGTCGCTAGGTAAGTGAGGTCGCCACGGTAGCTCGATTCTGGTCCACCTAAAAACGTCGCTGCTGACTGTGAGGTTGCGAGTACTGAGATAGCCACCACCCACATTGGCATTGAGTTACCGCCTAAAAAATAGTCCTTGGTACTCGTGATTTTGGTTCGGCTGAAATGCCAACCTGTGAAGGCGATAACAACGAAGTAAATCGCAAATACCGCCCAATCCAGCGAAGTAAATAGTGAATTCATAGCAGCTCCATAGCATGAATAGATAAGAAGGTGTTTATTATTATTTTTTCAGAATGACAGTTTGAATAATGAGTTTCAAAACCTATTCCTTGGTGGAATAGTGACCAGAGGTTTTCTTTGATGATGCTCCCATAAGGTGGTGTGAGCTATTCCAAATGAGAAGGTGGAAAGGAATAATTATTCCAATGGAAAGGCAAAACTCGTTATGATGATGACAGTTGAAAGAGGAGAGGATTAGAGTGAAAGGCATTGCTAAAGTAAAAGCGTTATTACCAAAGCTCTCTCCATCGGATTCGCTGGTGGCACGATATGTATTGGATCACCCGCAGCAGGTCAAGCAGCTCTCTTCCCCTGAATTAGCGAAAGCGGTAGGTGTGAGCCAGTCAACGATCGTCAAGTTTAGTCAGAAGATCGGTTATAAAGGCTTTTCTGAAATGAAGGTGAAACTCTATCAGAGTGATATGAGTTATCAGCCCGTTTCCCAGCGAGGGATACACGGCACCATCACTAGAAAAGATTCGCCAGATACCGTGATGGAAAAACTTCTTGCAAGCAAAACACAATCGCTTGAACGTACCGTGTTATTAAATGAGGGCGAACAGCTGAGTAATGCCGCTGACTTACTGCACCTTGCTAATAGAATCCAAATTTCAGGTGTCGGAGCATCATCTCTAGTTGCGAAAGATTTCGCTTATAAGCTGATGAAAATCGGTCATGCGGTTCATGCTGAGCCAGATGCTCATATTCAGATTGCCAACGCGGCATCGCTTACTGAAAATGATGTGTTGGTAGCGATTTCCTATTCAGGAAAAACCAGAGAAGTCGTAAAGGTGGCTCAGCTAGCGAGATCGAAGAAGGCCAAAGTGATTGTGATTAGCCAGTTATCTCCCTCGGCTTTGGACAAATATGCTGACATCAAACTCATTTCGGCGGCTGACGAGAATCATATTCGTAGTTCCTCTATCACAGCACGTGATAGCCAACTTTATATTACTGACTTGTTGTTCATTGCGTTAACTCAGCAAGAAGAGCAAGCCGACCAATTAATCGAACAAAGTAAATCTGCGGTAGCGGAATTTAAGCAATAGAAGGACATATTATGGGACCGTTGTGGGTTGATGTTGCAGGCTACGAACTGACTGCGGAAGACAAAGAAATTTTAGAGCACCCAACCGTTGGTGGTCTCATTTTATTTGCTAGAAACTACCACGATAGCAAGCAGCTATCGGCTTTAAATAAAGAGATTCGCAAAGCGGCTAAGCGTCCTATTTTAATTGGTGTTGACCAAGAAGGAGGACGAGTACAGCGTTTCCGCGATGGCTTTTCTATTATCCCTGCTGCTCAAGAGTTCGCGACTCAAAAGAATGGTGAACAATTAGCTGAACAAGCTGGTTGGTTGATGGCAGCGGAGCTGATTGCTCACGATATCGATCTAAGTTTTGCACCAGTATTAGATAAAGGTCATCAATGCAAAGCGATTGGCAACCGAGCATTTGGTGAAGATATCGATACCATCGTTCGTCACAGTAGTGCATTCATCAAAGGCATGAAGTCGGTTGGTATGGCGACAACTGGAAAGCACTTCCCTGGTCATGGTGGTGTGATAGCCGATTCGCATCTAGAAACGCCTTACGACCCTCGAGACGATATCTTTGAAACCGATATGGCGACCTTTAAGGCGCAAATTGAAGCGGGATTATTAGATGCGATGATGCCTGCACACGTGGTTTTCTCTCATTATGATGACCAACCAGCAAGTGGCTCTCAATATTGGTTACAGAAAGTATTGAGACAAAAACTGGGCTTTAAAGGTCTGATCTTCTCTGATGATTTAACGATGGAAGGCGCTGCGATCATGGGCGGACCAGCCGACAGAGCAAAAGCAGCCTTGAGTGCGGGCTGTGACATGGTGTTGATGTGTAATAAACGAGATGCACAAATTGAGGCTCTTGATCACTTAGCGATTCAAGAGGTGCCTTTAGCCAACTCATTGCTTAAAAAACACAGCTTTGATTTGCCGACTCTTCACTCTGATACCCGATGGAAAGAGGCTTCAGAGCAGATTAAGCGAATGCTAAACGATGAGTGATAAATAAACACTCTACAAATTTAAAGAAGGCGATATGAGAAATATCGCCTTTTTTGTTTGTATTGACTGTGGTTTAAGCTAGTAATCTAATTAAAACGACTCAAAACTCACGTGTAAATTAATATTTACACTAAATGTTTTTTATTGTTTACGCTTGCAATCGTTTTTGTAGCTGTTATTGTGTTTTTAAAGATTGTTAACCCAAATGGAAATGTTGGGTGTAAAAATAAATATACAGGTTGAGTTATGCAGAAAAGTGAATTAAGCAATGTCAATATTATCGACGAACAGGTACTGATTACTCCTGAGGAGTTAAAAGCAAAACTGCCTTTGAGTGATAATGCTCGTCGTTTCATTCAAGAGTCTCGTCAAACTATCGCAAACATCATCCATAAGAAAGATCACCGCATGCTGGTTGTATGTGGCCCGTGTTCTATCCATGATGTTGAAGCGGCAAAAGAGTACGCGAAACGCCTAAAAGCTTTATCTGCGCAACTTAGTGATCAACTGTATATTGTTATGCGTGTTTACTTTGAAAAGCCTCGTACTACGGTGGGCTGGAAAGGTTTAATCAACGACCCTCATCTAGATGGTACTTTCGATATTGAGCATGGTTTGCATGTAGGTCGTGAACTATTGGTTGAACTTGCTGAGATGGAAATTCCACTGGCAACAGAAGCACTAGACCCAATCAGCCCGCAATACCTAGCAGATACATTCAGCTGGGCGGCGATCGGCGCACGTACAACGGAATCACAAACGCACCGTGAAATGGCAAGTGGTCTTTCAATGCCTATTGGTTTCAAAAACGGTACAGATGGCAACCTAGGCACAGCAATCAATGCGATGCAGGCAGCTTCTTCTAGTCACCGTTTCATGGGTATCAGCCGTGAAGGTCAAGTTGCACTATTAACTACTCAAGGTAACCCAAACGGTCATGTTATTTTACGTGGCGGTAAGCAAACAAACTACGATTCAGTATCCGTACACGAATGTGAGCAAGAGCTTGGTAAATCAGGTTTAGAAGCAGCACTGATGATTGACTGTAGCCATGCTAACTCTCGCAAAGATTTCCGTCGCCAGCCTCTGGTTGCCGAAGATGCGATTCACCAAATCCGTGAAGGTAACAAGTCGATCATCGGCCTTATGATTGAAAGCCATATCAACGAAGGAAATCAATCTTCTGATATACCTCTCAATGAGATGAAATACGGCGTTTCAATTACCGACGCGTGTATCAATTGGGACACAACTGAGGCACTATTGAAACATGCACATACGGAACTAGTCCCGTTCTTAGAGAACCGTTTGAAAGGTTAGTCAGAGTTTAAAAGTTTAGTGCCTCATCTAATGGGGCATTTTAAGATCTGTTGCTAACGAAATCGGCGTTGGTACGGGCTTATAGATTAGTAAGGAATAAAATGGCCGTTGAACTGAACGAATTACGCGACCAAATTGATGCTGTCGATAAACAGATGCTGGATTTACTGGCTCAGCGACTTGCTCTTGTTGAGAAAGTTGGTGAAGTGAAAAGTGAACATGGATTACCTATTTATGTGCCGGAGCGTGAAGCGGCAATGTTGGCGTCTCGTCGTCAAGAAGCAGAAAAAATAGGGGTTCCACCACAGCTCATCGAAGATATTTTGCGTCGAACTATGCGTGAATCTTATGCCAGCGAAAAAGACTCTGGTTTTAAGTGTCTTAACCCAGAATTACGTTCAGTGGTTATCGTTGGTGGTAATGGTCAGCTGGGTGGCTTATTTGGCCGTATGTTTAAGCTTTCTGGCTACGAAGTGAAAGTCCTTGGTAGTCAAGATTGGGATAAAGCCGATGAAATCCTAGATAACGTTGGTCTTGTGGTTGTAACCGTTCCAATTCACTTAACGGAAGGTGTGATTGCGAAACTTGGTAACCTGCCAAGTGATTGTATTCTTTGTGATTTAACATCGATTAAATCAAAGCCGCTGCAAGCAATGATGAACATGCACCAAGGCCCTGTTGTTGGTCTTCACCCTATGTTTGGTCCTGATGTACCAAGCCTAGCGAAACAGGTGATTGTTTACAGTGATGGGCGCGGTTCTGAAAGCTACCAATGGCTACTGGAGCAATTTAGTATCTGGGGTGCGAGCCTATGTCAGATGGATGCTGCTGAGCATGACCACGGCATGACTCTGATTCAAGCGCTTCGCCACTTTACCTCTTTTGCTTACGGTCTACACCTAAGCAAAGAGAACCCGAATATCGACCAACTTCTGAAGCTTAGCTCTCCAATCTACCGTCTAGAGATTGCGATGGTTGGTCGTCTATTTGCTCAAGACCCGAACTTGTACGGTGACATCATCCTATCTTCAGATGAAAACATTGAGATGATTCGACGCTTCCACCGTTGTTTTGGTGAAGCACTCGAGATCTTAGACGGAAAAGACAAAGCCAAGTTCGTTGAGAGCTTTAACCAGGTGAGTGATTGGTTTGGTGACTACTCACAGCAATTCTTGCAAGAGAGTCAAAGCCTGTTAAAACAAGCACATGACTCGATTCATCGCGGTTAATAGTGTGGTTTGAAAAATAAAAAAGAGCGACCATTTGGTCGCTCTTTTTGTTTGTGTTAAATGCCGATATTGCATCTGGCCTATAGTAGGCGAAATGCATTTTGATCATCATGGGCCAAACGAACAAACCTAGTTAGTCACGATAGGCTCTTTGTTATTCTCGTTCGATACTCGGTTATCATCGCTGGATACCGTGTCGATAGTTGAACTGATGTAAGGTACGTTAGTTAGGTTGATCTGCAAGCGAACCACGTTATCAATCAGCTGAACGAGTGGGCCCCATTTCACCTTTTTCTCTTTCTCAAACACGTAATTGAAGTTTTCTGGTGTCCAATCCATCAAGTATTGAGGATTCAATGAGCGACCAAGGAAGCGTACTTCATAATGTAGATGTGGCCCAGTTGAGTTACCTGAGTTCCCACAGCTCGCAATCACATCACCTTTACTGACAAACTGACCGCTGCGAACTTTGAATTTTTGCAGATGCGCGTAAGAGCTCATGAAGCCGAAAGAGTGGCGCATAGTGATAAAGTTACCGAAGCCTTTCTTGCTTGGACGAACCGTTTCAATCACACCGTCCGCTGGCGCTAAGATATCTTCGCCGCGCTTACAAGTAAGGTCGATACCAGTATGGTTGTGACGTTTGCCTGTAATTGGGTTTGTACGGCGACCGTAAGAAGACGAGATACGTTGATATGCCATCGGGCTATCATTAGGAATTAAGCGGAACATGGTAGCTCTTACCGCGGAATCGACTGCCGCAGCATCAATACGGTCTTCTAATGAAACCTCATCGGTGTGTAATTCTTCATCAGCCAGGCCAAGAACGGACTCCACATCGAATACACGCTTACCCAGTAACTGAATCGTGCCTTCTTTCTCAGTCAATGCTTGAGATAGGTTATGGTTGGTTTCAACCTGTTCCGCATATAAAAACTCGGTCTGTTCTTTTTCAACAATCAGAGTTTCAATTAACTGTTGTGCATCACCGGCTTGTGTAGCCAGCTTGTTTTTACTCTCAAGGTGCATGTAGGTAGCGCCACCAATCAATATTGGTACTGAGAGCAGGGACGTCATGCATAAGAGTACGGCTTTTCGACCGAAGTAAAACGTCTGTTCCCCCTGACTTGAGGGAATAGTAATGGAAACTTTTTTAGACATGGTTCTGTATTAACTAAATGCTTCTAATAGAAAAAGGGTAATGGAGACACTATTCCTTACCTAAGTCGGTAAGGTGTTCAATCTCTCTATAAAGCAGTTCATCGTCACCAACGTTAAGCTCAACAAGGCGCTTAAGGTGGCTGATACTATCAATATCTAAATGCTCTATGCGTAAACGCATTGAGGTATTGATGGTAGAGACTATCGTTGCTTCTAATTGAATATTGATATCGCTGTTGGCCAGCTTAAAGCTAACGTGAACAGGGGTATCTTGGCTGAATCGTTGTAATTCATCGCACTGAATGAGTAAACCATGGAGAGACAAGTCTTGCACTGAGCCTGATGCATTTATGTGTTCTTGTGAGATTTCAGTCGGAACTTGATAAACAACTCGTGAAAATTGACGTCTTTCAATCATAAGTATTCTCTCTATATCGATACGTAATACGTAAGCCAGATATATCAAAGGCCGCTATTATCGCGGCCTTTGTTCAAAATACAAGCTTATTTACTTAGCAATACGTTTGTACTTGATGCGGTGTGGTTCTGCCGCTTGTGCGCCCAGAGTCTTCTTCAGCCACTCTGTGTACTCAGTATAGTTACCTTCGTAGAAGTTAACTTGACCTTCATCACGGTAGTCTAAGATATGGGTCGCAATACGGTCTAGGAACCAACGGTCGTGCGAGATAACCATTGCACAGCCAGGGAACTCAAGCAGTGCTTCTTCAAGAGCACGTAGCGTTTCAACGTCTAGGTCGTTGGTCGGCTCATCGAGTAGCAGTACGTTACCGCCCGCTTTTAGTAGCTTAGCTAAGTGAACACGGTTACGTTCACCACCAGAAAGCTCACCGATGATCTTCTGTTGGTCGTTGCCTTTGAAGTTGAAACGAGAGCAGTATGCACGTGCTGGGATTTCGAAGTTGTTGATCTTGATGATATCAGCGCCTTCAGAGATCTCTTGGAATACTGTCTTAGTGTCGTCCATGCTGTCACGGAACTGATCAACAGAAGCAAGCTTAACTGTTTCACCCAGTTCAACCGTACCTGAGTCTGGTTGCTCTGCGCCGCTTAGCATCTTGAATAGTGTTGATTTACCCGCACCGTTGGCACCTACGATACCCACGATTGCACCCTTAGGCATGCTGAACGATAGGTCATCGATAAGAACGCGGTCACCGTATGACTTAGTTAGGTTCTTAACTTCAAGAACTTTGTCACCTAGGCGCTCACCTGGCGGGATGAACAGTTCGTTGGTTTCGTTACGCTTCTGGTATTGGCCAGTCGTCAGTTCTTCAAAACGAGCCATACGAGCTTTAGACTTAGCTTGACGACCTTTAGGGTTTTGACGAACCCACTCAAGTTCTTTCTCGATGGTCTTTTGACGTGCGCTTTCACCAGCTTTCTCTTGCTTCAGACGCTCATCTTTTTGCTCTAGCCAAGACGTGTAGTTACCTTGCCATGGGATACCTTCACCACGGTCAAGCTCTAGAATCCAACCAGCAGCGTTATCTAGGAAGTAACGGTCGTGGGTAATCGCCACAACAGTACCGCTGTAGTCCACTAGGAAGTGCTCAAGCCATGCAACTGATTCTGCATCCAGGTGGTTCGTTGGTTCGTCAAGAAGCAGCATGTCTGGCTTCTCTAGAAGTAGACGACAGATAGCAACACGACGACGCTCACCACCAGAAAGGTGTTCAATCTTAGCGTCCCACTCAGGAAGACGAAGTGCGTCTGCAGCGCGCTCTAGAGCTGCTTCTAGGTTGTGACCATCTTTTGCTTGGATAAGCGCTTCTAGTTCGCCTTGCTCTTTTGCTAGTGCATCGAAATCTGCATCTGGTTCAGCATAAGCCGCGTAAACTGCGTCGATACGTTTAAGTGCATCAGCAACATCAGAAACCGCTTCTTCTACGATTTCACGAACCGTTTTTGATTCGTCTAGTACTGGTTCTTGAGGTAGGTAACCTACGTTAAGACCTTGTTGTGCACGAGCTTCGCCATCGATATCAGTATCAATACCAGCCATGATACGTAGTAGGGTAGATTTACCTGAACCATTTAGACCCAAAACACCGATTTTAGCGCCAGGAAAAAAGCTAAGAGAAATGTCTTTAAGAATTTGACGCTTAGGTGGAACAGTTTTGCTCACCCTAGACATGGTATATACGTATTCAGCCATTGCCGATCGATCCTAGTTATTGTTCAAAATTGTTAGCTATTTTATACCAATATCCCTAAAGATGTTACTCCTAGGAAAGAAAAGCCATTCTTGAACGAATCCTTACTTACTATTGTCACATTGGTTATTAAAACTATATTTAATATGCTTCTTAGATGAAGTGTTAAATATTAATAATATTTACACTCAATTCCTTTACATTTTATGTGATGTCGGGCGTAAATAGATTTCACGTATTCATACACGCACTAAGGAAAGAGCGAATGTTTTTCCGAATTGGTAATACGAAGGTTGCTGTGGCTGCATCGGCAATCTTGTCTTCATTTTCACTAGCTCCAGTGGCTATGGCTAGCAATGCCTCAGAGCTAGAAATGCAGCGTGATGTTTATGATAGAGCGCAAGAGGTTTTAGACAACCGTGATCTAAAAGCTTACTCAGAACTGCGCAGCAAAATTCAAACATACCCTCTCACGCCTTACACCGATTATCGTGCTTTTCTTATCGGTCTTGGTGATCGTACTCCGGCTGAAGTGGATGCGTTTATTGAAGAGAACAAAGCCTTGCCATTTTCTAATCGTATGCGAGCACCATATTTAGATATGCTGGCTTCTAGAAAACAGTGGCAAACCATCCTTGAGTTTCAAACTAAAGAGCCAGTGGGCGAAAAGTACCAATGCATTTATTACCGAGCGAATTATGAGCAAGGTAATCAAGAACTGGCTTTTAAAGGGGCGAAGCAGCTTTGGTTGAGCGGCGATGGTGTTGATGACGCTTGCGACCCGCTATTTAAGAGTTGGGATCAAGCTGGCTTAAGAACTGATGAGCTGATTTTAGAGCGTATGCTGTTAGCGTTTGATGGGCGTAACGGTAAGCTGATGAGCTATCTGATCAAGCAATTGGATCATGATGAGTCAATTGCTCAAGCTAAGCAGATGAAGGCGTTATACAACAAGCCTGAAAACGTGCTCACATTCGCGAAGAAGTATCCAGCCAATGAGTTTTATCAAGCTCAAACGGAGTTTGCTTTTAAGAAGCTCGCAAGAAAATCGGCTAGCAGTGCCCAGGAAATATTTGATGATGTCATCAAGGCCCAGAAGTTTTCTAAAGAGAAATCTCAAGAGCTCGCTGATTACCTGACTTTCCGTTTAATCAATACCGATTCTGAAGAGTTGATGGAGTGGCGAGACGAGATGTTGGCGAGTTCGTCGAAACAAGTCTTATTGGAACGTCGTGCCCGTTTGGCTATTCAGCATGCCGATTGGGCTGGATTGAAAGAGTGGATTGCCCTCTTAGACGACAAGCACCAAGCTTCATTGCGTTGGCAATACTGGTTAGGCAGGGCTGAAATAGCAACTGGAGATACCGAAAAGGGCAACCAACGTCTGTCTGATATTTTAGGCAAGCGTAATTTCTACAGTGTTGCGGCGGCTAAGCAGTTAGGTAAGCCTATTCAGTACCCTACATCAACGCTAAAGTATAATGCTGAAACAGTGAAGCCTTTTAGTACTTCGCTGATTCGTATCGATGAACTGATTACTCGCGATAAAATTGCCGCCGCTAAAAGTGAATGGCGCTGGCTACTGACCAATGCAGATAAAGAGCAAAAAGAGATGCTTGCCGCTTACGCTGCGACACAGCGTTGGAATCACTTCACTGTGATTGCGAGTATTTCAGCGAAAATGTGGGATAACATTGCGCTGCGTTTTCCGGTTGCTCATAAGTGGTGGTTTAACTTCTACGCGGAGAAGCATGATATTGATCCAATCACCTTGATGTCTCTAGCAAGACAAGAGAGCGCGATGGATTCAGAAGCTCGTTCTCCAGTTGGTGCACGTGGTGTCATGCAAATTATGCCAAAGACAGCGCAATACACCGCGAACAAACACAAGATTAAGTACAAGGGTAGCGATGATCTTTACGATGTCGGCAAGAATATCGAAATTGGCAGCCACTACTTAGATGGTTTGCTCTCTCAATATGACAACAACCGTATCTTTGCTTTTGCTGCCTACAATGCAGGTCCAAGCCGTGTTAAACAGTGGCGTTCTCGCAGTGACGAAAAGCTTGATGCCTTCGCTTTTATTGAGATGATTCCATTCAAAGAGACACGCGGTTACGTTCAGAACATCTTAATGTTTGAGACTTACTATCGAGACATCTTGGGTGAGCAGGGCGAGTTTTTGGCTCCCCATGAGGTGAAAGCTAAATACTAGTGGTCGATAAGGCCTGAAACTGAGTGACAATTGAAGGCAGTGAGTGCGAACCATTTCCGCTTACTGCCTTTTTACATTGGATCACATCCAGTATTTCGGTATAAAGTGGTAGACGCTTTCAATCGATAAGCGACTCTTTAAAGTCTGAATTTAAAAGTAAGTGTAGAGATATGGCATCACAACCTGAATATGATAACTGGCAACAACTCATGGATTTAGTTAAGACAGCGGTTGAGAAAGATCAGCATGAACTGTTGTTGACCATGATGATGACGCCCGATGAGCGAGATGCTCTGGTTGCTCGAATTAATATTTTTTGTGAGCTAATGAAAGGTGAAATGTCTCAAAGACAAGTAAGCCAAATGCTGGGAGTCGGTGTGGCAACCATCACCAGAGGCTCGAATGAGCTCAAGGCAAAATCAGAACAAGAGAAAGCGATTATTGCCGATCTGCTGCTCAAGTAATGATGGCTTAAGCTATCACTGAATAGCGAGAGTGCGAATTGAAAAAAAACGCTAACTGAGGGTTAGCGTTTTTTAGTTTCTAGAGCTTGCAATCGAGCTGCTAGAAAGCTTGAGAAGCATTCATTGGTTAAGCCGAGAAATGTTCAGGGTTCACAAATGGGATCAGCGCTAAGATTAACGCTTGGTGATAGACCGAGCTACGTGAAAGCTGGTTATGTGTCAGTAAACCAATCGCTCCACCTTTTTGTTTGATATTGTCAGTACCAAATACTTCATCCATCACATCCCCGAGTTCGTTAGCGTGTTCTAGCTTCTCAAGAACGGCTGGTGGCAACATCAGGCTTGCCGAGCGAGATTCTCCACGTTGGCCATTTGATTCAATCACCATCCAAGCAAAGGTAACCCCGCCTTCGATTCCCGCTTCTAACCCAACATAGAAATCCGCATTAGGTTGCTGTTGTGTCGCATTGTGTACACGGTTCACCGCACCTTGATAGGTTTCATCATTACTCATCGGCTGATCGGCAACACCACTTGGCACACTTGCCCCCGTGAACTCAAACTCGGTGTTGGGAAACGCAGAGACAAAAGCACTTTTGACAGCATTGATCTTAGCGGGATTTAGCGAGGCGATGATGACAGATTTCATGTGTTCGATTCTTCTAGTCGGTTGATTCAGTTGGTGCGTGTTAATCGTTCTGCTGGTGCTTAAATCGCTGTTGGTGTTCGTGATACCAGTCGCTTAGTTCATTGAGAGGCATTGGCTTGCCAAAGTAGAAGCCTTGCAGCATGTCGCAATGCGCGTCTTGTAGCCATTGGTGCATCTCTTTGGTTTCGATACCTTCAGCAGTCACGGTTTTACCTTGCGCGTGACACAGTCCGATCACGGGTTTAACTATGTTCTGATTATCTGTTTCGATCAAGGCTTCTAAAAAACCTTTGTCTAATTTAATTTTTTGCGTTGGGTACTCAACCAATTGAGTGATGGATGTGTAGCCCGAACCAAAATCATCGATAGCTAATCGGTAGCCCATTCGAGCGAGTTCGTTGAGTAGCGGGAAACCGTGTGAATTTGAATAGAAGGTCTCGGTGATCTCAAAATCAATTAAGCTTGGTGGAATGCCATTAATCTTTGCGTGTTGTTCAATGAAATCCGCTAGGTGCGTAGTCTCTATCCCTGCGGAAGATAGGTTGATGGACAGCTGAATCGAGTGATCAAATTGACCCTGAAGCTGATGGAAAGAAGCGAAGGCATTCTCGATAACCCAGCGGTCGACAAGCTCAAATAGCCCTGTTTGCTCGGCAATAGGAATAAATTCATTGGGTGCAACCGTACCAAGTTGTTCGGACTCCCAACGCAATAGAACCTCAACCCCAATCACGTGGTTCCCTGCGGCATCCATGTAAGGCATATAAACGAGTTTAAACTCTTCATCGAAGTTTTTATCTCTGAGGGCGCGCTCAATATTGGCTTGACGCTGAATAGTTTTATCCAAATCTAACGAGTAATCCGCGAACTGATTCTTGCCAGCATGTTTTGCCTGATACATCGCAGTATCAGCGTTTGAGAGTAGTTTCTCTATGGTATGCCCATCACTTGGGTAGGTCGCGATCCCAATGCTCACGGTAATCGGAAAGCTTCCTGAGTCGGTGATGAACCCTTTTTGTAGTGGAGCGAGTAACTTTTCAGAGAATTGATGCGCAATATTATCGGCATTCGCTGGGGCATTGATATAGATAACAAACTCATCGCCCGACAAGCGCGCAGGCATGCAGTTAGCGCTGTCGCTTTGTTGAAAAAAGTCACATAAAGCAGTGATGCGCTCTGCAAAAGAAACCAGTATTGAATCCCCAATCTGGTGTCCGTATTTGTCGTTCACAAACTTAAAGTTGTCTAAATCGAGATAGAGTACCCAGGTATTGTTTTTCGAGTCAGGGGCTGGCAGAGATTGTTGCACAAACGACTGAAATTGAAGTCGATTGGGGATTTGCGTTAGCTGGTCATTTTCTGCCAACACTTTGGTCTGTTGGTAGGTATTATCGAGCTCTTGGTACATGTCATAAAAACGTTGTGACAAGCGGCCTAATTCATCATTAGTACCTAAGCGCTCAATGTTCTTTCTTTGCTTTTTTTCGACCTGTTGCAGCTGCTTATCCAAGCGCGTGATTGGATTAATCACACAGCGGGATAAAAGCATGAGCAATAAGCCCACACTGACAAAGGCAGACAGAGCAAACGACAAGCTGAGCTCATTCCAGATTGATTTTAGCTTGTTGTCCAACAAAAATTGAGCCGGGTCGAGGGTTGCGTAAAGTTCAGGTCCCAGCTTCACAGACTGAGTTAAACCATGCCCAAGAGTTATCGGTTCATCGGTAAAGAAAAGACTGGTTTGGTAGTCAAACTCTATCTGTTTTCGCAGTGAATTAAACTTATCGAGAGAGACCGAAACGACTAGAAAAAATACATCATTGATCTGCTCGCTTATCGGGGCCGAAACGCTTTTTTTATCAAGTACTTCATAGTGAACAAGCATCCCTTCGCCCTGCGAGTTTTGGATGTAGTCAGTACGTGAGGTTACGTGTTTTTCTTGATACTGACGATCAACAAACTCTAAGACCTTCGGGTCCATCTCTGCAAAGGGGTCACGGCTATTTTCGGCGTAGTAGCTGACGGTACCATCGCCGTCGAGAAGAGCAAGGCCAGTAAAGCTATCGTCGCCATCTTGTAATAACTTTATCGTCTCGTGTAGATCATCAATGAGTGCGAGCTCTTGGCTAGGGTTCTCTTCGGCCAAGAAGAAGCGTTTAATCATGTCACTTTTAGTAAGCGCATAAGAATAGCTGTTCAAAAAAGATCGCGATTGACGAAAGTGTCCGGCGAGCTTTTCCATACTCAATTGCAGAGCATTATCTTCGCGTTTGATGAAACTGTTTTTTTGAGTCGAGTAAATGATATAGCTGGAAGCCGCAGTACTGATCAGTATTACGGGGGCAATCAGAAGTAATATTTTCTTACTTAGCTTCATGGCTATTCACAACATGGTTTATAAATTTGAGCGCGTAAGTTTATGTCACTTGCGGTGAGCTCGCTATTAATTACACGTTGTACGGTGCTTTCCTGTGAAGGCGGTAAAGTTTTGTCTTTATTGATAAAAATGCCACTAATGAGTTTTCTATTAGGAAGGCATAAAGCAGTAGTAGATAGGGAGGGCCTAGGGGCTCTAAGAGTATTGTAAAAATGAGGGGCTTAAGTATTTGGCCTACTGTAGGCCAAATACTTCTATTAGTAAAAAGCGGTTACTAATTCTAAGTTATGACAACTTAACTTGAGTCGCTTTGATGTTTTCACTTGGGTAGCAACCAAGGACTTTTAAGTGGCGAGTAATGGCCGTCAACTCTGTGATTGCTTGCTGCATATTATCCGAATCTAGGTGTGCTTCTAAGTCCACATAGAACATCTCTTCCCAAGGGTTACCCATAATCGGACGAGACTCTAGCTTAGTCATGTTGATACCTAAGCGCTGCAGAATCAGTAGCGTCTCTACCAATGAACCTGCTTCTTGTGAAGTTGACATAATCAGTGTTGTCTTCGCAGGGATCTGAGTCGAGACTTCAACAGGTTTACGAGCTACTACGATGAAACGTGTGTGGTTCTCTGTCTGGTTCGCAATGTTGCCTTGGATAGGCTGAAGTCCGTAAAGCTTGCCGCTCGATGCATTACCAATTGCAGCAACATCATCTCCATCCAGTTCTTTGACCTTTTTCATTGCGTCGGCTGTGCTAGCACATGATTCAAGAGTTACATCTTTCAGGCGGCTCAAGAACTCACTGCACTGCTGGTGTGGTTGTGGATGTGAGTAAAGTGTTTTGATGTCTTCTAAACGGATATCACTTTTCGCGACTAGGCAGTGTTCAATCGGTTGAGATAGCTCACCAACGATATAAAGCGTGGTGTGCTGAAGTAGGTCGTACACTTCGTTAATCGAACCTGAACTGGTGTTTTCAATTGGCAATACACCGTAATCCGCATGTCCCGATTCTACAGTCGACGCTACTTCTTTGAAGTGATTACAGTTTAACTCAATCAATTCCATATTCTTACGGCTGAAATACTCACGGCTCGCAAGATGGGAGTAGGACCCTTTAGAGCCTAAGAATGCAACGCGAGCCAATGGTTTACGGCTTTGCGGGTTCGCAAGGTTTTGTAGGTATGACTGTTGCAGTAGGACTGAATCTTCAATGATGGTGTGGAACAGCTTGGTAATGTACTGAGCATCTAGTTCGTATTTGTCTTTACCGTTGTTAATCAGTTTAACCAACAGTTGTTGTTCTCTTACTGCGTCACGAACTGGCTTTGATGTTTCTACCTTGCTTTTAGCAACTTCGATGCTTAGCTTGCGACGTTCTGAAAGTAGCTTCAGTAGTTCGTCATCTAAATCATTGAGACGAAGGCGGATATCATCCAGTGAAATTGAGCGGTCAGTCATAAATGTGTCCTTATAAAAAAGCCTCCCTAGTGTGGGAGGCTTCTTGTTCGTTTTTGACTTGTTTTTCTAAAACGACTTAGCCTCCGATTTACGGAAGAAAAAAGAAGTCAAAAATAAACAAAGATTGAGTTTGCATAAAAAGTGATTGTTTTATGAATGTTTAAACACAATAAGCAAGCGAGCTACGAGCGTCAAGCAAAAAAATAGCGCCCTGAGGCGCTATTTTTTAATCTGTTATCTTTCCTTATTCTACTTCAGCTTCTAGCTCTTCGATTTCAGGCTTTTCAGCGCGGCGCGCTTCTGGTTTATGGCGTAGCTTGTTGAGTTGACGCTCTAGTTTTTGTTCTACTTCGTTGATAGCAACGTAGAGGTCGTCATGGATTGATGAAGCTACAAGTTGCCCTTTTGGTACGGTTAGTACCGCTTCAAATTTCTTCTTCTTGTTTGGTTCTTCACTAAAGCTCGCTTGGCAACCAATGATGTCTACTTGCCATTTATCCAGCTTCTTAAATTTGCTTTCTATGTGATCACGGATTGCAGAGGTAATGTCGATGTTTTTACCAGTGATGTTCATTTTCATAGAAGTTTTCCTCTGTTGTATCCCTCATGGGTTAACTTCAGATTACGACTTTTGGGAATTTAGAATGTGATCTAGATCTTGTTTTGATGGGGTGGAATGAGCATTAAAATCAAATGTGATCTTACGCAAGTCTTGATATCTTTTTGGCGAAAAATGCTTGTTATCCTTATGAAAAACGATAACTTGGAGGCAAGGCTTCGCTAAAAATTAAATCAGTTTTTAGGGGCGTCTTACAGCTTATAGAAAGTGCTTGATGGATATTTATCCAATTGTACTTTGTGACATAGAGCACACGATATGAAGCATCAGGTTAGCTTCTTCAGAATTCGATAAACAAAAGCCGCATAACTTTGCTTATGCGGCTTTTGTGTTTTTAGTCTTCCGTCGTTTTTCAGGTTATGACCAATTAATCGTTGGTTTGCAGTAATCTAGCTGTGCCGTTCTCTCGAATTGTATTGATGGCTTCTAACTGTTTATAGATAACGAAATATCGGTTGATGTTGGCGACATAGGTGACGGGTTCTTTACTGACGTATTTACGAGTAATGATCTCTACGTTTTTAAACCAGATATTCGGGTTGTAGCCTTTCTTCTTCGCAAGGTTCCTCATTTTTCTGATCTTAGCGGGGCCTGCATTATAGGAGGCTAGAGTAAAGTAAAGCTGGTTATCTGGAGTAATGGCTGGGTCATCAAAATATCTATCTTTAATGAAGCGCATGTACTTTACGCCAGCATGGATGTTGTTATCGACGATGTGGATATTCTTGATGTTGACGTTTTTGTCTCTCGCAGTGCTAGGGAGAACCTGCATTACTCCAATAGCACCTCGGTGGGATACTCTGCTTTGATCAAGGCCCGACTCTTGGAAGCCTTGCGCAGACATCATCAAAGGATCGAATTCATACTTATTCGAATACTTTTCAAATACATCAGCCAGTTTAGCAACGCGGTCAACTTTGTTCGGGTTGAGTGCCCGACCTAACCAACGAGTATTATCTATGTATTTCTTATAGATAACGTTTCCAAGTAGGGTGCCTGTTCGAGCGGTCTTGACGTATTTGTTTATCTCTTTCTTTAGCTGAGGGCTGTCTTTTCTTAATGCCCATGCTATTTGACCATTTTCGCGTAAAGGTAAGTCGTGATGAACTTGGATGTTTTCCATCACATCGATCCAGAGTTTCGCTTTGTGACTGTCCAGAATCGTACCTTGTATATAGCCTTGGTTAACGAGTTCGATCAGTTCATAGTCTTGCAGTGACTCTTCGATGAAGTGGACATGCAGCGGCGGTAAACCTAGCTCGTTGAGTTCTTTATTGACCCTTTGCACGCTTTCGAAGTAGCTAGAACTTGCCCTAATCCATACTTCCTTACCACTGAGTTGCTTGATCTCGGTGATCGCTTCTGAATTCTTGCCTGTGATAATGAGCTCTTTACCGTCTTTAATCATAGGGTCTGAAAAGTCGATCACCTTTAATCGCTTATCGGTGACGGTCAGGTTTGCAACAGCAACATCGCCATAGCCTGACTGTAAAGAAGGGAGCAGGTCATCTCGCTGCACAGGAATAATTTGAACGTTCAGGTAAGGGTGTTTCTTACGAAGGCTTTTTTCAAAATGGTAAAGCATCTCGGCAACGATGCCTTTGGGCTTGCCATCTTCTATGTAGTAAAAGCCGAGGTCAGCAGAGACAAGCACTCTCACCGTTCCTTTGGTTTTGAGTACATCGAGATCCCCCATGTAAGGCTTATTGCTTAATGGCGAGAGTTCTAACGCGTGGGAAAATTGGCTAAATAGCACGATCCCAATAAATAATAACAACCTACTCACATCCACACTCCATGTTGATGTTTTGTTAAAAGTTATTTATTGAAGATACCGTGTATTGTTCGATTCATCAAGTTCGTGGTATGGGTTTAAAAAAGCGCGCTAGTAAATTAGCGCGCTTTTTTAGTCAGGAACAGAATGGTTGGCTAAGGTAGTGGGTTCAGCTCAATCAAGGCTTCTGTTCTTTGGATCGCGTCCTCAAGGCCAAGCTGTTTGTAAGCCTCTAGCTGAATTTTTAGAGACTTACGCGCAGCGATAGTATCTGGGTAAGTCTTTTGCAGTTCTTGCGTTCTATTGATTGCAGCGATCCAAGCTTCACGACGTAGATAGAAATCTGCCGTTGCTAGGTCGTAATCCGCCAAACGGTTTTTAAGTGCGAACATGCGTTTTTGTGCATCTTCTGCGTAAGGGCTTGCTGGGAAGCGCTCTAGTAGTCGTTTGAAATCAGCAAAAGCGAGTTTTACTGGCTCAGGATCTCGGTCGCTACGGTCGATATTAAAAATATCGTGCATAAAGTTTCTGTCTTGTGCCATGTGCGTTAGGCCGCGCATGTAAAGAACCCAGTCTTGTTTTTCGTGAGTTGGGTTTAAACGCAAGAAACGTGAAATGGTCGCTAGGCCAAGCGCTAGGTCATCATTTTTGTAGTAAGCGTAAATCAGGTCTAGCTGTACTTGTTCAGAATAGGCGCCGAAAGGGTAACGAGAGTCTAGGGCTTCTAGCTTTTCAATGGCAGAAAGCCAGCTACCACTTTGCAGCGATTCTTGCGCCTCAGAGTAGAGAACCGATGGCGGTACATCTGGCACTATCTCTTCGGTACTTGAACAACCAGCCAAGAGTGATACGGCTAATAGACCCGCTAAAGTAAGGTGTTTCATGTCAGGCGTCGATTCCTTGAATTAAATATTTCGTAAGCTTCCGTTACTTTCTAACCAGTAACAGATACAATGATGCAATTATTCTATTTTATCCATACTAATGGGTATTAGTCTCACGGTTTTTAAAAAAGTTCGATATGGCTCAGCAGATCACATTAACAGACACAGTAAAAAGCAGCCAGTTAGGTCAACGTTTAGACCAAGCTGTCGCTGAACTATTTACCGATTTTTCTCGCTCTCGTATTAAAGAGTGGCTTCTTGACGGCAAAGTCCAAGTGGATGGCGAAGTTATTACCAAGCCACGCGTTAAGGTTATGGGCGGAGAAGAGATCATCTTACAAGCTGAACTTGAAGATGAAGAGCGCTGGGAAGCACAAGACATTCCTCTAGACATTGTCTTTGAAGATGAACATCTACTGGTGATCAACAAGCCACGTGATTTTGTTGTTCACCCAGGAGCAGGTACGCCGGATGGAACCGTGCTAAACGCGTTGCTGCACCACTACCCACAAATCGCTGAAGTACCTCGTGCAGGTATTGTTCACCGTCTCGATAAAGACACAACAGGTCTTATGGTTGTTGCTAAAACAGTACCAGCACAGACTCGCCTTGTTCGTGCATTGGCTAAGCGTCGTATTACTCGTGAATATGAAGCGATTGCAATCGGCAAAATGACCGCTGGTGGCATGGTAGAAAAAGGCATTAGCCGCCACGCAACCAAGCGTACTTTGATGGCTGTGAATGAAACGGGTAAGCCAGCGGTAACTCACTACCGTGTTGCTGAGCACTTCCGTGAACATACACGTATTCGTCTACGCCTAGAAACGGGTCGTACTCACCAAATCCGTGTACACATGTCTTACCTTCAGCATCCACTGTTAGGTGATATTGCATACGGCGGTCGTGCTCGTATTCCAAAAGGCGCATCAGAAGAACTAACGAAGATGATTCGTGCTTTTGATCGCCAAGCACTACACGCGGTTATGCTTAAATTTGTTCACCCAATCACGGGCGAAGAAGTTGAGTTCCACGCACCTGTGCCAAATGACATGGTTGTAATGGCTGAAGCATTGCGTGTTGATGCTCGCGATAACCTAGAAGAAGACATTTAATTATGTCGATGATCATCCCCAACTGGAACGCACCAAGTAACGTGAAGGCTTTTGCTTCGACGCGTGTTGGTGGTTTTTCTGCTGATGCATATCATGGGCTAAACCTTGGTATGCATGTTGGGGATGATGCTTCATTGGTTGAACGTAACCGCATATGGCTTACGCAACACGCTAACATGCCAACTGCACCGGTATGGCTAAACCAAACACATTCTACAGATGTGGTTACGGTTTTAGAGCCAACAACCAATGTTCTCGACGCGGATGGCGCATTTACTCCAGCGACTGGGGTTGTGTGTTCAGCGATGACTGCAGATTGTTTGCCAGTGATCCTCACGGATACCAAAGGTACTCAAGTTGCTGCGGTTCATGCCGGATGGCGTGGTCTTGCTGGTGGTATTCTTGAAAATGCAGTCGCAAAGTTTTCTAATCTCGGCTCCGATAACCAGATTATCGCTTGGCTTGGCCCTGCTATTGGCAAACAGGCCTTTGAGGTTGGTGATGATGTGTTAGAAGCTTTCGTTAGTTTTGATCCTCAAGCGAAGCTTGTATTCAAAGCGAAAACTGAACCGGGCAAATGGTTAGCGAACATGTCTCAACTTGCAACACAGCGACTTGCTAAAGTTGGAGTTTCGCAAGTAACGGATTCGAACCTTTGTACTTTTGCCGATTCTGATGCTTTCTATTCTTATCGTCGAGATGGCGTTACTGGCCGTCAGGCTACCTTTATTTGGCTAGAGTAACGTTTAGTAAGTGTCCGCTTTTATCCAGCGCAATTATATTTTTATATAAACTCTATTCTTCATTCCTATCCCTTGAAAATCCGCGTTACCGTATCCATCTTCTAACCATAAGATAAACATATCTAAGAGTAGGAAGGTTGGCATGCGTCTCGATCGATT
Source organism: Vibrio sp. 070316B (assembly GCF_013114115.1). NCBI lineage: Bacteria > Pseudomonadati > Pseudomonadota > Gammaproteobacteria > Vibrionales > Vibrionaceae > Vibrio > Vibrio sp. 070316B. Next base: position 2,983 of record NZ_VTYC01000043.1, on the reverse strand, counting down.
CACTAGTAAATTTCAAATTGCGATATCTGATGCTCAGTCGCTCGCATTAGGTCGTGATCACCAATATATAGAGCCTGTACACCTAATGGTGTCGCTATTAAATCAAGATGGTAGTGCGATTCGTCCATTGCTTACCATGTTGAATATTGATGTGGTTCAGTTGCGTTCAAAGTTAAGCGAAATATTAGACCGTGTACCGAAAGTAAGTGGTATCGGTGGTGATGTTCAGCTTTCGAATACAATGGGTACTCTGTTCAATCTATGTGACAAGGTCGCACAAAAGCGCCAAGACACATACATTTCTTCGGAAGTCTTCCTACTTGCCGCAATTGAAGATAAAGGTCCTTTAGGTAACCTGCTTAAAGAGCTAGGTCTTACTGAGCAAAAATTATCTCAAGCTATCGAGCAGGTTCGTGGCGGTCAAAAAGTTGATGACCCAAATGCCGAAGACCGACGCCAAGCGTTAGAGAAGTTCACCATCGATCTGACTGAAAGAGCGGAGCAAGGCAAGCTCGATCCTGTTATCGGTCGAGATGACGAAATCCGTCGTACCATCCAAGTACTTCAGCGTCGTACTAAGAACAACCCTGTCATTATCGGTGAACCTGGTGTAGGTAAGACAGCTATCGTTGAAGGTTTGGCTCAGCGCATTATTAACAATGAAGTGCCGGAAGGTTTAAGAGGCCGACGAGTACTGTCATTAGACATGGGCGCTTTGGTGGCTGGTGCTAAATACCGTGGTGAGTTTGAAGAGCGTTTGAAGTCTGTTCTCAATGAATTGTCTAAAGAAGAAGGCAATATCATTCTCTTCATCGATGAAATTCATACCATGGTCGGTGCGGGTAAAGGTGAAGGCTCTATGGATGCGGGTAACATGCTGAAACCAGCATTGGCTCGTGGTGAACTTCACTGTGTTGGCGCAACGACTCTTGATGAATACCGCCAATATATAGAGAAAGACCCAGCGTTAGAGCGCCGCTTCCAAAAAGTGCTTGTCGATGAACCAACGGTTGAAGACACGGTGGCGATTCTTCGTGGTTTGAAAGAGCGTTATGAACTTCACCATCATGTAGAAATTACCGACCCAGCGATCGTGGCTGCAGCAACACTATCTCATCGATACGTTTCTGATCGTCAACTGCCAGATAAAGCAATTGATCTGATTGATGAAGCCGCATCGAGTATCCGTATGCAGATCGATTCAAAACCTGAATCTCTGGATAAACTCGAGCGTAAGATCATTCAGCTTAAGATCGAGCAGCAAGCGCTAACTAATGAAAACGATGAAGCAAGTGAAAAGCGTCTTCGCACCTTACAAGCGGAGCTTTCTGATAAAGAGCGTGACTTTGCTGAACTTGAAGAAGTGTGGAACGCTGAGAAAGCAGCACTGTCTGGCACGCAACATATCAAATCAGAGCTAGAACAAGCTCGCATGGATATGGACTTTGCAAGACGTGCTGGCGATCTAAATCGAATGTCTGAACTGCAATATGGTCGTATCCCAGAGTTGGAGAAGCAACTAGACCTTGCTACCCAAGCTGAAATGCAAGAGATGACCTTACTGCGCAATAAGGTTACTGACGCAGAAATTGCAGATGTCTTATCTAAGCAAACGGGGATTCCGGTTTCCAAGATGTTAGAAGCAGAAAAAGAGAAGCTTCTAAAGATGGAGGGTGTTCTGCATAAGCGCGTTATCGGCCAAGGCGAAGCAGTAGAAGTGGTTTCGAATGCGATTCGTCGTAGCCGTGCTGGTTTATCTGATCCGAATAAGCCAATTGGTTCTTTTCTATTCCTTGGCCCTACAGGGGTAGGTAAAACGGAGCTCTGTAAAACGCTTGCTAACTTCATGTTTGATAGTGACGATGCAATGGTACGTATCGACATGTCTGAGTTTATGGAGAAACACTCTGTTGCTCGTTTAGTTGGCGCGCCTCCGGGCTATGTCGGTTACGAAGAGGGTGGTTATTTAACTGAAGCAGTGCGCCGCAAACCATATTCAGTAATCTTGTTAGATGAAATCGAGAAAGCACACCCAGATGTTTTCAATATTTTACTTCAGGTTCTTGATGATGGACGCTTGACTGATGGACAAGGCCGCACAGTCGACTTCAGAAATACGGTCGTGATCATGACATCGAACTTGGGCTCTTCGAGAATCCAAGAAAACTTCAATACGCTTGATTACCAAGGGATTAAAAATGAAGTGATGGAAGTGGTAGGTAAACATTTCCGACCAGAGTTTTTGAACCGTGTTGATGAAAGTGTGGTGTTCCATCCATTAGGTCAAGAGCACATTCAATCAATTGCTTCTATTCAGCTTGAGCACCTGAAAAAGCGTATGGAAGATAATGGTTATGAACTTGAGGTATCAGAAAAAGCGCTGAAGCTAATTTCTCAAGTTGGCTTCGACCCTGTATATGGTGCACGACCGTTGAAAAGAGCGATTCAACAGAGTGTAGAGAACCCATTGGCGAAAGCGATACTTGCTGGAAAAATCAACCCAGATAAAAAAGTACAGCTATTAGTTAATAACGACAGAATTATTGCTCACCAGTAATTGGGGCAGAAACAATAGGTACGATTCGCTAAATTTAGTCTAAATCGTACCTATTTCGAACGCTTTGTATAAATACTATTCGAACAGTCGCTAGTGGCGGCTTTTTTTCGTTTTTGGCCTTGTGCGCAAGATTATTATCTCTATAATGCGCCTCCGTTGTCAGGGATAACCAAGCGGTTTGAACTAAGCAACGAAACGGCAAATAAGCATTTAAGATGCTTCAAAAAATTAGCAGGAAAAAGTGTTTGACACTGAATCCCAATTCGCTAGAATGGCCGTCCACTTCGAGAGGCTCCTTGTTAAAAGGAACGCTTAAGAAGTTAAGCTCTTTAACAATTTAAACCTATCAATCTGTGTGGGCACTCGTTGATGAATATCAAAACGTTTTATCGTTAGATAAAACAGATTCTTCGGAATCAAAATGAT
>NZ_VTYC01000042.1:0-44788 GCF_013114115.1 Vibrio sp. 070316B | reverse complement strand
GCCATCTAAATATTGCTTAGCAATGATACATTTTAGCTCTCGGCTATATTTGGACATAAAAAGACCCCCAATAATTGGTGTCCAACTATTGGGGGTCAGTTCAGAGACGCTGGCTTTTTTATTGATTAGAAGCGGTAGCCGACAGTCCATGAGAATGTGTCGTAATCTACGTCATCGTAAGTCGCGAATTCAAAGCGCATATCAGTGTATAGGTGTTGTCCGAATTCAGCTCGGCCACCTAGGCCAACAACTAAGCTGGTATCGTTATATGATTCAGTCCACTTTCTATCTAAATAGCTAATAGAGTTATCTTCGCTTTGACGAGCTAGGCCTAGAACACCATAAGGTTTTAAAGAAAAACCATCTAAATCAAACTTATAACCTATGTCAGCATCAACTTGGAACTTGTAACCATCGATTTCAGCTTTGAAACCTTCAACGCTTTCATCGTCACTGTTAGTTGCGTAAGAAACGTTGATACCTACGATACGGTTAAATTCATAACCATATTCAAGCTTGATACCGTTACCCCAATCAACAGTATCGTCTGTTAGCCAGTCGGAAACTTGAGTTTTGCTGTAACCGAGACCAACACGGTGTTGGCTGTCAAAGTTGTTTGCAAAAACTGGAACAGAAAGTAGTGAAGCTGAAATTAGGGTAGTAAGTGCAATTTTCATATTAGTCTCTATTTAGGGTTAACTTAACTGCACGATCCTTCGTAGTTCAGTATCCGTTTTAATAGGGCTAATATTAAACAGTGTTTTATTTTTAGGCTAAGTAGTATTTTGTATAATTGTAATAAGTATTACTTATTAACATGTTCATTTAGTGCTTGCTGAACAACATCGCAGAGCCACATATGAAGAGGGTTATTACGATTCTTTATATGTATATGACTATACACTCCCACCGTTTTTAGTTCGCTCGCGATGTCTACATCAATGGCTCTCAGGTTGGGATAGTTGTGGATAGGAAAGAGGGTGGAATGTGGCATGTACATATCAGAATTAAGCAGAACATCTATAAGAGCTAATACCATTTCAGAACGGAATCCAACGCGATGAGGAATCGAGTGGGTTTCTAATATTCGTGAAGCTTGACTAAAGTTATCGTTCCAACCTGGTGATATTAGTGATGCAATCTCATAGCCTGCCAAATCTTGTGGGGTGACAATTGATTTTCTTATTGGATGATCTTTTCTTACAAATAGCTGCCCATCAATATCAATGAGCTTTTGAATATGAATTTCTTTTGAAACATCAGAGAGTTGATAAGCAACGCCTAAAAAGATTTTTTCTTTTTGTATGTCTTCAGCTGAGGATGTCGTCCAGCTCGTTAGCTCTAGCTCGCAGTTAGGTGCCTGTTGCTTGATGATTTTGTAAAGAGCCCCCGACAAACATGAAAGTACGACAGGGGAAAGCGCGATTTTTATTGAGTAGTCGATTTCTTTGGGGTCAAAGGTATTTGAAGAGTTAATCGCCGTTTTCAAACCATCTAAATGAGGTGTGATTTCATTTGCTAGCTGTTCGCTAAATGCTGTGGCTTGCAAACCTCCGTGGACTTTAACAAATAAGTCATCCGAAAAGTGATGACGCAGCTTCTGCAAAGCTTGACTAACAGCAGGCTGTGAAACAAAGAGTCGCTCCGCAGCCTTTCTGGTGTTTTTTTCTTGATAAACAATCAGGAATGTTCGTAACAGGTTTAAATCAAGAGAGCTGAATAAGTCTTTGGCCATATCTATCCATGAAAAATTTCTGCACTATTAAATCTAATATACGTCAGTCAGTTAGATTAGTCAGCGAGCTTCTCTAGATTTGTGTTAGCGACTGTTACCCTAAGCGATGAGAGAGGCTCTTACATCGGATATCTTACTCGCATCTGTCACGGGGATCTGATAATCATCAATATCATCACTGCCCATTTGAGCACTTGAGTTGTTTTCCATTAGGCTTGCTCTTGTCGATTTTCCAGAAAGATGAAGTGCAGGCACTTGAGTGGTGCTTTGAATCGTTTTGGCATTCGTTGCGTTGACGCCAGCCCCTGCCATTATATCGATTCTGCCATTGGCTTGTTTTACCATTGCTGACAACACATTGATGCCTTGCTCAGCATTAACAGCAAGCCCTGATGTCAGGATTCTTTCGCATCCAAGAGTGATGACCTGCTCTAATGCTGCTTGGAAGTCAGCGCTTTGATCGATGGCTCTATGAAAGGTAATCCCAAGCTTTAACGAGTGCGCTTTTTCAGCCAGTTGCTGCATTTTTGGCATATCAATACTTCCGTTTGGTGCTAACACACCAAGTACGACCCCATCCAATCCTGCACTTGCACAAGCTTCAATATCTTCAAGCATACAGATCATATCGTCATCATCGAATATGAAGTCACCCTGCCTTGGGCGTATCATCGCGTAGACCGGAACGGACGAAATTCTTGCCGCTTGCTTCATCATTCCGAAGCTCGGGGTTAACCCACCAAGTGCCAGTGAAGAGCAGAGCTCAATACGATTAGCTCCGCCTGCTAGGGCATTGTGTAGAGATTCTAGGTTATCGATACAAACTTCAATTTCGATGTTCATGATATTTTACTCGTTCAAATTGAGACTGTGGAAATCATAGCAATCTTGAGACGATTCTGAATAGGTAGCGATAGAGGAAAATAGAGGTAAAGTTTCGCTTTGCGGTTACCCCTATTCATAGTGGAGATGAGCAAGCAATAAACCATTGTTGAAGCAATAGATGCAAAAAGCCCGAAGCGTTAACTTCGGGCTTTGAATAAGACTTTACTTCTTAACTGATTGGCGATGCGCTTTGCGCTGTAGCTTATGCTTTATTTCTCTTTATAGAGAGTCATCCAACCATTCACCCGTGTTGAGTCGGGCTTAAGAATGTAATTACTTGCTTAGGTCGTCAGCGTGCTCAGATAGGAATGCTGCAACACCTTTTGGAGATGCGTCCATACCTGATTTACCTTCTTCCCATTGTGCAGGACAAACTTCACCGTTCTTCTCGTGGAAGTTTAGTGCGTCTACCATGCGTAGCATTTCGTCGATGTTACGACCTAGTGGAAGATCGTTAACTACTTGGTGACGTACAAGACCGTCAGCGTCGATTAGGAAAGAACCACGGAAAGCAACGCCTGCTTCTGGGTGCTCAACATCGTATGCTTTACAGATTTCGTGCTTAACGTCAGCAACTAGTGGGTATTTAACTTGACCGATACCGCCGTCAGCGATAGCAGTGTTACGCCATGCGTTGTGAGAGAATTGAGAATCGATAGAAACACCGATTACTTCAACGCCTTTAGCTTGGAAATCTTCTAGACGGTTGTCGAAAGCGATTAGCTCTGAAGGACAAACGAAAGTGAAGTCTAGTGGGTAGAAGAAAACAACCGCTTTCTTACCTTTAGTGAATTCTGCGAAGTTGAAGTTATCAACGATCTCACCGTTACCTAGAACAGCTGCTGCAGTAAAGTCAGGGGCTTGACGACCTACTAGTACCATTTTGGAATCTCCTAAAAAATTAGTTGGCCCAACACATCTTTGTTTGGGCTCCGTTTCTACGCGACAAACTATAGTACAATCGGTACTATAGAAAAAAGCGAATTAAATAGATTAAGTTCATCGAAAAAAGCGATAAGCTTATTCTTTGTCCTTTTCTTAGGTCTTAGGACCTTCGTGTAACTTATCCTACTCATATTACAAAGTAATTTCATGAATAAATGGCCAAGTCTTAAGCAACTTCACTATCTTGTTACTCTTCACGAAACACGCCACTTTAGCGACGCCGCTGATCGCTGTTTCGTCAGCCAATCAACTCTTAGTAAAGGTATCCAAAACCTAGAAGAGCTGATCGGTTGCCCTCTGTATGAGAAAAAAGATAAGAAGAGCCCACTTGTTTTTACTCAAGCGGGAGAGCTGGTGGTGAAGCACGGTCGAGAGTTATTGGCGAAAGGGCAAGATTTGGTTGAACTCGGAAACCTATGTAACGGCGATGCGATGCAAGGTCAGCTGCGAGTAGGGTGCATTCCTACCATTGCGCCATTTCTTTTGTGCGATTTGGTACAAGAAGCCAACCAGCGCTTTCCTCAGCTAAACTTACTGCTACGTGAAGACACGACAACGAACTTACTCGCGGCACTGCGCCATGGTGAGTTAGATGTATTGATTCTGGCTCTGCCTGTTGATATCGACAACATGGAGAGCAAAGTGGTTGGGCAAGATCCTTTTAGAATGGTGATCAGTCGTAATCAAGCGGATGGAATCCGTGTCCCTATTAAATATGACGACCTGCCAGACGAATCGGTATTCTTGTTGGAAAATGAACACTGCTTAACCGAACACGCAGTGTCAGCGTGTAAGTTAACTGATAAAGAGAAGATCAACCCATTCACAGCAACGAGTCTTCACACCTTGGTGCAGATGGTCGCGAACGGTTTAGGTACTACCTTTATCCCGCAGATGGCTATCGATCACGGTTTATTGGAAAACCAGAATCTCGTTGTGATCGATCCTCCAGGTCAGCAAGCCTACCGCGACATCGGCCTTGTGTGGCGACCAAGCTCATCACGTCGTGAAACCTTCCACCAATTAGCCGATGTGGTATCTGAGTTACTGTAAGAGATATCATTGGTCAGCGTATTTAATTTATATCTTTGAGCGGCTATTAAAGCCGCTCTTTGTTTTGCATACTCAACGGTTAATCCACTTCAGCTTCTTCTGGCTCTACTTCTTCTTGTAGTTCAAGCAAGTTGATCGCGATGGTGACGAAGTCACTGTCGGTGATGATGCCAACCAATTCGCCATGGCTGACCACTGGTAAGCAGCCCACTTTGTGTTTTTGCATGTAAATAGCAGACTCTTTTAACCCAGCTCGAGGCTCTACTGACATAACGTTTTTGTGCATAATGTCGTTGAGAGGAGTAGATAGAGTAAAAGATTGAGCTGGCGGAATGTTTTGTAGGCTTGATTCTTGGGCGGCGAGAACGTCTCGTTGGGTAACTACGCCCAATAGTTTTCTATCGGCATCGACGACTGGTATGTGGCGGATATCAAGCGCTTCCATGGTGTGCTTAGCATCGGCCAGTGAGTGTGAGCGCAATAAAGTATGAGGGTTGCGAGTCATCATATCTTCAACCTTGATCATACGAACCTCCTTATTATTTATTTGTTGTTATCACTATAGTTTTTTATCCAAAAAATAACTGAGAGCTGGCGCATTTTTGGGTGAGTTTTACACAACTATTTCATTTCACTGGAGAGCGGATTAAGTCGCATAATTTTACGCCTCTTTACAATAATCCATTGCTGTAAACCTTGCTATTGCAGCTCGTGTGCCTATACTAGCCCACTGCGAAATTTTTAGTCGCGTCTACTCATTCATCAACCAAACAAGACCAGAAAAATGCAAGTTTCAGATTTTCACTTTGACCTACCAGATGAACTCATTGCTCGCTACCCTCAAGAAGAGCGTACAGCAAGCCGTCTGCTTAAATTAGATGGCAATAACGGCAACCTAACTGATGGTTCGTTCAAGGACGTTTTAGACTTGGTTGAACCAGGCGATCTGGTTGTTTTCAATAACACGCGCGTTATCCCTGCTCGTGTATTTGGTCGCAAAGCTTCAGGCGGTAAGCTTGAGGTGTTGGTTGAGCGTATGCTGGATGAGAAAAGCATTCTGGCTCATGTTCGTTGTTCTAAATCACCAAAGCCAGGCACTAAGCTGTTCCTTGGTGAGAATGATGAGTACGAAGCAGAAATGGTCGCACGTCATGATGCGTTATTTGAAATCCATTTCACATCTGATCAAAGCGTTCTAGAGATTCTGAACAGTGTTGGTCACATGCCACTGCCTCCTTATATTGATCGTCCAGATGAAGACGCAGATAAAGAGCGTTACCAGACGGTCTATAATGAAAAGCCAGGTGCAGTAGCTGCACCCACAGCTGGTCTTCACTTTGACGACAAGCTAATGGCAGATATGAAAGCGAAAGGCGTTGAGTTTGCTTATGTAACACTGCACGTTGGTGCGGGCACATTCCAGCCAGTAAAAGTAGACAACATCAACGATCACCACATGCATGCAGAGTACGTTGAAGTACCGCAAGAAGTAGTGGATGCGGTTGCTGCGACCAAAGCACGCGGCGGGCGCATCATCGCAGTGGGTACAACATCGGTTCGTTCTCTAGAGAGCGCAGCACAAGATGCTCTGAAAAACGGTACTGAATTAGTGCCGTTCTTTGGTGATACAGAAATCTTTATCTTCCCTGGTTACAAATACCAGTTGGTGGATTGTCTTATCACTAACTTCCACCTACCTGAATCGACTCTGATCATGTTGGTGAGTGCGTTTGCAGGTTACGACAACGTGATGGCTGCATACGATCATGCAGTGAAGAGCGAATACCGCTTCTTCAGCTATGGTGATGCTATGTTCATCAACAAGAAAACCAGCTAATTTAAGCTGGTTATAAGCGATATAAATAAGAATTTACGGGTGCTAGCAGTAAGCTAGGAGTCGGGCAGGGTCTCTGTCTAATCTCTCGCAAGGAATACGCGACCGCTCCTCATAGAGTATTAAGGCTAACTTAAGCTCTGAATTAACAGTCAGATTGTTTCTCTGGCATATTGGAGGCTTCGTGAAATTAAAATACGAACTTAAAAAAACTAACGCTGGTGCACGTCGTGGTCAACTTCAGTTTGAACGCGGTACCGTTGAAACACCAGCATTCATGCCTGTAGGTACTTACGGTACTGTAAAAGGTATGACTCCTGAAGAAGTAAAAGACACAGGTGCTGAAATCCTACTAGGTAACACGTTCCACCTATGGCTACGTCCTGGTCAAGAAATCATGAAAATGCACGGTGACTTGCACGATTTCATGAACTGGCAAGGTCCTATCCTGACCGATTCAGGCGGCTTCCAAGTATTCAGCTTAGGTGCGATGCGTAAAATCACTGAAGAGGGTGTTCACTTCCGTAACCCTGTAAACGGTGACAAGATCTTCATGGACGCTGAAAAGTCGATGGAAATCCAAAAAGACCTAGGTTCAGACATCGTAATGATCTTCGATGAGTGTACGCCTTACCCTGCGACACACAAAGAAGCGAAAGACTCAATGGAGATGTCTCTTCGTTGGGCTGAGCGTTCTCGTAACCACTTCGACAAACTTGAAAACCCGAACTCACTATTCGGTATCGTTCAAGGTGGTGTGTACGAAGACCTACGTGATGTATCGGTTAAAGGCCTAACTGAAATTGGTTTCGACGGTTACGCAGTTGGCGGCCTAGCAGTAGGCGAACCAAAAGAAGACATGCACCGCATTCTTGAGCACACATGTCCTCAACTGCCTGAAGATAAGCCACGTTACCTAATGGGCGTAGGCAAACCTGAAGACCTAGTTGAAGGTGTTCGTCGTGGTATCGACATGTTTGACTGTGTAATGCCAACGCGAAATGCACGAAACGGCCACCTGTTTGTGACTGAAGGTGTGATCAAGATCCGTAATGCGAAGCATAAAACCGATACAACACCACTAGATTCAGAGTGTGACTGTTACACTTGTAAGAACTACAGCAAGTCGTACTTACACCACTTGGATCGTTGTAACGAAATCCTAGGTGCTCGACTGAACACGATTCATAACCTGCGTTTCTACCAACGAGTAATGTCTGACATTCGTCAGTCTATCGATGAAGACCGCTTTGAAGAGTTTGTTGCAGAGTTCTACGCAAGAATGGGGCGTGAAGTGCCACCACTAGGTAAAGAATCTTAGTATTTCTTTTTTGCGAGCCCTGTCTCTCTTCGGAGGGATGGGGCTTGAAAATAAAGGGATACGACCCAATTAGACAAACAATTACGAAAATATAAATAGAGGATGTTTTAAATGTTTATTTCTCAAGCTCACGCAGCAGCAGAAGGTGCACCAGCAGGCGGCGGTTTCGAAATGCTTATCATGCTAGGTATGTTCGCTGTGATCTTCTACTTCATGATCTACCGTCCACAAGCTAAGCGCGTTAAAGAGCACAAGAACCTAATGGCTTCTATGGGCAAAGGCGACGAAGTTCTAACTAGCGGTGGTCTGATCGGTAAAATCACTAAGATTGCAGAAGACAGCGACTATGTTGCTATCGAACTGAACGCAAACAACGAAGTAGTTATCAAGAAAGACTTCGTTACAGCAGTGCTACCAAAAGGTACTCTGAAATCTCTATAAACAGCTAGAGGATCCTCGCTGTGCTAAACCGTTATCCGTTATGGAAGTACCTGATGGTGGTGTTTACCATTGCCATCGCTGCGTTGTACGCACTTCCGAATATATACGGTGAAGATCCGGCAGTTCAAGTTACAGGGGCGCGTGGCGCCTCTGTAGATATGTCTACGCTGGATGCTGTCACCAATGCTCTTGAAGCAGAAAACCTTTCAACTAAATCCGTTGCTCTAGAAAACGGTTCCATTCTTGTTCGCTTTAACGACACAGACTCTCAAATTAGTGCCCGTGATGTTATCACTGAAGCATTAGACGAAGACGTTATCGTTGCATTAAACCTAGCGGCTTCAACACCGGATTGGCTTGAATCTATTGGTGCTGCACCAATGAAGCTTGGTCTTGACCTACGTGGTGGTGTTCACTTCTTAATGGAAGTGGATATGGACGCTGCAATGGAAAAGCTAGTTGGCCAACAAGAAGAAGCATTCCGTAGTGAACTTCGTGAAGAGAAGATCCGTTACCGTGCTATTCGTCCATCGGGTAAAGATGCGGTAGAAGTGATCTTACGTAATGAAGAGCAGCTTGCTGAAGCGAAATCGCTACTGCAATCTAAGCACCAAGATATGACATTCGTAGACTCTGACTCGAATGGTCGTTTTTCTTTGATTGCTAACTTCACTGAAGCTCGTCTTCAAGAAATCCGTAATTACGCGGTAGAGCAAAACATTACCATTCTACGTAATCGTGTGAACGAACTTGGTGTTGCTGAGCCTTTGGTTCAACGTCAAGGTGCTAGCCGTATCGTAGTAGAATTGCCAGGTGTTCAAGACACGGCTCGTGCTAAAGAAATCCTTGGTGCGACAGCAACGCTTGAATTCCGTGAAGTTGATAGCAGTGCTGACTTAGCCGCTGCAGCTTCTGGTCGTGCCCCAGCTGGTAGCGAAATTAAGCAAGACCGTGATGGTCGCCCTGTGGTACTTAAGAAGCGCGTTATCCTAGGTGGTTCTAGCATTACAGATGCAAGCTCAAGTGTTGATGAATATGGTCGTCCTCAAGTTAACATCTCGCTAGACAGCGAAGGTGGTAGCAAGATGTCTGCGTTCTCTCGTCAAAATATCGGTAAGCTAATGGCGACGGTATTTGCAGAGTACAAAGACAGCGGTCGTAAGACACCTGAAGGCAAAGTGATTCTTACTAAGCATGAAGAAGTGATCAACCAAGCGACGATTCAATCAGCGCTTGGCCGTAACTTCCGTATTACTGGTATCGACTCTACAGCTGAAGCTCATAACTTGGCACTTCTACTTCGTGCAGGTGCTCTGATTGCGCCTATCTCGATTGTTGAAGAACGTACGATTGGTCCATCTATGGGACAACAAAACATCGATATGGGTATCATGGCGATGGTTTGGGGTATGGCTGCAGTAATGCTATTTACGCTGCTTTACTACCGTAGCTTTGGTCTTATCGCGAACGTTGCGCTAATGGCGAACTTGGTACTGATTATTGGTGTGATGTCGATGATCCCAGGTGCAACCATGACGCTACCAGGTATTGCCGGTATCGTATTAACGGTCGGTATGGCGGTCGATGCGAACGTACTGATCTTTGAGCGTATACGTGAAGAACTTCGAGAGGGACGCAGTCCACAGCAAGCAATTCACCAAGGTTACGCGAACGCATTCAGCACAATCGCCGATGCGAACATCACAACTCTATTAACTGCAATCATTCTATTTGCGGTTGGTACTGGTGCGATTAAAGGCTTCGCGGTAACGCTGTCTATCGGTATCCTGACTTCTATGTTTACAGCTATTGTCGGCACACGTTGTATCGTGAACCTGATGTATGGCGGCAAACGCGTTAAGAAACTGTCGATCTAAGGCTAGGAATTAATATGTTTCAGATTCTAAAAGCAGACAAAATGATCGACTTTATGCGTTGGTCAAAGGTTGCCTTTGTTCTTTCTATCTTGATGATTGGTACGGCTATCTTCACCCTAACAACGAAATCGTTGAACTGGGGTCTAGACTTTACAGGCGGTACTCTGATTGAAGTTGGCTTTGAACAACCAGCACACCTTCCTGATATCCGTAGTGCACTTGAAGCTGAAGGCTTTGGTGATGCAACGGTACAGAACTTCGGTTCAGCTCGTGATGTAATGGTTCGTCTACGTCCTCGTGACGGCGTTGCAGGCGAGACGCTTGGTAACCAAATCCTTTCAGCTATCGAGAAAGGCACAGGTGAACAAGTTGAAATGCGTCGTATCGAGTTCGTTGGTCCTAACGTAGGTGATGAGCTAACAGAAGCGGGTGGCCTTGCTATCTTGGTTTCTCTTATCTGTATTTTGATCTACGTATCAGTGCGATTCGAGTGGCGTTTGGCGGCAGGTGCGGTACTTGCACTGGCGCACGACGTTATCATCACGCTGGGTGTATTCTCTCTGATGCAAATTGAGGTTGACCTTACCATCGTAGCAGCCTTGCTAACGGTAGTCGGTTACTCCCTCAACGATACCATTGTTGTATTCGACCGTATTCGTGAGAACTTCCGTAAGATGCGTAAAGGCGAAGCACCTGAAGTGCTGAACAGCTCAATCACACAAACGTTGAGCCGTACATTGATCACTTCTGGTACAACCTTGTTCGTAGTTATCGCACTGTTTGTTCAGGGCGGCGCAATGATTCACGGTTTCGCAACCGCACTTCTACTGGGTATTACGGTTGGTACTTACTCTTCTATCTACGTTGCATCTGCACTAGCTATGAAGTTGGGTATTACGCGTGAACACCTAATGCCACCACAAGTGGAAAAAGAAGGTGAAGAGTTTGACGAAATGCCATAAGCCTTGGCTTAATACGTTTCGCTAAACAGAAAAACCGCTAGGCAACTAGCGGTTTTTTTATGCCTGTATTTTGTAGTGAAACTCAAGAAAAATTACGGTCGAGGTGAGTTGCACTTAATGTCATAAGCGCTATTCTTCTCGCATCTCGCATCTCGCATCTCGCATCTCGCATCTCGCATCTCGCATCTCGCATCTCGCATCCCTGAATCACAGATACAAAAAAGCCCCGCGTGTGCGAGGCTTTGAATTTTTAGCTCTCTATTGAATAGAGACTATAAGCATAAGGCCTGAATTACTTCAGCATACCTTCGTTTGCGTTCTCACGAACGTGCTTAAGAATAGACTTAACACCACGTGCGCTTGAAGCAACAACGTTACCAGACTTCATGTAGTCAGTACCGCCAGCGAAATCAGTCAGGATTGCGCCTGCTTCACGTGCGATTAGATCACCTGCAGCCATATCCCATGGTTTTAGGTCTAGCTCTAGGTAACCGTCAACACGGCCAGCCGCTAGGTAACATAGGTCAAGTGCTGGAGAACCAGTACGACGGAAATCAGAACAGTCGATGAATAGACCAGAGATGATCTTCATGAAAGACTCAGAGTGTTGCTTAGCTTTGAATGGGAAACCAGTTGCTAGAACAGTACCTTGAAGGTCTTTAAGCTGAGTAACACGCATACGAGCGTTGTTTAGTTGAGCACCAGCGCCACGTTGAGCTGTGAATAGCTCGTTTAGCATTGGGTCGTAAACACAAGCAACTTCTGTACGACCGTTCATGCGAACAGCGATAGATACAGAGAAGTGAGGGAAACCTTTTACAAAGTTGTTGGTGCCATCTAGTGGGTCAACGATCCATTGTACGTCAGAGTCTTTACCTTCGATTAGGCCTTTCTCTTCAGAAATAATGCTGTGCTCTGGGTAAGATGCTTTGATTGTCTCAATGATCATGTACTCAGCTTCTTGAGCAATGTTAGTAACGTAATCGTTGTTACCTTTTAGAGACGTTTCGATCTTATCAGTTGTTTCTAGAGATTTAGCAATATGGTTGCCAGCTTTACGCGCAGCGCGTATCGCAATGTTTAGCATTGGATGCATATGGTTTTTCCCACAAGATGTTAAAGAACAATTTAAAGCGGCGGCGAGTATACCAAAGTTTTACCAAAAGGGAAGTGGTTATTTTTTGAACTCTTAGATTCACATTACGCGAAGGGTCTGACCATTTTACTTTGCTATGTGTTAATATCTCGCGATTATTTTTAAAGTGGTGTCATATAGCATGTTAGACAATGTAAAAGTCGTTCTGGTTGGTACGTCTCATTCGGGAAATATCGGATCAGCAGCTCGCGCAATGAAAGTGATGGGTTTAAGTCAGTTAGTTCTTGTAGACCCTCAGTGTGAAGTTGACGAGCAGACCTTAGCACTGGCTGCTGGTGCTGGTGACATCGCTGAAAATGCGGTTATTGTTTCTACATTAGACGAAGCCGTAAAAGACTGCGGTTTGGTTGTCGGTTCAAGTGCTCGTTCACGTACCCTTGAATGGCCAATGCTTGAGCCTCGTGAGTGTGGTGAAAAGTTTGCCGTTGAAGGTCAAAAGCACCCTGTAGCATTAGTCTTCGGTCGCGAGCGCACAGGCCTAACGAATGAAGAACTACAAAAGTGTCATTACCACGTATGTATTCCTGCAAACCCTGAATACAGCTCGCTAAACCTAGCGATGGCTGTACAGACGCTGAGCTACGAAGTTCGTGTTGCTCATCTTGATATGGTGGCTAGCCAATACAAGCCTCAGCCACAAGATGAGTACCCTCGTCACGAAGAACTAGAAATGTTCTACGAACACCTTGAAAAAGTCATCATCGATACCCAATTTATCTCTAAGGATAAGCCTGGTCAGGTGATGAATAAGTTACGTCGCCTGTTTAGTCGTGCGCGTCCAGAACTTCAAGAGATCAACACGCTTCGTGGTATTTTGACCTCTATCGAGAAGAGCAAAAATAGCCAGTAAAAGCCATGCTCACTGTAAGGATGAATACCTGACTAAAATAGTCAGGTAAAATACTTGACCAATTTAGTCAGGTATGGGAAGATTCCAACCACATAAACAATGTGGATACGGTGTGATATGAAACTTACATCTAAAGGAAGATATGCGGTAACGGCTATGCTAGATGTAGCACTGCATTCGCAAAAAAGCCCAGTTCCTCTGGCTGACATCTCAGAGCGACAAGGCATCTCGTTATCTTACTTAGAGCAACTTTTTTCTAAGTTACGTAAAGCTGGCTTAGTTGCTAGTGTTCGTGGCCCAGGTGGTGGTTACCGTCTTGGCGCTGAAGCGGGCGACATCGCTGTTGGAACTGTGATTGCAGCAGTTGACGAATCAGTAGATGCAACTAAGTGTCACGGTCGAGCAGATTGCCAAGGTGGTAGTCGTTGTTTAACTCACACCCTTTGGCGTGATTTAAGCTCCCGAATCAGCAGCTTCTTAAACGACATTACGCTCGGTGAGCTGATGAAAGATAACGAAGTTTTAGAGATTTCTGATCGCCAAGATATTGATCTTGCGGTTAACAATAGTTTTGCACATAAAAATACGAGCACTACAACGATTAGTGCAGCACCTCACGGTGTTAATGCCCGCTCATAGCGGTCAGTTTTTACATTGGAGTAGAAAATGAAACTGCCTATTTACTTTGACTATTCAGCTACATGCCCAGTCGATCCACGAGTTGCTGAGAAAATGGTTCAGTGCATGACGATGGACGGTAACTTCGGTAACCCTGCATCTCGTTCACACCGTTACGGCTGGCAGGCAGAAGAAGCAGTAGATAATGCTCGTGAGCAAATTGCTGACCTACTAAATGCAGACCCACGTGAAATTGTTTTCACTTCTGGTGCTACAGAGTCAGATAACCTTGCTATTAAAGGTGCAGCGCACTTTTACGAGAAGAAAGGTAAGCACGTAATCACGTGCAAAACAGAACACAAAGCGGTTCTTGATCCATGTCGTCAACTAGAGCGTGAAGGCTTCGAGGTAACTTACCTAGAGCCAGAAGCAAACGGCATCATCGATCTAGACAAGCTACAAGCTGCAATGCGTGAAGACACAGTTCTTGTTTCTATCATGCACGTAAACAACGAAATCGGCGTTATCCAAGATATCAATGCAATCGGCGAACTATGTCGTTCTCGCAAGATCATCTTCCACGTTGATGCAGCTCAGTCTGCGGGTAAAATCCCACTAGACGTAAAAGAGACTAAAGTTGATCTAATCTCACTTTCAGCTCACAAGATGTATGGTCCTAAAGGTATCGGTGCACTTTACGTTCGTCGTAAGCCTCGTATTCGTCTTGAAGCGCAAATGCACGGTGGCGGTCATGAGCGTGGTTTCCGCTCTGGTACGCTTGCTACTCACCAAATCGTGGGTATGGGCGAAGCGTGTGCTGTTGCTAAGCAAGACATGCAGAAAGATTACGATCACGCACTAGCACTTCGTGAGCGCCTACTGAAAGGTGTTCAGGATCTAGAAGCGGTAACAGTAAACGGTGACTTAGACCAACGTGTACCACACAACCTAAACGTGAGCTTTGCTTTCGTTGAAGGTGAATCTCTGCTTATGTCTCTAAAAGACCTAGCAGTATCATCGGGTTCTGCATGTACATCAGCAAGCTTAGAGCCATCGTACGTTCTACGTGCTCTTGGTCTAAACGATGAACTGGCACACAGCTCAGTACGTTTCTCATTCGGCCGTTTCACAACGGAAGAAGAAATCGACTACGCGATTGCACAAATCCGTGTAGCGGTAAACAAATTACGCGACATGTCTCCTCTATGGGATATGTATAAAGAAGGGATTGATTTGAACACTGTTGAGTGGGCACATCACTAATCTCACGGAAATAGAGGATTCGAGGTAACTATCATGGCATATAGCGAAAAAGTAATTGATCACTACGAAAACCCACGTAACGTAGGTTCGTTTGATAAAGAAGACCCAAGTGTAGGTAGCGGTATGGTTGGCGCACCAGCTTGTGGTGACGTAATGAAACTGCAAATCAAGGTAACACCAGAAGGTATTATCGAAGACGCGAAATTCAAGACTTACGGTTGCGGTAGCGCAATCGCTTCTAGCTCACTAGTCACTGAGTGGGTTAAAGGTAAAAGCATTGATGAAGCGGCTGCTATCAAAAACTCTGAAATCGCAGAAGAGCTTGAGTTGCCACCTGTGAAAGTTCACTGTTCAATTCTTGCTGAAGATGCAATCAAAGCAGCAGTTGCGGATTACAAAAAGAAGCGTTAATCGTTTCTATAAGTAATCACCAATAATAAGCAATATTTGGGAGCATCCTTTGTGCTCCCCCTGAGTTCTCAATTTTATATAAAACACAAGGTTGTAGTATGGCCATCACCATGACAGATACGGCGGCAAGCCGAGTTCAAGCTTTCCTAGATAACCGAGGTAAAGGTATCGGGTTGCGCTTAGCGGTTAAAACCACTGGCTGTTCGGGTATGGCGTATGTACTAGAATTCGTTGACGAGCTTAACGAAGAAGACCAAGTGTTCGAGCATTCAGGTGTGAAGGTCATCATTGATCCAAAGAGCTTAGTTTACCTAGACGGTACGGAGCTTGATTACGTAAAAGAAGGCCTAAACGAAGGTTTTGAATTCAACAACCCTAACGCGAAAGGCGAATGTGGTTGTGGTGAGAGCTTCAACGTATAAACGCTTCAATCGTAGAACGTTTATAGTGAGCGAAGAATAAAATTAGGCTCTGATTCAGAGCCTAAACTTAGGACCACCGTTACATGAATCATTTCGAATTATTTGGGCTACCACTTCAGTTCCAGCTGGATGGTAGCCTTCTTTCTTCTCAGTTTAGAGATCTGCAACGTCAATTCCATCCTGATAAATTTGCTACAGCTTCTGAGCGAGATCGCTTGCTAGCCGTGCAAAAAGCAGCGCAAATTAACGATGCGTATCAGGTGCTGAAGAATCCAATCAGCCGCGCTGAATACCTGTTAGTACAACATGGTGAGGATATTCGCGGCGAGCAGCAAACCATGCAAGACCCAATGTTCCTTATGGAGCAAATGGAACTGCGTGAAGAGCTTGAAGACATCGCCGACAGTTCTGACCCGGAAGATGCATTGTTTGCATTTGAAGGAAAGGTTAGCAAAATGTATAAACAACAATTAAGCGCTATCCAACAAGAACTCGACAGCCAGGCTTGGTTAGAAGCAGCAGACCGAGTAAGAAAGCTTAAGTTTATTGCAAAATTAAAGAATGAAATCGAGCTAGTTGAAGATCGTTTGATCGGCTAGTTGGTACAACAAGGACACATCCATGGCACTACTTCAGATTGCAGAACCAGGGCAAAGCGCCGCTCCTCACCAGCATAAGCTTGCTGTGGGTATTGATTTAGGTACAACAAATTCATTGGTTGCGTCAGTGCGCAGTGGTGAGGCGAGCACGCTCGTTGATCAAGATGGTCGTAGCATTCTGCCTTCCGTTGTTCACTATCAGTCAGACTCACATACGACTGGTGATGAAGCACGTGCAAATGCACAGACTGATCCTAAAAATACCATTATCTCAGTTAAGCGATTGATTGGTCGCTCACTGGCTGATATTCAGCAACGATACCCATCTCTGCCATATCAGTTTGAAGAAAGTGATAATGGTCTGCCTGTGATCCGTACAGAGCAAGGCAACAAGAACCCGATTCAAGTATCTGCAGATATTCTGAAAGCGCTAGGTCAACGAGCTGAGTCTACATTAGGCGGTGAGCTATCTGGTGCGGTGATTACCGTTCCTGCGTATTTCGATGATGCACAACGTGCTGGTACTAAAGACGCGGCGCAGCTGGCTGGTCTTCATGTATTACGTCTTCTAAATGAACCAACGGCGGCAGCGATTGCTTACGGTCTGGATTCAGGCAAAGAAGGGGTGATCGCGGTTTACGACTTAGGCGGCGGTACGTTTGATATCTCTATTTTACGCTTGTCTAAAGGTGTCTTTGAAGTTCTAGCTACTGGCGGTGACTCTGCACTAGGCGGTGATGATTTTGACCACCTTGTTGCTGATCATTTCAAAGAGCAAATGGGATTATCAGAGCTAACTGCTGAACAAAACCGTGCGCTTCTCGATGCAGCAACGGAAGCTAAAATTGGTTTGTCTGAATCAGAAAGTGTTGATGTGGAAGTTCTAGGTTGGTCTGGTTCATTAACTCGTGAAGAGTTTGAAGAGATCATCAAGCCTCTAGTTAAGAAAACACTACTTTCATGTCGTCGTGCTCTAAAAGATGCAGAAGTTGATGCGGATGAAGTGCTAGAAGTAGTCATGGTTGGTGGTTCAACTCGTACATTACTAGTACGTGAAATGGTAGGTGACTTCTTTGGTCGTACGCCATTAACCAGCATTAATCCTGATGAAGTAGTTGCGATTGGTGCGTCAATTCAAGCGGATATTCTAGTAGGTAACAAACCTGATTCAGAAATGTTGCTACTGGACGTAATCCCACTTTCACTAGGTATCGAAACCATGGGTGGCCTAGTAGAAAAGATTATTCCGCGTAACACCACGATCCCAGTAGCTCGCGCACAAGAATTTACTACGTTCAAAGACGGTCAAACTGCAATGACAGTACACACCGTTCAAGGCGAACGTGAAATGGTTGACGATTGTCGCTCATTGGCTCGTTTTGCTCTGAAGGGCATTCCACCTATGGCTGCTGGTGCAGCGCATATTCGTGTGACTTACCAAGTGGATGCTGATGGCCTGTTGTCTGTAACTGCTATGGAAAAGAGCACGGGTGTTCAAGCTGAAATCCAAGTGAAGCCTTCTTACGGCCTGAGCGATGATGAAGTTGCTAACATGCTGAAAGACTCTATGACGTTTGCGAAAGAAGACATGCAAGCGCGTGCTCTTGCGGAACAACGCGTAGAAGCGGATCGCGTTATTGAAGGCCTGATCGCTGCAATGCAAGTTGACGGTGACGAACTGCTTAACGAGCAAGAGAAACAACAGCTGCTACAAGCCATTGAAACGCTGATTGAAGTGCGCAACGGCGACAGTGCTGATGCCATTGAACAAGAAATTAAGAATACCGACAAAGCGAGCCAAGACTTTGCTTCACGTCGTATGGATAAATCAATTCGTGCTGCACTGTCAGGTCAGTCAGTCGATAATATTTAATAGTTAGAGAATAGATAAACATGCCAAAGATTATTGTTTTACCTCACGAAGATCTATGTCCAGAAGGCGCTGTTTTAGAAGCAAAAACTGGTGAAACGGTTCTTGATGTAGCGTTGAAGGCCGGTATTGGTATTGAGCACGCATGTGAAAAATCGTGTGCATGTACAACATGTCACGTTGTGATCCGTGAAGGTTTCGATTCTTTAGAAGAGAGTGATGACCTAGAAGACGATATGCTTGATAAAGCATGGGGCTTAGAAATGGAATCTCGCCTAGGTTGCCAAGCGAAAGTCGCTGATGAAGACCTTGTTGTTGAGATTCCAAAGTACACCTTGAACCTAGCATCTGAAGATCACTAAGAATTACTCTACAGTCATGGTGGTTTCGCCATGACTGAGATAACGATTTAGCAAAACTGGCCTAGAATATAGATCATAAAAGTGACTAAGTGTCTCTGATAAATATAAGGAAGTGTTATGAGCTTGAAGTGGATTGATTCTCGCGATATCGCAATTGAGCTATGTGATTTGTACCCTGATACTGATCCTAAAACGGTACGTTTTACCGACCTACATCAGTGGGTATTAGACCTTGAAGAGTTTGATGACGAGCCTAATCACTCGAACGAAAAGATCTTAGAGGCTATTATTTTGTGCTGGATGGATGAGATGGATTAATCATCACATTGATGATTTGGCTATGGAGTGAAATCAACCCCATATAAAACGCAGCCAAGTTAACAATTCTTACTAAAAAAAGCGGACCTTATGGTCCGTTTTTTTATCAAAATGACATTTTACTTCTACATAATGCTAACATCAGTGCGCTAATAAAAAATAATCAGGATCACTCAAGCAAGGTGGTTCTCAGACAAGGAGAAATCATGTCTACACAGATGTCAGTATTTTTAAGTCAAGAAGCTGCCCAGCCTCAGTGGGGAGCAAAAGCTATTTTATCGTTCTCGGAAGTAGGAGCGACAATTCACATTGGTGAAGGCCACGATCTTGGTGCTATTCAACGCGCAGGTCGCACACTTGACGGACAAGGTATTTCATTCGTTTCGCTAAGTGGTGAAGGCTGGGACCTAGAAAGCGTATGGGCTTTCAATCAAGGTTACCGTGGACCAAAGAAAAAGAATGCATTGGAGTGGGATGCACTGCCAGAAGCTGACCAAGCAGAGCTAGAAGCGCGTATCCGTGCGACAGATTGGACGCGTGACATTATCAATAAAACGGCTGAAGAAGTTGCACCTCGCCAATTGGCGACAATGGCAGCTGAATACATTAAGTCAGTCGCACCTGAAGGCACAGTTAAAGCGAAAATCGTTAAAGACAAAGACCTACTAACAGAAGGTTGGGAAGGCATCTACGCGGTAGGCCGCGGCTCTGAGCGTACTTCAGCAATGCTGCAACTGGACTTCAACCCAACAGGCGACGAAAACGCGCCTGTATTTGCCTGTCTAGTTGGTAAAGGTATTACTTTCGACTCAGGCGGTTACAGCATTAAGCCAGGTCAGTTCATGACTGCAATGAAAGCGGACATGGGTGGCGCAGCGACTATCACTGGTGGTTTAGGTCTTGCGATTGAGCGTGGCCTGAACAAGCGCATCAAGCTTATCCTATGTTGTGCAGAGAACATGATCTCTGGCCGTGCATTGAAGCTTGGCGATATCATCACGTACAAGAACGGTAAGACGGTTGAGATCATGAACACCGACGCAGAAGGTCGTTTAGTTCTAGCTGATGGCCTGATGTACGCAAGTGAGCAAAATCCAGAGCTTATCATCGACTGTGCAACGCTAACGGGCGCTGCTAAAAACGCACTGGGTAACGACTACCACGCACTAATGAGCTTCGATGACGAGCTGGCTCACCAAGCACTAACGGCGGCTAACCAAGAGAAAGAAGGCCTGTGGCCACTGCCTCTTGCGGACTTCCACCGTGGTATGCTGCCTTCAAACTTTGCTGACCTTTCGAACATCAGCACGGGTGATTACACTCCTGGTGCAAGCACTGCTGCTGCGTTCCTGTCTTACTTCGTAGATGACTACAAAAAAGGCTGGATGCACATGGATTGCGCGGGTACTTACCGTAAATCTCCAAGTGATAAGTGGGCGGCAGGTGCAACAGGCATGGGTGTTCGCACACTGGCTCGCATTCTTATCGACCAAGCAAAATAATAATAACGATGAGCGGTTCGATACCGCTCATTGATTAACTTAGATCGAATGATCTTAGTAATTTCAGTATTTAATAACAAAAAAATGAAGTGAAGGAATCCCTATGGCTCTAGAAAGAACGTTCTCAATTGTTAAGCCGGATGCAGTTAAGCGTAACCTTGTTGGTGAAATCTACCACCGCATCGAAAAAGCAGGCCTAGAAATCATCGCTGCTAAGATGGTTCGTCTGACTGAAGAGCAAGCGAGCGGCTTCTACGCGGAACACGAAGGCAAAGAATTCTTTGGTCCACTAAAAGAGTTCATGACTTCTGGTCCTATCATGGTTCAAGTACTTGAAGGCGAAAACGCAATTGCTCGTTACCGTGAACTTATGGGCAAAACAAACCCAGAAGAAGCGGCATGCGGTACGATCCGCGCTGATTACGCAATCAGCATGCGTTACAACTCAGTACACGGTAGCGACAGCCCAGAGTCTGCAGCTCGTGAAATCGAGTTCTTCTTCCCTGAATCTGAGATTTGCCCACGTCCAGCTCAATAAGCGACACAGCAAATGATTCTAAAGGCTTCACTTCGGTGAGGCCTTTTTTGTATGTGGATTTTACGTTAGAGATAGTTTACCTAGTCGTCATTCCCGATAGTGACGCAGGAGTGCAGTTGGGAATCTTAGTTGTGGTTGGAGATTCCAGATATCTCGTCCCTCGATTCTGGAATGACGAGGTTTTAAAAACTGGTGACCTGATGACTATGAATGGAAAGTGACTGAGTAAGTATTTACGTCATTCCCGATAGCGACGAAGGAGCGTAGTCGAGAATCTTGTTCTTATTTCCAGAATTGTAAGTAATGAAAGGTGGCTGTGTAAATTTTAATCACTTAAGTTTGAATGTCTTAGTAAACACAGGGTTTTACAGCCCTTGTTGAACATGCGTAAAGGCTGTACAATTCGCGCCCTTAATTATTGTTCCGTCATTGAGAGGCATCATGACCACAGCTAAAGTCAATCTACTCGATTTTGATCGTAAAGGTCTTCGTAAATTTTTCACAGAAGAATTGAATGAGAAAGCTTTTCGCGCAGATCAAGTGATGAAGTGGATGTATCACTTCGGTGTCGATGACTTCGAAAACATGAACAACATCAACAAAAAGTTGCGTGAAAAACTTCAACGCCGCTGTGAAATTGTTGCACCTGTTGTTTCTGAAGCTCAACACTCTTCAGACGGCACAATTAAATGGGCGATGAGCGTTGGCGACCAAGACGTTGAGACGGTATACATCCCAGACGGTGACCGTGCAACGCTGTGTGTATCTTCACAGGTGGGTTGTGCACTAGAGTGTAAATTCTGCTCGACAGCTCAACAAGGCTTTAACCGCAACCTAAAAGTTTCTGAGATCGTGGGTCAAATCTGGCGTGCTGCCCGTGAAATCGGTCTAGAGAAAGAGACAGGTCGTCGTCCAATTACTAACGTTGTAATGATGGGTATGGGCGAGCCGCTACTAAACATGAAAAACCTAATGCCATCATTAGAGATCATGCTTGATGACCTAGGTTTTGCACTGTCTAAGCGTCGCGTAACAGTATCTACTTCAGGTGTTGTATCTGGCCTTGACCAAATGACAGATAACATCGACGTAGCACTAGCTATTTCTCTACACGCGCCAAACGATGAACTTCGTAGCCAAATCATGCCGATCAACGACCGTTGGGATATCCAAGATTTCCTAGCATCTGTTCGTCGCTACATTGCTTCTTCAAATGCCAACCGCGGTAAAGTAACGGTAGAGTACGTTCTATTGGATCATGTAAATGATGATATGGACCACGCTCGTGAACTTGCAGAGCTAATGAAAGATACGCCATGTAAGATCAACCTGATTCCATTTAACCCTTACCCAGGTTCACCATACAAGAAGCCAAGCAACTCTCGTATTGACCGCTTCCAAAAAACGCTAATGGAATACGACTACACAGTAACGGTTCGTAAAACGCGTGGTGACGATATTGATGCAGCATGTGGCCAGTTGGTTGGTGATGTTATCGATAGAACTAAGCGTACTAAAATGCTTAAAGCGGCATCAGAAGCTAACTTGGTTGCCGGCGGTGTGATTGAAGTAAAAGCGGTATAAAACGCGATTTGAATCTAAACAAGCCAGAAGTATTACTTCTGGCTTGTTGCGTTTTTGGGACTTCGTTTTCTATTTTTTGGACTTCTTGCCCACGCTTTCTTACATTTTTCGTCAATTTTTGGACAAAAGCATGAGCTGACGGTAAATTTTGTTGAAAGTATTTTTGCCTTGTAATGGCATTAGCTTATGATTAACTAATCTTAAATTAATTTAAGTGCTCGCTTGTTACTGATCATCAATATGTCTATTTAGGTTGGCTACTTGATAAACTAGCTTCCTGAGAACGTCACTAATAATAAAATGTATGTCGTTCGTCTTTAAGGGTTGATGAGTTGGGTAACAGGACAAATTCCACATAAGTGGGTTGCTAGAATGAGCTTAAACGACAATAAAAAACGCTCTCGTCGACCTGCGATAATATTTTAGAAGTTCACTCTCTATGAACACAGAACACGACACACAAACGCAAGAACCAATCGCTCCAGCTCTAGAAGCGGGGACGCTACTGAAAAATCAACGAGAAGCTCTTGGTTTAACACAAAAGCAGATCTCGGATCGCCTAAAACTACGCATCTCTTTAATTCAACAGATTGAAGAAAACCAATTTGAGTCAGACCAAGTCGCAACCTTTATGCGTGGTTACATCCGTTCATACGCGAAATACGTCAATCTTGATGAAAAAGTGGTACTGAACGCGCTTCGCCACTCTGGTGATGCTCAACATGAAGATCAAGAAATGCTGAGCTTTTCTCGTAAGACGAAAACAGAAAAGCACAACAGCCGTATTATGCTGCTGACTTGGGGTATCTTTGCAGTTATCGTCGGTATCTCTTCACTGTGGTGGTGGCAGAATCAACAACAAGACACCCTATCTCAATCTCTGGCTAACACTGAAAGTTCAGAAGAGCTTGCGGTGGAAGAGTCACTGGACCCGGAGTTCGCCTCTTTAGATGTGATTGAAGCTGAGCAAAACGACGCTGCTGCTTCTGTGATAGAAGATACTGAAGGCCTTGCTGCAATCAGTGATGCGGCAAATACTTCAGCTGCACTTGACGTGACCGATGAACAACCAGCAGTCGACGCAGAATCAGCTGTTGAATTAGAAACCGTTGAAGCAACAACTGCTCCTGAAACAACGCCAACACCTGAAGTGGCAACCAAAGCGCTAACGATGCAGTTTACTGCAGACTGTTGGATTCAAGTTAAAGATGCGACCGGCAAAACCTTGTCAACGGGCATCAAAAAAGCGGGTCAGTCACTAAATCTATCAGGAACTGCGCCATATAAAGTGATTCTAGGTGCGCCAGAAGGCGTATCAATGACATTTGCAAGTGAACCTGTCGACCTTTCTGGGTATACTTCAGGCAAAGTAGCCAGAATAACCTTACCTTAGAGTTAATATGCAACACGAATCTCCTATTATTCGTCGCAAATCAACCCGTATTTATGTGGGTGATGTGCCGATCGGTGATGGTGCACCTATTGCTGTGCAATCCATGACCAACACAAGAACAACAGACGTAGCCGCAACCGTTGCTCAGATCCGAGCTTTGGAAAATGTAGGCGCTGATATCGTTCGCGTATCTGTACCGACTATGGATGCCGCTGAAGCATTTAAGCAAATCAAGCAGCAGGTTTCTGTTCCTTTGGTCGCTGACATTCACTTTGACTACCGTATCGCGCTGAAAGTGGCTGAGTACGGTGTAGACTGTCTGCGTATCAACCCAGGTAACATCGGTAACGAGAGCCGTATTCGCTCAGTTGTTGATTGTGCTCGTGATATGAATATTCCGATTCGTATTGGTGTTAACGGTGGTTCTCTTGAAAAAGAGATCCAAGAGAAATACACAGAGCCAACAGCAGAAGCGCTTGTTGAATCAGCAATGCGTCACGTCGATATCTTAGACCGTCTCAACTTTGACCAATTTAAAGTGAGCGTTAAAGCATCTGACGTATTCCTAGCTGTAGGTTCATACCGTTTACTGGCAAAACAGATTGACCAACCGCTTCACCTTGGTATTACCGAAGCTGGTGGTGCACGTGCTGGTGCGGTTAAGTCTTCTGTTGGCTTAGGTATGCTTCTTTCTGAAGGTATTGGCGATACGCTACGTATCTCGCTAGCTGCGGATCCTGTTGAAGAGATCAAGGTTGGCTTCGATATTCTTAAATCTTTGCGTATTCGCTCGCGTGGTATCAACTTCATCGCGTGTCCAAGCTGTTCTCGTCAAGAGTTCGATGTTATTAACACCGTAAACGCGCTTGAAGAGCGTCTAGAAGACGTGATTACCCCAATGGATGTCTCTATCATCGGTTGTGTGGTGAATGGCCCTGGTGAAGCAGAAGTATCTCATTTAGGTCTAGCGGGTAGTGCTCGTAAGAGTGCCTTCTACGAAGATGGTAAGCGTCAGAAAGAGCGCTTTGACAACAACGACCTTGTTGATCAGCTTGAAGCTAAGATTCGAGCAAAAGCATCAGTGCTTGATAAAGCAAATCGCATTGATGTAGAAAACCTAGAAGATTAATAAAACGCGATGAGGTGTGGTTGTCTATTCGCATCAACACCTGGTCGTGAGAAATTACGGAATAAATATTGTGGCTAAAAATATCCAAGCAATCCGAGGCATGAACGACTGCCTACCGACTCAATCACCACTGTGGCAGAAAGTAGAAAACGCAGTGAAGAACGTGGTGAGTGCACACGGTTACAACGAAGTGCGTATGCCTATCGTTGAAGAAACAAACCTATTTAGCCGCGCAGTGGGTGAAGAGACAGACGTTGTTTCAAAAGAGATGTACACCTTTGATGACCGTAACGGCGATAGCCTAACGCTACGTCCAGAAGGCACAGCGGGTTGTGTACGTTCATGCATCCAAAACAGCCTTATCAACCGTGATGAACAGCGCCTATGGTACATGGGTCCAATGTTCCGTCACGAGCGTCCTCAAAAAGGTCGCTACCGTCAATTCCACCAATGTGGTGTGGAAGTGTTTGGTCTAGACGGTCCAGACGTTGACGCAGAACTTATCATGATGACTGCGCGTCTATGGCGTGAGCTAGGCATCGACAAGCACGTTCGTCTAGAGTTGAACTCAATCGGTTCTACTGAAGATCGCGCGAACTACCGTACAGCACTTGTTGCTTTCCTTGAACAGCACATTGATGTGCTAGACGAAGATTGCAAACGTCGCATGCACACAAACCCACTTCGTGTACTAGATACTAAGAACCCAGACGTTCAAGCTATCTTAGGTGACGCACCTCGACTTTCTGAATACTTAGGTGAAGAGTCGAAGCAACATTTTGCTGGTTTGTGTGAACTTCTTGATGCAGTTGGTATCGAATACCAAGTTAACGAGCGTCTAGTACGTGGTTTGGACTACTACAACCGCACAGTATTTGAGTGGATCACTGAAAGCCTAGGTGCTCAAGGTACCGTATGTGGCGGTGGTCGTTACGACGGTCTTGTTGAGCAACTTGGCGGTAAAGCAACACCAGCTGTTGGTTTCGCAATGGGCCTAGAGCGTCTAGTCCTAATGATGGAAACGCTAGAGCTTACAGAAGTTCGTCGCAGTGTTGATGTTTACATGGTTGCGGCTGGTGAAGGCACAATGATCGCGGGCATGCAATTAGCGAATCAATTACGTGATACCGTTGAAGGTGTACGTGTAATGAGCCACTTCGGTGGTGGTAGCTTCAAGAAGCAATTCAAACGTGCAGACAAAGTAGGTGCGGTTGTTGCACTGGTACTTGGCGAAAACGAAGTTGCTGATAATACAGTTGTGCTAAAAGATTTGGTTGGCGGCGAGCAAGAAACCGTGTCTCAAACGGAAGTTGCAGCAAAAGTAGCTGCGCTAATCTAATTAGCCTTAGAGCAAACGCTCATAACGAATACTAACGTCAGCACTATGCTGGCGTTTAAAGAATTAAAGAGGACAGGAAGTGGAACTTTACGATAGCGAAGAGCAGCAGGTTGAAGCCATTAAAGATTGGTGGAAAGAGAACGGTAAAGCCGTAATCTTCGGTGCGGTTATTGGTTTAGGTGGTCTATTCGGTTGGCGCTACTACCAAGACTCTGTAGTTGAGGCGCGTGAAGCTGCTTCAGAAAGCTACACGACAGTGATCTCTGCTTTAGATGCAAAAGGCGTTGATGCTCAATCTGATATTCAAGCTTTTATCGATGCAAACAAAGATGCTGAATACTCAGTACTTGCAGCGATGCAGCTAGCAAAAATACAAGTACAAGCGGGTGAATTATCTGCAGCACTTGAACAGCTGGAGTGGGCAAAAGCGGCAACTAAGGATGCGGCACTTTCGCCACTACTGACTTACCGTGTTGCTCGTATTAAAGCTGAGCAAGGTGAATTCGATGCTGCGCTGTCTGATCTTGCTGCAGTAACGGACGAATCTTGGAAAGGCCGCGTGGCTGAACTACGTGGTGATATCTCACTTCGTAAAGGCGACACAGACGCAGCATACAGTGCTTACACAGAAGCACAGCAAGCTGTTGATGCGAGCCAAACGCTTCAAATCAAACTTGACGACCTAGCTAAATAAGGCGCTTTGAATGAAGAAGATGTTTCCAAAAGCGGCGTTGTGTGCGATTGCTCTTGGCCTATTAGCTGGCTGTGCGGGTGAAGAAGACACCGTAATCATGGCGCCAGTACCAACGGTAAACAGCGAGTTCACTCCTAAACAGGAATGGTCGACTTCGGTTGGTGATGGTGTTGGTCACTACTTTTCAAAACTGACGCCTGAGCTGGCTTACGACAAAGTGTTTGTTGCAAGCCGTGAAGGTCTGGTTAAAGCGCTGGATCCTGAAACGGGTAAAGAGCTGTGGAAAACAGACCTTGAGAAAGATGTACTGGCTCGTCTGTCTGGTGGCTTAACGGCAGCTTACGGCAAAGTGTTTGTTGGTTCTGAAAATGGCGAAGTAATCGCATTGGATGAATCGACAGGTGAAGAGCTGTGGCGTGTATCAGTAAACGGTGAGGTGCTTGCATCTCCTGCTACTGACAGCAATATGGTATTGGTTCACACTAGCCGTGGCATGATGCTCGCGTTAGACCAAGAGACTGGTGAACAGAAGTGGACAATTAGCACTGAAGTTCCAAGCCTAACACTACGTGGTGACAGTGCACCTGTTGCGGTTTCTGGTGGTGTATTCTGGGGTACGGCAAATGGTCGTCTAGCCGCTGCTATCGTTGACCGTGGTCAGCTGATTTGGCAACAGCCAGTTGGTACACCAAAGGGTGCAACGGAAATCGATCGCTTGGTTGACGTTGATGCCTCTCCAATCGTTCTTGGTGGTACTTTGTACACTGTTGGTATCAATGGTCAGTTGATTGCCATCGACCTGCGCTCTGGTAAGCCTGTTTGGAAGCGTAACTACTCGTCAGCGATTGATTTAGCAAGCGACGGTAGCCGTTTGTTCCTAGTAACTGATAAGGATCACGTGGCTGCAGTTGATGCACGTAGTGGTACAGAGCTGTGGAGCACCCCATTGCTAGAAAACCGCTTACTGACAGCACCTGCTATCATTAACGGATACGTTGTGGTGGGTGATACAGAAGGTTATCTACACTGGTTAGATCGCTCAACAGGTGAGTTTGTTGCTCAGCAGTTGGTTGATGACAGCGGCTTTGCTGTAGCGCCAATTGAACTGCCTGAAGGCTACTTAGTGACGACTCGCAACGGCGATGTAAAGAAACTGACGATTAGCCAATAAAAGCGTGATATAATTCACAGTCGGCTCCTGGTTGGTAACAGCCAGGAGCCGTTTTGTTGTTAAAAATTAATAAACCATGTGGTTATAGGTAAGAGTTTAAACTTGCGAACAAGTGCTTACCTATAACTACATTAAGAGAAGAAATTGTAGAGGTTGTTATGGTACCTGTTGTTGCTCTAGTAGGGCGTCCGAACGTAGGTAAATCTACGTTGTTTAACCGATTGACTCGAACTCGTGATGCATTGGTTGCGGATTTCCCTGGCTTAACGCGTGACCGTAAATATGGCCATGCTCAACTTGGTGAGCATGAGTTTATTGTTATCGACACTGGTGGTATCGACGGTACCGAAGAAGGTGTTGAAACTAAAATGGCAGAGCAGTCATTAGCAGCGATCGACGAAGCTGATGTTGTGCTGTTCATGGTAGATGGCCGTGCTGGTCTAACACCATCTGACGTTGCTATCGCGAAGCACCTTCGTCAACTAGAAAAGCCTTCAATGCTTGTAGTAAACAAGGTTGATGGTATTGACCCTGATGCAGCAAGTGCTGACTTCTGGCAGCTAGGTGTGGAAGACATGTACCAAATCGCTGCAGCGCACGGTCGTGGCGTTACTGCACTGATTGATCTTGCTCTAAACCCATTTGCTGAAGCACTGAAAGCTGAGCAGGGTGAAATTAGCGATCTAACAGAATTTGAAGACGAAGAAGCAGAGCAGGTTGATTTCACTGAAGAAGAAGCGGAACAAGAGTTCAAGCGTCTGCAAGATCAGCCAATCAAGCTTGCTATTATTGGTCGTCCAAACGTAGGTAAGTCAACGCTAACTAACCGTATCCTAGGTGAAGAGCGTGTGGTTGTTTACGATATGCCTGGTACTACTCGTGATTCTATCTACATCCCAATGAGCCGTGATGAGCGTGAATACGTTCTGATCGATACTGCGGGTGTACGTCGTCGTAAAAACATCAACGAAACCGTAGAAAAGTTCTCGGTTGTTAAAACGTTGAAAGCGGTTGAAGATGCGAACGTAGTTTTACTTGTGATTGATGCTCGTGAGAACATCTCAGATCAAGACTTGAGCTTACTAGGCTTTGCATTGAACGCTGGTCGTTCAATCGTGATCGCAGTAAACAAGTGGGATGGCCTAGATAACGACGTGAAAGAGCGCGTTAAGAAAGAGCTAGACCGTCGTTTAGGTTTCGTTGATTTCGCACGTATTCACTTCATCTCGGCACTTCACGGTACTGGTGTTGGTCACTTGTTTGAATCGGTTCAAGAGGCTTACAAGTCAGCGACAACCCGTGTTGGTACGTCTGTCCTAACTCGTATCATGAAGATGGCGACTGATGATCACCAACCACCTATGGTTCGTGGCCGTCGTGTGAAACTGAAATACGCGCACGCGGGTGGTTATAACCCACCAATTATCGTTATCCACGGTAACCAAGTTCGTGACTTGCCAGATTCATACAAGCGATTCCTGATGAATTACTACCGTCGTTCACTAGAAATCATGGGTACGCCAATTCGTATTCAATTCCAGAACAGCGAAAACCCATTTGAAGCTAAGACGAACAAGCTAACTATCTCTCAAGAGCGCAAACGTAAGCGCATGATGAGCATGGTTAAAGGACGTAAATAGTCCTTTTGAATAGATTTGATACCCGAGCCTGTCTCGGGTATTTTTTTAAGCAAAATTTACGTTATCTGATAACCGCCCCTTGCGAGGAATTATCAGTAAGCGACCTAGACTAGATTCCAAAAGAAGAACGACATGACAACGAGCGACTTGATTACACCAGCAGCAATCACACCGACCATCACCCAATTCTGCCACCAGACTTGGCAGCTTGAGGCAAAAGTTCTGTATGTTGAAAGTGATGAGAGCAAAACCTACTTGATCACAGATGTGACTCCTTTTCATCCTGTTAGCCATATTTGGCCAGATCACCCAGCAGATAAAGGCACCGTTAACCTTGGTGGCGTGCAATATACCGTTGATGATTGCTTAGTTGGCGCGATAGAACAATCTACTGGCAAACTTTATGTAGCAGCAGATATTCCTGTTAAGCGAGATACAGAGGGTTGGGTGTTTGTGGTAGTCCACCAGCTACCTGTATCTGCTTCTAAGATAAGTATTAACGAGCAGGTATCGCTGTCGGTTGATAAAGAGTACCAAGCAAGCCTTAGCCGTGGCCATAGCGCTGGACATGTCGCTTTCTTAGCGTTGAATAAGGTCTTAGCTGACAGTTATTGGCGTAAAGATGCAGACCGCAAAGATCCACTGGGTAGCTATGACTTTAACAGCTACGCTCAAGTAACCAGTTTTGTAACGCCAGAGCTGTGTAAAGACACTTATCGCCTGGGTAAAACCTTGAAGAAGCGCGGCCTTAATGTGGCAGACATGCTGGTGAACCTTGAGGTCATTGAAGCTGATGTTAACGAACTGGTATCTGTTTGGTTAGCACAACCAACAGCAGTGACGATGAGGTTAGAGGGCGAGACGTTAACAGACTCTCGTTACTGGGAGTGGCAGCTTGATGAAGATACTCAGGTCACTATTCCTTGTGGTGGCACACACATTGGAAATACCTCAGAGCTTGGTGCACTGTCCGTTAAGCTGACCCAGCTAGATGACCAAAACATTGAAATGCTGACGCATGTAATTCGATGATTTGAGTAATAGATCGAAATGACTTGTGCTGTTTATTCTGTTTTAAGTTGTCACTTTTAATATAATCAACTGTTTAAAATTGAAATGCAGCACATGTAACTTATGCTTTCGGTATGTGGTGATATAAATATTCTTTTTTGGGTAGATCGCTGATCAAAATAGATAAAGCGAAAGATCAACCTATGATCTTCGATTGTGTGTCGTGGTAATTAAGTGTGTTATTATTAATCAATAACAAGCTTGCATAAGAACAGGCTGTACCCGATTAAATAATTGAAAGCTTTAGTGAATGGAACAACAATTTTTATTAGAAGGCCACCGAGCAGTCAATAGGTTGCTTCGGAAGCTTGCCCTTGGGATGGATCGCAAGGACTTAAACCGCAAGATCATAGAGCTCACAGAGCTGCTTTTTGGTCAGCGTATGGCTTCAATTTTACTGCTCAACGCTGAGTCTCAGACTTTGCACCTCGAATATGCTCCGAATTTGCCTGATTTCTATAATCAACAGATAGAGGGCGTTGGTATAGGTGTTGGAATTGGTTCGTGTGGTGAGGCTGCTGCGCTTAAAAAAGCAGTGATGGTCTCAGACATCAATACCCACCCTAACTGGGCACCTTTCTTGGCGTTAACAAACCAGGCTAACCTTCATGCCTGCTGGTCTGTGCCAATTCTTTCTTCAAACGGGAATGTACTTGGTACTTTCGCTATATACAGCCAATATGTTTCCGAACCACATGCATTCGAACTTGAGATTTTGGAGCTGCTCGCTTCTCTATATTCGGTAGCATTAGAAAAGTACGAGCTGGAAAACCAGCTTAACTTTTTCGCGAATCGTGATTCTCTTACCCACTGCTTGAATCGTCGTGCCTTGTTCAATGAAGCTGAAAAGGTCTTGGCCAAGCGCTGTTTTGCACAGAAGGTGATGGCGTGTCTGTTTGTCGATGTCGATAAATTCAAATCAATCAATGACACCTACGGTCATAGCTTTGGCGATGATGTGCTATTGGCGGTTGCTAGAGTGCTTGATGATTCTACGACAGCGTGTGCCAAGATAGGCCGTTATGGTGGTGATGAATTTGTGGTGTTCTCTTGTTTTGATGATAAAGATAGCGTTGTTAGCTTCTACCACGGTTTAGAGAAAACACTACAACAAGCGCTTTATATTAATGATGTGCAGTTCTCAGTCAGTGTAGGTCTTGCTTGTGAAAAAGATCCACAGGGGTTAGAGCAGTTGATCGCACAAGCTGATAAGAACATGTACCAAATCAAACAAGCTAAATCCAAGCAGTAGTAGATTGTAAAAAGAGTCGTGAATTAGGAAATACTAATGAGTGAAAATATCTGCCCTAAGTGTCAGTCAGAGCTTGGCTGGGACGGACAATACCACTGTGAAAGTTGTCAGGTACATTTTACTAAAGTAGGGTTCTGCCCAGAGTGCAGCAGCCAGTTAGAGAAACTTCAAGCCTGTGGTGCCGCGAGCTATTTTTGTAACGGTGACTGTAACGAGCTTAAATCTAAGTCGAGAGTAAAGTTCGAGTTCCAAGTTGCGGACTAGCTTGAAAGCGATAACAGTAAGTATCGTAACCATAGCTTTCATTAAGAGGCCCAATACCTATGTATTGGGCCTTTTTTGTGCCCATTCTGGGGTTATGTATCATCTTGGGTCATTCTTATTGTCACTGCACCAGTATGAAACATAGTTACATGGTTGCTATGCACGCTATTGGTGTGGTTTGTTTTTAAATCTATTTAATACAATCACTTATGTTTTTAATGGTTACTTATTGAGTTTGGCACTCTTCTTGTAACTCTGTAATTGAATAACAAAAATACAATTATGGAGTACTATCATGAACAAGGTGTTCAATTTATCGCTAGCTGCACTGTGTACAACACTTTCATTTTCTTCTGCATCAGTGTTTGCGGCTGACGAGACCATAAAGGTCGGCGTTCTACATTCACTATCTGGCACCATGGCGATCAGTGAAACCACACTGAAAGATACCGTGTTAATGCTCATCGAAGAGCAGAACAAAAAGGGCGGCTTGCTAGGTAAAAAGCTTGAGCCTGTAGTCGTTGACCCTGCATCAAACTGGCCGCTATTTGCTGAGAAAGCGCGTGAGCTGATCGAAAAAGAGAAAGTGGATGTGGTGTTCGGTGGTTGGACATCGGTATCACGTAAATCCATGCTGCCTGTCTTTGAAGAGCTCAACAGCATCCTTTTCTACCCAGTACAGTATGAAGGTGAAGAGTCGTCGAAAAACGTTTTCTACACTGGCGCAGCGCCAAACCAACAAGCAATTCCTGCTGTGGATTACTTGATGGAAGAGCTGGAAGTTGAGCGTTGGGTTCTAGCAGGCACGGATTACGTTTACCCACGCACCACCAACAAGATCCTTGAAGCCTACCTAAAAGATAAAGGTGTCGCAGAAGAAGACATCATGATCAACTACACGCCATTTGGTCACTCTGATTGGCAGTCTATTGTTTCAGATATCAAGAAGTTCGGTGAAGCGGGCAAGAAAACCGCTGTGGTTTCTACTGTGAACGGCGATGCGAACGTCCCATTCTATAAAGAACTGGG
The DNA here is from genome assembly GCF_013114115.1 of Vibrio sp. 070316B. Taxonomy (NCBI): domain Bacteria; kingdom Pseudomonadati; phylum Pseudomonadota; class Gammaproteobacteria; order Vibrionales; family Vibrionaceae; genus Vibrio; species Vibrio sp. 070316B. The sequence goes on along the minus strand of NZ_VTYC01000042.1, from coordinate 11,260 downwards.
CGCACAAGGCATTTCATCTGAAGACATCCCAGTTATTGCATTCTCTGTTGGTGAAGAAGAACTGTCAGGTATGGATACCGAACCACTGGTTGGCCACCTTGCGGCTTGGAACTACTTCATGAGTGTTGATACTGAAGCCAATGAAGAGTTCGTTGAAACGTGGCAGTCATTCATCAAGAGTGAAAAGCGTGTCACCAACGACCCAATGGAAGCGCACTATGTTGGCTTCAATATGTGGGCGCAAGCGGTAACCAACGCGGGCACAACCGATCCTGAATCTGTGCAAGATGCCTTGATTGGCGTGTCTGTTCCTAACCTTTCGGGCGGCTACTCAACCATGCTGCCAAACCACCACATCACTAAACCAGTCCTGATCGGTGAAATCCAAGATGATGGTCAATTCGATATCGTTTGGGAAACCACAGGTCTCGTTGCGGGTGACGCTTGGTCGAGTTACCTGCCTGAATCAGCGAAGCTGTTCTCTAGCTGGTCTAAGCCATTCTCATGTGGTGCGTTTAACGTCGAAACCAAGAAGTGTTCTGGCGGTAACTAGAGCGTTAATTTAGGAGCATTGAGCCTCCTTGTTTGCGAAGAAAGCATCTGTGTAAGAGGTGTAGCAAACGGAAGGCTCATCGTTTCAACTAACAATAATTCTCCAAATGTCCACTGAGCAAAAATAACAATATCTAGCTAGGTGGATTAAGGAAGCAGGGATGAAAAACGTATTGAACGTACTTAAGGCGCTATTGCTTATGGCAGTCAGTGCTCAGTTGGCTTTTGCTGGAATAACGGATGAAGCTAGCTTTACCAAGGCGCTAGTTGGTAAGAAAACATCGGATAAAGAATTAGCTATTGATTGGGTGATTGAGACGCAAACGGAAGATGTGTCGAAACCTATTCTGGATGGTTGGTTAAACGGAAACCTTTACTATTTTAGTGACAAACAGAGCGAGCAATACAAACAGCTCTACCTCATTCAAAGCATCAAAACAGCGACGTCAGCTCAGTCTGTATGGGATGATTCAACGCTGAATATCGAGAATGCGAGACAGTTTAAAAAGGTTCGCGTGAATAACAAACTTCGTGGGATCTTACGTGGTGAAATTGCCTCGATTGGCTTAAACAGTAGCAATCCAGATGTGCGTTATCAGGCGGTCTCTGATCTATTGGGAACCAAAGATGCCGATATCATTAACCGCCTGTCCGAGCTGAGAGCAAATGAGCCCGAGACTAAGGTCGCTGATCTCATGGACCTCTCACTCGCGATTTATACTTCTCTGGATAGTAGTGCTGCTACACAAGCTCGTGTGGCTTCAATTGAACGAGTTAGCGACTTCAAACAATCCGTCGTGCTAAGGACGCTAAACCAACTGCTCAACAGCGAGCAAGATCCAAAAGTATTGGCCGCGGCAGAGCGTGCTCTTGATAGTTATCAACAGAGCCAAGCACTGTACTCGGGCGTTGAGACCGTATTCTTCGGCTTGAGTTTAGGTTCGGTATTAGTGCTGGCAGGTATAGGCTTGGCGATCACCTTTGGCGTGATGGGCGTGATCAACATGGCTCATGGCGAGCTGATCATGATTGGCGCATACACCACCTATGTATTGCAGTTATTGATGCCTAATCACATAGGTTTAGCGCTGATTCTCTCTATTCCGGCAGCGTTTATTGTTTCTGGTTTGGTCGGTATTGCGATTGAGCGAAGTGTGATTCGTCACCTTTACGGACGCCCATTGGAAACCTTACTCGCAACCTTCGGTATCAGCTTGATCTTGCAACAAGCCGTTCGCTCTATTTTCTCTCCATTAAATCGTTCAGTGAGCACACCTGAATGGATGTCTGGCGCACTGCAATTGAACCCAATGTTGTCTCTGACCTACAACCGTTTATATATCATCTTGTTCTGTGGTTTGGTGTTTATGGGCTTGTTGATGGTTCTTAAGAAAACGCCGCTAGGTTTACAGGTTCGTGCGGTTTCTCAAAACCGTGGTATGGCGCGTGCGATGGGTATTCGATCTGAACGAGTTGATGCGATGACCTTCGGTTTAGGTTCTGGCGTTGCCGGTGTTGCGGGTGTGGCACTGTCTCAACTGACGAACGTTGGCCCGAATATGGGGCAGGCGTACATCATCGATTCTTTCATGGTGGTGGTGTTCGGCGGAGTCGGCAACTTGTGGGGAACACTCGTCGCAGGTCTGAGTCTTGGTTTGTTCAATAAGATCTTAGAGCCATGGGCTGGCGCTGTACTCGCCAAGATTTTAGTACTGGTTTTCATCATTCTATTTATTCAAAAACGCCCACGCGGATTGTTCCCGCAGCGTGGTCGTGCGGCTGAAGGTTAAGGACAACATCATGCAGTCTAAATCATTTGTACTTTCGGCGATGCGTGGTGACAAAGGTGGGCAACTAACCATCCTTGCCATTCTTGCAGCCGTGATTCTTATCCCACTGGCTAACACCATGTTGCCAAGTGGGCATCCACTTCATGTTGAGACTTTTACTATCTCACTGATGGGCAAATACCTGAGTTACGCAATGTTGGCGTTGGCACTCGATCTTGTATGGGGCTATCTCGGAATACTGAGCCTAGGCCATGGCGCTTTCTTTGCACTTGGTGGTTATGCGATGGGCATGTACCTGATGCGTCAGATTGGTGACCGTGGGGTTTATGGTGATCCTATCCTGCCTGATTTCATGGTGTTCCTTGATTGGTCTGCGTTGCCGTGGTTTTGGCAGGGCTTTGATCAGTTCTGGTTCGCTTGTCTGATGGTGGTGTTGGTGCCGGGCGCATTGGCTTATTTGTTCGGTTATTTGGCTTTCCGCTCTCGCGTGTCTGGTGTTTATCTTTCGATCATGACTCAAGCATTAACTTACGCCTTGATGCTGGCGTTCTTCCGCAATGAGATGGGCTTTGGTGGCAACAACGGGCTGACGGACTTTAAAGACATCATCGGCCTGAGTTTACAGAGTGATGCGGTCAAGATTGGTCTGTTTGTCGCGACGGGTATCTCGCTCATTCTCAGTTACATCGTCTGTCGCATGGTAGTGACCAGTCGATTGGGGCGTGTGGCACTGGCGATTCGTGATACCGAGTCTCGCACTCGCTTTATGGGTTACGACGTCGATGGCATCAAGCTATGGGTATTTGTACTGTCTGCGGTTATCGCAGGTATTGCGGGTGCTTTATACGTTCCTCAAGTCGGCATCATCAACCCTGGAGAGTTTGCACCGCTTAACTCGATTGAGATTGTGGTTTGGGTTGCCTTGGGCGGTCGCGCCACTCTGTTTGGTGCCATCGTTGGTGCGCTGATCATCAACTACGCCAAGAGCTGGTTTACGGTCGAGTTCCCTGAGGTGTGGCTTTTCGCTCTCGGTGGTCTATTCGTTCTCTCGACCATGTACTTCCCACAGGGTGTGATTGGTTTTGTCAGTGAAAAGTGGCAACAGCTACGCAAAGCATCGAATTCACAAGACGCAGGACAAGAGCAGGATGATCAGCATAAAGCTAAGGAGGTGATCGCATGACTAAATTCAACAACGTGAAGGAATCGGTTCAGGCGTTCACTCGTCGAGATGAAGTCTTCGATTACCTCAAGCCCGATATTCATCCCGCGATCGATACCCGTCATAACGTGCTGCTGTATGTAGAAGGGGTGAATAAGAACTTCGATGGCTTCCAAGCGATTAACGACCTCAATCTCTACATCAAAGAGGGCGAACTGCGCTGCATCATCGGCCCTAATGGCGCAGGTAAAACCACCATGATGGACATCATCACCGGGAAAACTAAGCCAGATACCGGAGAAGTGTGGTTAGGTTCGAACATCAATCTACTTAAGATGAACGAAGCTGAAATTGCTAATGCAGGTGTTGGGCGTAAGTTCCAAAAGCCGACCGTGATTGAGTGTTTAACCGTGTGGCAGAACCTTGAGTTGGCGATGGCGGGCGATCGCTCTGTGTGGGCAACTTTCACCGCCGTGATGTCTGGTGAGCAGAAAGACAAACTCACCTCGGTACTAGAGCTTATTCACCTCAAAGACGAAGCCGCAAACTTGGCGGGCAATCTGTCTCATGGACAAAAACAGTGGTTAGAGATCGGTATGTTGCTGATGCAAAACCCTAAGCTATTGCTGGTGGATGAACCCGTTGCAGGTATGACTCACCAAGAAATGGACCGCACCGCTGAACTTCTTAACTCGCTGGCAGGTAAGCACTCGGTGGTTGTAGTTGAACACGATATGGATTTCGTTCGTTCGATTGCTAGCCACATCACCGTGCTTCATCAAGGTCACGTGTTGGCAGAAGGCACCATGGATCAAGTGCAGGCTCACCCTGAAGTTAAACAAGTTTATCTCGGAGAATAGGATGTTAGAGGTTAAATCAGTTAATCAATATTACGGTGAGAGCCACACGTTATGGGATTTGGATATGCAGATCCCAGAAGGAAAATGCACGGTGTTAATGGGGCGCAACGGTGTCGGTAAAACCACCTTGCTGCAATGCATTATGGGGTTGGTGAAGGTTGAAAGCGGTGACATTTCTTTATCGGGTGAGTCACTTTTGAAAACCGATGCCGAGGACCGCCCACGCCAAGGGATCGGCTATGTACCACAAGGTCGCCAGATCTTCCCAATGCTCACTGTTCAAGAAAATCTAGAGGTCGGTTTACCGATTCGTAAAAAGGGTGACCGCAAGATCCCTGAATTCATCTTCGATATTTTCCCAGTGTTAAAAGAGATGCTACATCGTCGCGGTGGTGATTTATCGGGTGGCCAGCAGCAACAGCTAGCGATTGGGCGTGCGCTGGTGGTTAATCCAAAGCTATTGATCTTGGATGAGCCGACGGAGGGTATTCAACCCAATATTGTGCAAGAGATTGGCGACATCATTCGCATGCTCAACGAGAAAATGGGGCTCACGGTTCTGTTGGTTGAACAGAAGCTGCCGTTTGCAAGAAAGGTCGGTGACCGTTTTTGTATTCTCGACCGTGGACGCCAAGTGGCAGAAGGTGAAATGACAGGGCTCGATGAGTCTTTGATTAAGGAGTACCTAACCGTATGAATTCTCTCTTTTCTCCGAATGAAGTAAGCAAGGCTTCTTTAGTAGAAGCACTGTCTCTGAATGAGACCATCGAACAAGATATTCGTGATGGTTGGCAAGCGAATTTAAACCTCACCTTTGTCGATCGTGGTGATAAAACCGTATTAAAGAATCGTCAGCAGTCTGGTCCGCTTGCGGTGCAACGCCCCCTGTATCCTGATGGGGAAACGTGTCACACCTACTTACTCCATCCCCCCGGCGGAGTGGTAGGTGGTGACACTCTCAATATTAACGTGAATCTTGAGCACGGTGCTCACGCGTTGATTACTACACCTGGTGCGACCAAGTTCTATCGTTCCAACAACAAGTACGCCAAGCAGAAGCAAACCTTACGTGTGGAGAAAGGGGCTCGCTTGGAGTGGATGCCGCAAGAGAACATCTTTTTCCCCAATGCACATGTTCGACTCGATACTGAAATACGCCTAGAAAAGGGTGCACAGTTTTGGGGGTGGGAGATGCACTGTTTTGGACGGCCTGCACAGAATGAGGGATTTGAGCATGGTCACCTCGTCGGGAAAACGGAAATCTATCTTGATAATCAACTGCTTCTTACGGAAGGATTTAACTTTCACGGTGGTAATAAGTTGATGATAAATATGGGGTTACTTGACTATTCTATGATGGGAACCTTTTATCTCACCTCAAATGAGAAGCAAGATTTAGAGTTGGTACAGAGCTTGCTCTTATCTATTACACAGCAAGCTTCACAGCAATCAGACTCATCGAAAATGTCGAGTGACCCCACATTAATATTGGGCGCGACACAAATAGAAGGATTGATTGTGGTGCGAGCTTTGGGCAATTGGAGTGAAGATATTCTCCAGGCCTTTGGTCAGATATGGCAAGCAACTCGCTCTCATTTGTATGGTACGACTCCTGATTTACCAAGGATTTGGGCGACTTAGCGATTAGCCCTATTTGTACCGAGGGTGACTTCCGGCCCTCGGTACATTTTTTCAAGCTTGCTGTGACTGAATCCCACTTACTGCTCATGCGTTTCTGAGCAATAAGAAAACAACACTAACAGCGGGCGGCTAAATGGAATTAACACCAAGAGAAAAAGATAAGCTACTTATCTTCTGCGCAGGAATGCTGGCACAGCAGCGCAAACAAAAAGGCTTAAAACTCAACTATCCAGAATCTATTGCGCTGATCAGCAGTGCCATTCTAGAAGGTGCCCGTGAGGGAAAAACCGTTTCGGAACTGATGGATTTTGGACGCACACTGCTTACCGTCGATGACGTTATGGAGGGAATCCCTTCCATGATCCCAGATGTACAAGTCGAAGCGACTTTCCCCGATGGCACCAAATTGGTGACCGTTCATGAACCTATCGTTTAGGGAGAAGTAGTATGGCTGGTTCCACCAAACAATATTCAGGCTTAGTTCCCGGGCAAGTCGAAACCGCTCCGGGCAACATTACTTTAAATGAAGGCCGAGACACGACGTCGGTTAAGGTGCAAAACATTGGCGACCGTCCTGTGCAAATTGGCTCTCATTACCATTTCTATGAAGCAAACCCTTCTTTGATATTTGACCGAGAAGCCACTAAAGGGTTTCGACTCAATATCCCGGCAGGTACTGCCACCCGTTTTGAACCGGGTCAGTCACGTAGCGTCGAGTTAGTGCGCTACGCCGGTAAGTTAGAGATTTATGGCTTCCAAGGAAAGGTGATGGGCAAGCTCTAAGCGCTCCCATAGAAAGAATTAAAACAACAAAGGATTAGATCATGGCGACGATATCCAAACAGGCTTATGCCGAAATGTTTGGGCCTACAGTCGGTGACCGAGTGCGTCTTGCTGACACCGATTTGTGGCTAGAAGTTGAAAAGGATTACACCGTATATGGTGATGAAGTGAAGTTTGGCGGCGGTAAAGTGATTCGTGATGGACAGGGGCAAAGCCAACGTCCAAGTGCCGAAACACCTGACTTGGTGATCACTAACGCGATTGTGTTGGACTATTGGGGCATAGTAAAAGCCGATGTCGCCATCAAAGATGGACGAGTTCAAGCGTTGGGTAAAGCGGGTAACCCAGACGTTCAGCCGGGCGTCGATATAGTCATTGGCCCGGGCACGGAAATTTTGGCAGGTGAAGGTTCGATCCTGACGGCTGGCGGTATCGATTCACACATTCACTTTATCTGCCCACAACAGATTGAAGAGGCGCTGGCGTCGGGTGTGACGACCATGATAGGTGGTGGTACTGGGCCAAATACAGGCACCAATGCGACGACCTGTACACCTGGTCCGTGGAACATGCACCGTATGTTGGAGTCGCTCGACCAATTCCCAATGAACTTTGGTTTACTCGGGAAAGGCAATGCTAGCCAACCGGAAGCATTGCGTGAACAAGTCGCAGCCGGCGCAGTGGGCTTGAAGTTACATGAAGACTGGGGAACAACACCTGCATCAATTGACACTTGCTTGAGTGTTGCTGACGAGATGGACGTACAAGTTGCGATTCACACAGACACCTTGAATGAGTCAGGCTTTGTTGAATCGACTTTGGGTGCGATCGGTGATCGCGTAATTCACACCTACCACACCGAAGGCGCGGGTGGTGGCCATGCTCCCGATATTATCCGCGCTGCAGGCGAGCCCAACGTTCTGCCTTCTTCTACCAACCCAACACGACCTTACACGGTCAATACAGTTGATGAGCACTTGGATATGTTGATGGTGTGTCACCACCTTTCTCCATCGATTGCTGAAGACGTTGCGTTCGCTGAATCGCGTATCCGCCGTGAAACCATTGCTGCAGAAGACATTCTTCATGATTTAGGTGCCTTTTCGATGATCGCCTCTGACTCGCAAGCAATGGGGCGCGTAGGCGAGGTGGTGACTCGAACTTGGCAAACCGCACACAAGATGAAGGTGCAGCGTGGCAGCCTAAAAGAAGATTCCGACTACAGCGATAACTTCCGTCTTCGTCGCTACGTTGCAAAGTACACCATTAACCCAGCCATCACTCACGGTATGGCGCATGAAATCGGTTCGATTGAAGAAGGCAAACTGGCGGATCTTGTTTTATGGAAACCGGCTTTCTTTGGTGTAAAGCCAAGTGTGATTCTGAAAGGCGGCATGATCGCGATGGCACCGATGGGCGACCCTAATGCCTCTATTCCAACACCTCAGCCCGTTCACTACCGCTCTATGTTTGGTAGCTATGGCAAGGCGTGTCAGAACACATCGATGCTATTTGTTTCCAAAGAAGCCAAAGCACAGAACATCGATAAGCAGTTGGGACTAAAGAGCCTGATTGGTGTAGTCAGCAACTGCCGAAACATCAGTAAGGCTGACATGAAGCTGAACGATTGGATGCCAAAGATTGAAGTCGACTCTCAGACGTATCAAGTACGTGCTGACAGTGAATTGCTGACGTGTGAGCCGGCTGAAGAACTGCCAATGGCACAGCGATATTTTCTATTTTGATAGCTCGGCTGAAGCTCGTATTTTAGCTCTTGGCTGAAGACTCTTATTTTGAACGTTATAAATCTCACAAGGAGATTGAGGTAATAGCATGATTGAACTTACTCAAATTCAAGCGGAGTTGAACACGGCTCCAGATGGCTTTTTAAGCCTACCGATCGATAGCCGCATCAAAAGCCGCCTTAAGGTGACATTGGATGATGGCCGTGATGCAGGGTTGTTTCTACCACGCGGTCATATCTTGCGTGGCGGAGAACAATTAACTAGTGAGTGTGGCTTAACTGTTGAAGTAAAAGCGGCGCCGGAAACCGTGTCGACCGTTTACTGTGAAGACTCGCATCTGTTAACTCGTGTTGCTTATCACCTTGGCAACCGACATGTGCCACTGCAAGTCGAGGCGGGCTGGGTGCGTTATCAACACGACCATGTTTTGGACGAAATGGTTGAAGGTTTGGGCGCGACAGTGACTACTGAAAAGCAACCCTTTGAACCTGAAGGTGGCGCTTATGGTGGTCGCTCTGGCGGTCATCACCACCATCATTAATCGAGTCATTTGAGACACATTAATTTATAAACACAACAACGATAAGAATAACGCAAGGATTACGCGATGAACTTTAAATACGCTACAGGCTTAACTACATTAACAATCGCTTCGCTAACAACACCAACGTTGGCTTTCGCTCACCCAGGGCATGATCACGGTTCTCACTCATTTTTATCTGGCTTAACACACCCAGTAACTGGCGTTGACCATCTTATTATGCTGGTGGCATTTGGTATGTTGATTGGCGCGCTCTCTTATTCAAACAAGGTTAAATCCGCTTTAGTCGGTGGTGGTCTTGTCTCTCTTATGGCGGGCCTATTAGTGGGCAAAGTGTTGGGCTTCTCTGTGGTTGTCGAGCCAGCAATCATCGCCTCTCTATTCGCAGTAAGCTTGTGCTTGTGGCATGTGTTCTCTCCGTCAACCACCAAGGTCAATACTGTGCTAGCGGTTTCAATCGGCTTCCTATTCTTCCACGGTTACGCACACGGAGTTGAAGCAGCATCTGGCCTCGCGCAGTTCGCTGCGGGTATGGGTATCACGGCATTTGGTCTGATTGCCGCAGGCTACTTCGTGGGTAAAGCATTGTATTCCAAGTGGGCTTCAGTGGGTGTTGCTTCGTTGAGTGCGCTGTTTTTGATGGCGGCTTAAATTGCTCAAAAGGAGATAAGCATGCAAGCAACAGCGAATGTCGCGAGCTATCGCCTATTTCAATTGATCAGTCCGTCGCTGCCGATCGGTGGTTTCACCTACTCACAAGGTTTAGAACTAGCGGTCGAAGCTGGGTGGGTGACCGACCGGAGCAGCATGGAGCAGTGGCTAAATACCATCGTCAGCTCCAGTGTTGCGACTTTGGAACTGCCCATCTTAGAGCGCCTTTATCATGCTCTAGAAAAAGGTGAACTCGATGAGATTGAGCATTGGTGCAATTACTTGTACTCAAGCCGTGAAACCAGTGAATTACGAGCAGAAGAAAAGCAGCGTGGGCTGGCGCTAAACACCTTGCTAAAGCGATTAGATATCGATACTTCGGAAGTGGAGTCGATTGATAGCCACCCAAACCAGCTATTAGGAATGTGTATCGCAGCTCAACACTGGAACATTGATTTGGAAAGCCTCAAGCAGGGCTATCTATGGAGCTGGCTTGAAAATATCGTTACTGCAGGCGTCAAGTTGGTGCCTTTAGGGCAGACCGATGGGCAGTTAGCACTGATTAACATCACCAACACCTTTCCTGACGTGATTGAAAAAGCACGCGCGATGGAAGACTGGATGGTGGGCAGCTTCTCGCCATCAATGGCACTAGCGAGCTCGCTGCATGAAACGCAATACACACGACTATTTCGTTCATAACGCAACGAGATAGTAGAAAGAATATAAGGAACAAGACTATGGAAAGTTATAAGCAACCGCTTCGAATTGGTATCGGTGGCCCAGTAGGCTCAGGTAAAACCGCACTGCTTGAGGTGCTGTGTAAAGCAATTCGCGACAAGCTCAATATTGCGGTCGTGACCAATGACATCTACACCCAAGAAGATGCAAAGATCCTCACCCGTGCTGAAGCTTTAGAACCTGACCGTATTATCGGTGTGGAAACTGGCGGTTGCCCGCATACCGCGATTCGTGAAGATGCGTCGATGAACCTCGCAGCCGTTGAGGAGCTGGCTAAGTTGCACAAAAATCTTGATGTGGTGTTTGTTGAGAGTGGTGGTGACAACCTGAGTGCGACATTCAGCCCAGAGCTTGCTGACCTGACCATCTATGTAATTGACGTTGCAGAAGGGGAGAAGATCCCACGTAAAGGCGGCCCGGGTATTACTCGCTCGGATCTGTTGGTGATTAACAAGATTGATTTAGCGCCGTATGTTGGTGCGTCTCTAGAAGTGATGGAGCAAGACACGCAACGTATGCGTCCAACCAAGCCGTTTGTGTTTACCAACCTCAAAGAGAGCAAAGGGTTAGACACCATCATCAACTTTATCGTGACCGAAGGTATGTTAACTCTGAAAGAACCAGAGAAGACAAGCTAGTCATCCACAGCTCCTGATTATTCCCCCCCCCCATAAGAAAAAGCCCTATCAAATGAACTGACCCCCAATAGTTGGACACCAATTATTGGGGGTCTTTTTATGTCCAAATATAGCCGAGAGCTAAAATGTATCATTGCTAAGCAATATTTAGATGGC
>NZ_VTYC01000041.1:0-46069 GCF_013114115.1 Vibrio sp. 070316B | reverse complement strand
AAACGGTAGTTTGTGTATGATTTTTGTTTGGCGACTAAACCATATCACTTACTACCGTTTTTGTTTTTAGTTCCCGCTAATCCGCGATGAACCATAAAAAAGCCAGCTTGGTGGCTGGCTTTGTTTTGATATTGAAAACTAAGTTTACAAGAATGACCCTTCTACAAGGGCATTGTGAACTCGTGTTCTTGTCTGCTATTCACACGGTGGCGCCATGTGTATCACCGCTAAGCCGCCTAACGACGTTTCTCGGTACTTCTTGTTCATGTCTTTACCTGTTTGGTACATGGTCTCGATAACTTTGTCTAACGAGATAAGACATTTACTCGTACGTTTTAGTGCCATACGTGATGCGTTGATCGCCTTCATTGCGCCCATCGCATTACGCTCAATGCATGGTACTTGAACCAGTCCGCCAATTGGGTCACAGGTCATACCCAGTGAGTGCTCCATCGCGATCTCAGCGGCAATACAGATTTGCTCGTTACTGCCACCACGAAGGGCCGTTAAGCCAGCCGCTGCCATTGAAGAAGATACGCCAACTTCACCTTGGCAGCCTACCTCTGCACCTGAAATAGACGCATTGGTTTTGTATAGAATACCGATGGCGCCAGATACCGCTAAAAAGTCTTTGAGCTGTTTGGTATCCAGTTCTTTGATGAAACGATGGTAGTACATTAATACTGCAGGAATAACGCCAGCCGCACCGTTGGTTGGCGATGTGACCACTTGGCCACCAGCTGCATTTTCTTCACTTACGGCAAAGGCAAATAGGTTAATCCAATCCATGATCTCCATTGGATCGTTCTCAATCGAGGCATTCGCTTCAAGTTTTTTCAAAAGAGCGGGAGCTCGACGTGTGACTTCAAGGCCACCATCTAGGATACCTTCAGTATCAAAACCACGCTGCATACACAGTGACATCACCTTCCAGATTTGATCTGCTTTTTGGTCAATGGCTTCCATATCTTGGAAGGATACTTCGTTGCGTAGGATTAATCCGCCAAGGCTCATTCCATTCTTATCAGCGAGCTCAAGGAGTTGGTCAGCAGATGAGAAAGGGAATTCAACTTGGGTTTCAGACTCTTGTTTGCCGTTTTGCAGCTCATCTGCAGTTGCGATGAAACCACCACCTATCGAGTAGTAGGTTTCCATATCCAAAAGTTTACCGCTCGCATCAAACGCAGAGATTGTCATACCGTTTTCATGAAGCGGCAGATTGGTTTTGTGAAAGAGCAAGTCGCTCTCTACATCGAAGTGAATCTCATGGTGACCACTCACCATAAGAGACTTGTCTTCAATCGCTTTGCGCATTGCTAGATTAGCACTGGTTATTTTGATGGTATCAGGGCGGTTGCCAAGTAGACCTAACAGGGTTGCTCGGTCAGTGTGGTGGCCGATACCTGTTAATGATAGTGAGCCGTATAAGTCGATTTGAATACGGGTAACTTGGTCAAGTACAGATTCAATCTTTTGGGTAAAATTAAACCCTGCGATCATTGGTCCATTTGTATGGGAGCTAGAAGGCCCAACCCCAATTTTATAGATATCAAAAATAGACAGCATAGTAACTTCCTGTGAAGACGGTTCGATGGACGAACTCTGTGTAAAATTTGTATTTTGTTCGTTTCACTTATATGTGTGAAAGCGTTCTCTGTTTAAAACTAAAACTAAAACTAAAACTAAAACTAAAACTAAAACTAACGCTAACCAGCGTAGCCCTGTGGACCCTATGATCGTGCTATTGTGCTTTTAAGCTGCACTTTGATTGTCGAGTACCTTATGGTGTTGCTTTGCAATAGTGAGCATTATTGCGAGCAACTTATAAGAATTTCAAAATACTTTTGTTCACAAGTATTGTATACATAATTCACTCCATCTAATCCCCAAAACGAGACTTGAACATAAAATGAGCATTAATAACCTCCTTATTGTGCTGGGTAAACGGCTTAATGAGAATGAATTGACTGAGGAAGGAATCAGTCGAGTTGATGCTTTGGTGAAGTATCTGGCGGAGTTCTTGAACGCAGAGCGTCGCTCGTCTACAGCGGTCGCTTTTTGTGGTGGGGTAACCAAAGGGCAGAGTGTTTCGGAAGCCGATGCGATGCACCGATACTTTCGAGAGTTGGAAAGCCTCCGCGAAGTCCCGTTTACTCTGGGAGCGATTTTATTAGAGCAGCATTCAACCAATACTGTAGAAAACATCCAAAATTTAGCTGCTGAGATGATAGAGAGTGGTCTGTTTACTCGTGGGCAAGGTGTAAAGATAACGTTTGTGTCGAATGACTATCACTTGCAACGAATCTTTGAGATTCAAACGCTAATGGACGAGCAAGGTTTGCTCAAAGTTCTCATTGAAAAGTGTTCGGCGCTTGGCGTAGAACTGCAGATAGATCGCAAGTTGGAGGCTCATGTTGCAGTCCCATATCCTCACCAAACGACTCAAGGTCAGCTGTTTTTATTGATGGATGTGCTTACAACGTACCGAGTGTATCTCGAAGGAGTATGTGCCGGAGCGTTTAAGCGAGATTTGAAGATGGTGAGGTCGGAGCCAGAAAGGCTTTCCTTGGAAGCCTTGGCGAAAGCAAAAGGCTTAGTCGGAAGTTCACCTAAGTTTAGTATTGTGGAAAGTCTGCTTCCGGTATTGGAAGGCTGTATTCGAGGTACTCCAATAGGTACGGATATAAAAAAAGTCAGGGAGTACCTAGCGTTACTAGATACCAACCTAACTTTTCTGAATCGATTGTTAGACCCTGAATCGGATCATACGCATCGCTGGTGGCGATAAATCGTTATTTTTTTCTGGTGATGGCAAGAACTGTTTTTAGGCTAGCAAACGCAATTAAGCAGTAGGCGAGTAGTTCTGTGCCTTCTTCTGCAATGTTTTTAACGGCGCGAACGTAATCATCGCCCATCACATTGTGCCAAAAGCTACCCATACCGAATAGGCGGGAGAATACTAACAGTAACATTACGCCTGTCACTAACAGGTTCATGTGCGGAGAAGCCAAAATAAGGGCAAGTTGATCGATAGTGCGCTTGCCGTTTTTTACAGCATAAAAAATAGCGCTACCAGCAACTAGCGCAGCAGGAACAACCCATGCACCGTGTGCGATCTTATCGAACCAAAAATCCATTTCACGAATGAACAGTACAGCGAAGAAGGCGCTAATGAGAGCCGCAGCGTGTTTTACTTCACATCTCTTTCTCGCTAGGTAAGCAAAAGAACCTGAAGTTACGATAAGTAGCAGCTGTTGCAACATCTCTGTCACTGAGATCTCACCAACATTTCCGTTCAACAATACAAAATCAATTCTTAGCGCTAAGTTAGCAATAATACCAATAGCGAGAACGACTAAAGCGGTTTGGCAACGCTTGTAGATCACTTGAGAGGTCGATTGAGAAAGGCTGAACTCAGGGAGTTCAAAAGACATGTGAGTTTGCTCTTCCGTTTTAGATTGGTTTTTCATTTCAATTCAACCTGTAAATATTTGTAACAGGCCGGCATTCTATCTGTTTGGAATTTGACAATGTCAGAGAAATGTCATTAATAAAACAGTGTACAATTGGTGTGTATATACGGTAAACCGCTGCCAATTGGCAGCCAGTTTACGTAATTGGTTGAATTAAAGAGGGGAAGGGATTGGTGGGTATCAGAGTGGAGCGCTATTCACTTTTAGCTTCTGAGTCTTGCTCATGATTATTTCGGTAATATTCCCATTGCTCAATACGTTCACCGTCATCAAAAACACAATAAGTGGTGCGTTGATTGTTTTCTGTGACCGTGTCTAATTCGCCATCCTGTTGAACACAATAAACGGCCGCTGGATTAGCGACTGAAACACGTTGGCCTTCGCTATACTCTGCATAGTCGTTTGCACAACCACCTAATACAACGGCAAATACAGCCATCAAACCAATTTTCTTCATGTTTATCTCCTACGTGATAACTCTATAGTTGAATACGTTAAGTTCTACAGAACCCAATTAGAAGCTCTATCAAATGAGTATATTTTAGATTTCAGAAAAGGTTGTTCTAATTTGGTCAAGATATTGAAATAGGTTGATATTTCGCCATGTTTAGCTGCTTTTTGAGGGCTAGATCAAGCTAAGCTAGCCGGGCGATAGAAGGGCATGAATTGTTGAGTGAAGGCTTTTCAGAGGCTATGTGATGTTTTCTTGCTTTATCGGCTATGAGGTACAAAGTTAGAAGGCGTGTTGATGTGAACCGCTATGAACCTCGAATCTATGAATGATTATGATATGATGCCGCCAAATTCAGTTGAGCAGTTAGAGCCATGAGACACCTAAAAACCACCATTCACCCAGATATCGATCACCTAGATAACAAAACAGTTTATAAGCGTAATGCCGCCAGAGCGATTGTCTTAGATGGTGAAGATATTCTGATGCTTTATACCGAGCGTTACCACGACTACACCATCCCTGGTGGTGGTTTAGATGAAGGCGAAGATGTGATTGCGGGCATGGTCCGAGAGCTTGAAGAAGAGACGGGTGCAAAGAACATTCATGGCATTAAGCCGTTTGGAATTTTTGAAGAGTTTCGCCCTTGGTACAAAGATGATGCAGATATCATGCATATGATTTCTTACTGCTATTCCTGCAAGATCGATCGTGAACTTGGTGAGACGGCTTACGAAGATTACGAAGTTAAAAACGGAATGAAGCCTGTGTGGATGAACATCCATGAAGCGATTGCTCATAATGAAAAGACTATGGCCGAGAGCCCTAAAAAGGGCATGAGCATTGAGCGCGAGACGTTTTTGTTGCATTTGATCGCAAAAGAAATGCTTTAATCTCACCCAAGCTTATATTGCAGTAATAGCACAGCAGTAATTGTTCAGCTGTAACTGCACTGCAGCCGACATTGATCTTTGAACTGTTTAATTTCACCCCGCATTTAAGCAGTTCACCGTTAGCGCTTTCAGTCCCCCCAACTTTGCTTACAGCCAATAGTCATTATTTCTCCAGTTTCACGCAGCTCCCTGCTGTTTGAGCGACATGTTTATTTGCTTGGAGTCTACTTATCACACTCCTTTCAATGACAAGTTGTCAAGTTGACTCATTCCCTCATCAAATTGATTCCTATTTTGAAGAAAGTGTTTGTTTATTTTTGATCTTAATAAGTCTACAGAAAAATAAAGACATATTTTCAATGGCTTAGGTTTATTTTCTAAGTATTCAAAAACTTGGCTCTTCTCTTGCTTCTTTGTCTTATGCAGCTCGTTTTGTCGGCACCAAAATAAAAAAGTAGACATCCTTTGTCTCGTAGCATCAGATTTTAGGGACACATTTATTTAGCTTTGCCGTTCAGAGTTTACGTACTTTTCAAGGAAATCGCCTAAGCGAAGAAGAAGTCGAGGTTAACTATGAAATACAAGCAAATTATTTATCTCATCGGAGCAATAGTTAGTGTCCCGGTCCACGCAACCATAGTGGACTTGGATTTTTCAAATCACATAGAATCAACAAACGGCAGTAGCAGTTGGGCAGGGCCGACCTACGATGGCGCCTCCATGCACTTCCTCAATGTCGGTACACACAATGGAAAGATCATTGATGCTAAGGTATCCAGTAGCGTATTTGGTGATGCGACATTTGTGTTTCATGCACCTAATTACAAAGTCGGCGCAACACAACCGTCAGGCGATATTGGTTTCCTCTATCAAACTAACTCAGCCGGTTCTGCAGGTTTGATTTATACCTTTGAGTTCTTTGACGGAACAGATGGTCTATCAGGTACTTTCTCGGTCCCTTACACCATTCCTGAATTTGAAATGATCGGTTATGACATTGATGGTGAGCCCGTTCAGTCAGAGCAAGTTCGTGTATTTAAAAGCGAAGGTTTTTACAGCTATCAGCTAGGGAGCGCGAGTGCCAGTTTGACTGCTGAAGAGAGTGCTGATGGCAATTCAGTTCTCTTCACCGGACCAGGTACTAATTATTCTGAAACCGATACGTCAGGTGCGGTTAAATTTACCTACAAAAATACCTCTATAGTTACCCTCCAGTTTGAAACTGTTACTACCAGTGGCAGTGGTTTCCCTAATCCAATCTTTTCAGCGTTTGATGGTAACTGGGATTTAAGTGGTTTTACTAATCCGATAGAGAGTTCCGACGAGTCTGATTTCGGCGATGCGCCGGATACCTATGGAACATTACAAGCAAGCAACGGTGCGGAGCATGCTGTTTCTTCAACGCTCTATCTCGGGGCTAATATCGATGCTGATTCTGACGGACAACCGGGCGCCTTATCAAACGGTGATGACTTGGATGTTGACGGGAATGATGACGACGGTATTACGCTACTAACTAACTTGGAAATTGGGTTGGATAGTCTCATTAACGTTAACGTTGTGGGTAATGGTTACCTACAAGCTTGGGCTGACTGGGACTTGAGTGGTACTTTCGATGATGATGAACAAATCTTGAAAAACCATTCGGTTGTTGAAGGGGGCCAAGTGGTTCCAATTCGAGTGGCTGATGATGCGAGTGTGGGAACTGTACAAACACGTTTCCGTCTAGCGAGCAGCCCTAACATTCCAAGTGATGGTTACGTTGGTGACGGGGAAGTCGAGGATTACGTGTTCAACGTGACTGATCCGGGAACCACAATTCAACACTCTAACTACTACACTGCAGCGTTCGAAGATAACTGGCCTGAAGTGGGTGACTTCGATTTAAACGATGTTGTTGTTTATTACCGAACCACCATTCTGAGTAAAGACGATGCTGTATTGCGTATGGATATCAGCGGTAGCATCATGGCCTACGGTGCCTCTTATGGTAACGGCTTAGGTTGGAAATTGAGTGGCTTTGATGAGTCGGATGTCGACTTGCAGACCGCCAGAGTGCAGAAAAACGGCGCAACTCGTGTGAATATCTCACCGTTTACGGGCGAAGATAAATCGGTTGCATCGCCAGGAGGTGACCTTGTTGTTGTCGCTTCGTTGAACTTGAAAAACGATATCCCGATTAACGATGAGTGTATGTTCCACCGTACGAATCCATCTTGTAATCCGTCTCTTGAGTCTGACCAAATGACGTTCAGTATCTCACTACCGTTTAACGACGACGATCAACCAACGGTAAGTTCACTTCTACCATTGAGTGGTTTCGACCCGTTCATCTTTGGTCCAGGTGAAGGCTATTACCATGGCTCTAGTTTTACTGGCTCTCCGGGTAAAGATCTTGAAATTCACACAGCGGATCTTCCACCAACGTCACGTGGTACGTTAGTAAGCGACTTTTACGGTGTGGCACAAGATGATTCAGACCCAAGTAGTGGAAAATACTACAGAACTACGCAAAACATGCCTTGGGGTATTTTGATTTCATCTCCTTGGAATCACCCATCCGAGTACATTGATATCAGTGAAGCGTTCCCAGACTTTGCAGAATGGGCGACGTCTGGCGGTTCTTCTAAACCGACTTGGTATCTAAACCCTAACTCAGACAAAACTTGGTCTACTGAAGATTAATCAAGGAGGATTTATGAAACTATCAAAACTAATGCTAAGTAGTGTGACTCTTGTCTTCCTTGCTGCGTGTGGCGGAGGCGGCGGTGGTGGTGGCTCTACCACATCAGCTCCAAGCTCTGTCCCACCAGCGGATGATTCTTCATCAGGCAACTCGTCATCTGCTAATAACACAGTGACGTCTAGCGTCGCGCCTGCGGCACAAGTGTTGAGCTCGGTCGAGCTGACCATACCGGAAGGCTTTGATTTCTCAACTGAGAGGGAAGTCGCTGTGACGGTCGATGTCGCAAGTTCACAAAGTTCGCGGGGCTTTATGAGCTTGTACACTGAGTTTGATGGGGACGTTGTCGACTACACCTCACAAGTGTTAAGAATGCCTATTAATGAAGACACTGACTTTTCAACAACGCTAATGTTGCCCAACCATGTTGATAAAGTTTGGGTCGAGGTGTGGTACCCATCAGCATTGGGTAGCGAGGTGAGAAACTCATATAGCATAGAAAATGACCAAGTCGATGTGATTCTCTAACATGGGTATGAGTGTTAGTTAGCGCTTCATATTCGAACCGTTAATATCTTTGCCGCCATATTGGCGGCAAAGTTGTTTCTGCAATACAAAAAATGAATAGGACTGACGAATAATGGAATATGGTTGATATTGTCAACTAAGTGTTTTTGGTGTATCTTTACCACTGTGATACAACCCTAATTCAAGAGTATCGCTATGTCGCTTTATGCCAGCCCTCAACAAAGAACGTTATGAATAAAAGACAGTTTATTGCCCATTACTTGCGCATGAATCGCACCTCGTACTTACTTGCGGTTGTGTTCATTTTTCTCGTTAACTGGTTACAAGTAGAAATCCCTCGTTATATTCAATTGGCAATAGACCTGATTGATGACGCCTCTTCAAGTGGACATCAACAGTTGCAGTCCCATGTGTGGATTGTCGTTGGTATGTCGGTTGCTATGGTCGTTGTTAGGATTCTATCTCGCATTTACGCGCTTAACCCCGGGCGAATTACAGAAGCTTCACTTAAGACCACTCTTCTACGAAAACTGAATCGCTTGCCAAACAGCTTTCACAAGCGCTTTGCTTCTGGCCGTTTAATCTCAATCATCAACAATGACCTAAGTGGTATTCGTTTGATGTTTGGTGTTGGCTTTCTGCAATTCTTTAATGCGTTGCTCGCTCTATCGCTAACGCCGCTATACATGTGGCGTATATCGCCAGAACTAACCCTGTATTCGATCATTCCGATTTCAATTGCATTTGTTATCTTTAGAGTCGGCTTTAAGCGTATGAAAACACTTCATTTAGAGCATATGAAGCGCCTTCAAAACTTGTCTGCGCAACTGATGAGTTATCTGTCTGGGATTGATCTGATTAAAAGCCAGCAGATGTCACCTTGGGTAAAAGCGGAGACTGAGAAGCTGAATCAGTTGTTACTTGAATGCCGCCTTAAAATCACGCGTATCCAAGTCTTCTTTATGCCGGTTCTCGATTACGCCAATGACCTAATGAAAATCATTATTCTAGGTCTAGGTGGTTTTATGTTGATGAGACAGGAACTGACTCTTGGTGAAATCACAGCATTCCTAACTTACTCAGTTTTGCTCGCCATGCCGCTGATGCAATTAGGACGAATCGCGACGATTTATCAGCGTGGCATGGTAGGTATTCAAAGCGCCCAGACTATTCTTAATGCCAAAATACCAGAGTTGGATGAGCAGAAACTGTCTGAGCTCGATGTGGAATCCCTAAAAGGAAAAACGTTCTCCGTTCGTAACCTTAGCTTTAGCTATCCGGGCGAGGAGCGTCTGATTCTGGATGACATCAGTTTTGATATCCCCGCGGGGAAGAAAGTCGGTGTGTTAGGTGGTATCGGTGCGGGAAAAACGACGTTGGTGAACTGTTTGAACCATCACTTAGACACTCCACAAGGTTCAGTACTGCTTGGTGAGAGAGATATCACTAGCTTCTCGCGTAGCGATTTACGTCGTTACGTCAAAACGGTCACCCAAGATCCATACCTGTTTTCAGCGACTGTTGAAGCGAATATTCGTTTTGGTAGCGCCGATACCGAGCTAGCAAAAAGCCAGGTTGATGAAGTGTTAGAGCTTAGCCAACTAGCCAGTGATGTGACGCGCTTTGAGCAGGGCGACCAAACTTTAGTCGGTGAGAAGGGCATCATGTTGTCAGGGGGACAAAAACAGCGCTTGAGCATTGCTCGTGCTCTATTACAACCAACCGATCTCATCATTATGGATAACGTTCTGTCTGCCGTTGACTACGAGACAGAGAGAAAAATCTTAGAAGGCCTATTCAAACGATTGGAAAATCAGTCGGTTCTTGTCGTCTCGCATCGTGTTAATGCACTTGAATATATGGATGAAGTTATCGTGTTGAATGAAGGAAAAGTGATTGCTCAGGGCGACCATAAAACCCTACTGAAAACTTGCGATTACTACTACGAGACATGGCTACTACAGCAAAATGAAACGGAGGCAGCAGCATGTTAAAAGGTGTTGACCTCAAGTACCTCAAGCATTTCTTTAAGTTTGCTAAGAAATACAAAGGCTCGGCGATTTTGGGCATTGCGATGCTTCCGCTTTCTGTCATCACAAGCTTGTTGTTCCCTTGGTTGATTATTCAAGTGATCGACGTTCAGCTGAGTCATGGTGATATGGACGGGCTATTAGAATACGTTTTCTACCTCGTTGCTGTACTAATCGTCAGCTATGTAGTGGATACCACTTACGCATATAACCTACGTAAAACAGGTCAATACACGATTACTGACATGCGCTCAGTTCTGTTTGCTCGTGTTTTGAAATTGCCACGCAGCTACTTTGACAATACACCAATCGGTGTCACGCTCTCGCGTCTAACCAGTGATTTAGAAACCATCGGTGAGACGTTTGTTCAGTCGGTTGTCGGTTTGGTAAAAGACAGCATTAACACCATTGCGCTGCTGGTCATGATGTTCTTAATTGATTGGAAGCTGACGCTGATCGTATTGATCATCATGCCTCCGGTCATGTATCTGACTGTACATGTTCGAAATCGACTTCGTGCTCTGTATAAGGTGACTCGTTCGTCACTGGCTCAAGGTATTGGCTTCTTGCAAGAAGTGCTGTTTGGTATGAAAACCGTACAGATGTACCGAGCAGAAGAGCAAGTCGAACAACGTTACCAAGGCTATACCGACGAGTTTTTGAGAGCGCAGAAAAAGATCAATAAATACGACGCTATTCTGTTCTCATTCATTTCTGGTATCACATCCATCACCATCGCGGTAATGATTTGGTACGGTTCTGAGCAAGTGATAGAAGGGGCGCTCACCTTGGGTGTGCTGATTGCGTTCATCAACACCTTAGAAAAAGTGTTCGTGCCGATTCGAGATTTTACTTCGCAAATTGCATCAATTCAGAGCTCATTTGCCGCGTTCGACCATATCGAAGAGCTGTTTGTTGAACCGACTGAAGAAGAGGGGCGTAACTTACTGCCATCAGAGAAGGTTGCTAAGCCGTTAGAGCAATTTGAAAGCCTTGAGTTTAAGAACGTAAGCTTCCGCTACAAAGACGATGCTCCGTACGTTCTAAAGAATGTCTCGTTTGTATTGGAGAAAGGGCATCAAATCGCACTGGTGGGCTCTACAGGCTCAGGTAAGTCAACGATTCTGCGTTTGATCTCGAAAACCTACCAAGACTATGAAGGCAGCATACTGCTGAATGGCATTGAGCTGTCGCAGATCTCTAGTGAAGACTCGGCACACCTGTTCTCGATGATGATGCAAGATGTGCATTTATTCGAAGAGACGATTGCTTTCAATATAGCACTAGGTAAAGAACATCTATCAAGTGCCGAGATTGAGCAGGCGGCGCGTTATGTTTATGCAGATAAGTTTATTGAACAGCTGCCTCAAGGCTATGGCTTCCAACTAGATAAGAACGGGGCAAATCTATCGGTTGGACAAACTCAGCTTATCTCGTTTGCAAGAGCCGTTGCTCAAGGGGGACAACTGATGATGCTGGATGAGGCAACCAGTTCGGTAGATTCGATTACCGAGGATCTCATTCAAAAAGCGATGCAGCGTCTGTTCAAAGAGAAAACCGTGATTGCGATTGCCCACCGTTTGAGTACTGTTCGTCACTCAGACACCATTTTGGTGTTGGAAAAGGGGGAAATTGTTGAGCAAGGTAATCATCAACAACTGGTGGCGCACAATGGTATTTATGCTGGCTTGTTACAAGAATCGATTGTAGAAACGGGCGATTCTCAAGCTACGGTAGCCTAATTGCCTAAAATCAGGCTGTTGCTTTCAATAAGACGAATTGGTCTTGTCTATGCTTCACCAATTTCTCTTGTTTTCTAATATTCCCAGTAGGTTAGGGAAATTAAACATATTTTTCGATTATTAATATGTTATGATCTCCCTACTACTAAAGGGGTGTCTTCGGGCATCGGGATGTATGCGAGCAAATTTACGTGCTTGTGTCAGTCACTTTCTGGCGAATATGGAATCGAAAATGTTGTTGGAAGAAGTTGTAGAAATCATTGAATTAACCGACTCAGACCATTTATCTCATGCAATGGACCTGTTTAACGAGCATGGCTTTGTTTCCGCAGAGCATTTACCTTTCATGTCGGTGGTTTTTGAAACCGCACCTGAGCATTTAGCGAAGAAACTGTCGCAAATTGGCTTCAAAGGTTTAGTGCAAGTAGAGAAAAGTGAAGACGCAGCTGGCTTTATCATCGTTGACGCTGAACGAGCTCAGCTTAGCAAAAGCGCGTAATCAGAAACGCTCAATAATATCCGTTATGACAATTTGAGGTTAACACAGTGACAACAGCTACCGTTTCAGCAACAGAGCAACAGATCTCCAATGAACATGCACTTTTGGGTGCATCGTTACTAGCGGCCCAAAAAGTAGAGTTGGCGCTGTTTAATGTGATCTCTAAATTATCGAAAACCTTGTCAAAAGATGCTCAGAAAGAGCTAGGTTTAGACCTAGATACTTTTTTGAGAGAGAAGGCGAGCCACCAAGAAGCAACGCTCAGCTTGTATGAGCAGACGTTCGGTGAACAACTACCGCTGAAAAAAAACGAACTTAGCGATTTTATTTATCACAGAAACTTAGTGACTCGCAGTTTTTGGCGAGTGACCGGTGCTGATGTTAAGGGTGGCGAGAAGCTAGCTAACCCAGAACTCTACCTAAAAGAGTTTCTTGCTAAATGTGAATACTGGCAAGTGATGCTGGATAACCAATCCAATTAATCGCGCCGAAAAAGAAAGCCATAGCAGAAGTGCTATGGCTTTTTTGTTGGTCGAGCTTTAAGTCCAAAGTCTCACAGTATTATTTAAATCATCATTTTTAATACGTAGTTCTTAGAGACGAAGTGGTGTTTAAGTGCTGCGCTAATATGTAAAACAATCAAACAAGCTAGGGCAATACAACTGGCACGATGTAAATAAAAGAAGAAGCTGTTGATTGCTGGGTTGCTAATTAGGTTTTCGACTGTGGTTAGCCAGAATAATGAGTATGGCTGTTCCAGCATCAAATAACCTGTACTGAACACCATAAACATGGCGAGGTACATTAAAGAGTGAGCTAGCTTAGCCACACACTTTTGCCCCTCTGGTATTGATGTCGGCATGGTCGGAGAAGAGCGAAAGTGGCTCCAGATATAACGAACCATGAGCAATGGTGTCGCAACGGTCGCCAATGACATGTTAAGCACAGATAAGAATGAAAACAGCTCTGGATGACTGGTCACATAGTGCATCACATAACCTGCGATTGTGGCATAAATGATTACAGAAGCCATTACCCAGTGCAGTACACGGCTTACTAAATCGTATCTTGGATTATTCAAATTAACCTCGCTCTGATCGTTATTAATATAAGTTTCATCTCGATGCAATAAATCAAATGACTCTATATTCGCATCGCGAATTAATTATATAGAACAGTATTACTTGGTATTTTTATAATTTAGAAATTAATGATGTTGCTTCAGGTGTTTTATAATTATCAATGATGTTTTAGAGTGTTAATTCCAATATGGATAAGGCAAACTTGCCGACTTCCTAGCTTGTATGCCTATAACGAGATACAGTTAGGTTAAAGCTAAATATATAAGGATTGTATAATGCTTCGAATCTTATTGATTGCAGTTATCTCAGTGTTCAGCGCGATGAGTTTTGCAAGCGAAGAAAATAAATACTCGGATCAAGAGTATTTGGATAGACCCTTGATGGAACGTTATATCTTGGATGAGTTGAAGCAGCTGAGAATCGAACAGCAGGATCTTGAAAGACGTCTCACCATTCAGATGACCGATCGCGAGCTCGCAGTAGCAGATAAGTCGCTCAACTACGCCAATGTTACCGTAACGTATTTCTTCTATATCATTGCTGGTGTTGCTTCGTTAATTGCACTGGTTGGTTGGCAGTCGCTCAAAGAGTTAAAACACACCACTAAAGAGATGGCAGATCGACGACTCAACGACATTGCACAAGACTATGAGAAGAAGTTTAATGTTCTAGAGAGGGATCTTAAACGCAAAACCAGAATCATTTCAGAGAACAACCGAGAAATCGAAATCATCAATGAGATCCACAATCTATGGTTAAGGGCGCAAAATGCGCAAACCGCGGAACAGAAAATTGAAATTTATGATGAGATTTTGAAGGTTCGTCCCGGGGATTTGGAAGCATTAACCTACAAAGCGGACGCAGCAATGGATATTCAAGAGTACCATTGGGCGATGAGCTTATGTAATCGCGTGTTAGAGGTGGATGACCAGAACGCTCATGCTCTGTATCAGCGGGCGTGTGCTTACGCAAGGTTAGGGGCGGAAGGACAAGCTATTGACGACCTAGAACGCTCTGTCGAAGCCAGTGGCTCAATGCGAGAGTTGTTGGCTGAAGAACCGGACTTCGAAATGCTTCGAGGCTTAGAGCGTTTTGAGGCGCTTCGTGAAGAATAAAGCTTTGATGCTATGGTGGGTTTCTTAAGCCCACCATATTTTTGTGCTTCCAAAAGAACGGTTTCTTACATTTCGTTTGTTTTTTTGATTTGATTGTTATGTTATAACACTTTTTAAGTTCCTTGTTATAACTGCTAATTTTTATGAAGTACCTCCGCATTATCCTGATTGTTGTTGCGATCAGTGCATTTTCACTTGCCGCTTTGCTCTCTTTCCATCCGGAACCGGAAAAAGAAATTTCAATAAAAGTAACGCCTTATCAAGAACTACACATGGACGGTGAGGAACAGGCGCACCCACAAGCTAATTCGAGCTCATTGATCAAAATTCACTACTTTGTAAAAGTAGGGGACACACTGAGTAACATATTCGAATCGTGGAATCTGCCTTATGAAACGGTTCATAAAGTAATGGAAGCGGATCTTGAATCCTTGAAACTCGATACAATAAAACCCGGTGACCACTTAGAGCTGCTTTTAGATAGTGACTCCAAACAGCTTGTTGAGTTGGTGTTCCACGAAAGTCTGGTTGAGCAAGCTGCCTTTACTCGAAATGATGATGGGAGCTTCACCTATAAATTCCACGAGATACCAGGCGAATGGAAAGAAAAACTCTATGCGGGCAGTGTTCATGGTAGCTTTTCAACATCGGCATACAAAGCGGGGCTTACAACGGCTCAGATAGCCAATATTACTCGTACGCTGAAAGATAAAGTTAACTTCGCTCGTGAGCTTAGAGCCGGTGACAGCTTCAATGTATTGGTCAAAGAGCAGTACACAGACAATCACTTAACGGGAAAAACAGAAGTTCAAGGCATCTCCATTCAATTAAGAAACCGAGAAGTAGCAGCGTTTTTAGCGCCAGATGGCCTTTTTTATGACAGAGAGGGTAACAGTCTAGAGCAAGCCTTCGATAGATACCCTGTCGACAGAAAGTTCCGAAGAATTACCTCATCGTTCAACCCGAAACGAAGACACCCTGTGACAGGCCGAATCTCGCCGCACAATGGTACTGACTTTGCGACGCCAGTGGGCGCTCCGGTATATTCAACGGGTGACGGCCGGGTTGTAGCGCTTCGTGACCACCCTTATGCCGGTAAATACTTGGTGATTGAACACAACAGCGTATACACCACTCGTTATCTTCATTTGAGCCGCTTTTTAGTTAAGAAAGGGCAGCAAATTAAACGAGGTCAGAAAATTGCGCTATCGGGTGCAACGGGGCGTATCACTGGTCCTCACTTGCATTTTGAGGTGTTGGTTCGTGGTCGAGCCGTTGATGCGATGAAGGCGAATTTACCGATGGCAAGTTCGATTATGCCGAAAGATAGAAAAGAGTTTTTGGCTCGAATCGCTTCTTTTGATGCCATGATCTCTGAGCCAGCAGGTCGTGCGAGTTAGAGATATTCAAACCTAACCTAGCAACGCATACAAAAACGCCCCTTAGCTAGTGATTTAGCTAAGAGGCGTTTTTATAGGTAATCACGACTTAGCGAGTAATTAAGCTACTACTACCGCTGTGCCGCTGGCTGATACCATTAGCATGCCGTTACCTGTTCCAAGTACTTCGTAATCAATATCGACACCGACCACTGCATTTGCACCAGCTTCAATGGCTTTCTGTTCCAGCTCTTTGAATGCATAGTTACGGGCTTTTTCGAGTTCCTTTTCGTAGGTGCCAGAGCGCCCACCAACAAAATCACGAATGCCAGAAAACATATCCTTGAATACGTTCACCCCTAAGATAGCTTCTCCGGCAATAACTCCTTTGTAGTCGACAATGCGTTTACCTTCGACAGATTGTGTGGTGGTAATGATCATAATGGCCTCTTGTAAGTAACGGTTCTATTGGACGTTGTCGTTATTCTATTCTTGTGTTGTATCGCTAAGTGTTATGTCTGAATTGGCAAATTCATGCCTTAACCATGTTCTCAGTTGTAGCACACTTTCTTGTTTTAACTTGTTTTTTGGGCAAACAAAATAGAAATCTTGATGTGGGTTAGCAACGGGGGCACCAAGCTCAACCAGCATGCCGTGGCTAATGTCATCTTTTACAAACAAGCGATGGGTGACTAATACACCTAGTGAACGAATCGCGGCTTGTACCGCTTGAATCGACACATCAAACGTTAGGTTGCTGTGAAAATTTGGCATCGGGATTTGGTAATGATCACACCACACTTGCCAGTCGTGTTTTCGCCTCGGGTTAAAGACACCAATCGTGGAGTTTTGCTCAACAAGCTTCTTGACGCTTAAATTCTCATTACTTTTGAGGAGCGCAGGGCTACACACCAACACCAGATCATCATCGCCCAGTTTTTCGCTGTAATACCGCTCCCACTCATTGGGCTTGCCATGTACAAGAGCAATATCAACCCCTTCTTGTTCAATATCGAAAGGGCCTGTTAGTGTCGAAATTCGAATATCAAGTGATGGAGCAAAAGATTGAAAGTCAGAGACTCGAGGGATCCACCAGTGCATGGCGAGCGAATTTACCATGTTGAGTGTGATGCGATGGTCATTAGGCGTCTTTGCTAGCTCTTCAGTGGCTTCTATCACTTGCTCCAGTGCGGGAGCAACTTTGCGATAGTAGCGTTTACCTGCGGCATTTAGAACAACACGACGACCTACTCGCTGAAATAGAGGCTTATTGACCTGCTGTTCTAAGGACTTGATGGCTTGGCTTACCGCAGAGTGGCTGACATACAACACACGAGCGGCATCGGTCATGCTGCCAGTTTCTGCGACAGCAATGAAAGCGTAAACGGATTTAAGCGGAACGAGCTTTTTCATTGGTAAGTTTTCCTTACAGTTATGGTTAATATTACTCGCTATTTTTAATGACGTCACGCTTCTAAAATAGACAGCATAGGAGGTGATAATTATGTCTGATATTACCAAGGCGACGACTTTCATGTTGTTGTCTACGTTCAGTTTGTCTTTAAGCGGTTTAGTAGCGAAGTATTTATCGGAAGCTATGCCTATTTCATTACTGAGCTTTGTGCGTTTCTTCTTACCTAGCTTGCTCATATTCTTGTTTCTTATCTTTTCTAAAATCAGCAGGCCGACAGCAAGTATGTGGAAGCCACTGGTCATGCGGGCGATATTCATGGTGGCATGTCAGTGGTGTTTTCTTACGTCGTTACAAACTTTAACGCTGGTGGAAGGTGTGGTGCTATTCAGTACTGGCCCTTTGTTTATACCGTTGTTAGAAAAGTTAATGTTTGGAACTAAAATTCATACAACAACCATATTTTGTTTAGCGATAACCTTTGTTGGTGTTGTGATGATGGCTGGGGATTGGTCGCAGTTTAAATTTGGCTCTGAGTTCTTGAGGCCTGAATTGTTGCTTGGTTTGTTGGCCGGACTATTCAACTCAGCGTCACAAGTGAGTTTGTATCGCGCCTCTAAAACTAGTCTCACGCCTGCAGAACTTAACGCTTGGACGTTTTTAGTTGCAGCAATATTGGTTATCCCGATGTTGGTATTCACCTCAGTACAAGGCGTTTCTGGAGTGCAGACAGACTCAAGTATTCTCAATACTTTAAAGACGGTTGACCAAATAGGCTGGATTGGAATAGGTGCATTTGGACTGGCGCTATGTACTGTTAATACACAGATCTTCCGTTCGAAGGCTTACAAGCTTGCAGAGAGTGGCTCTCAATTGGCTCCGTTAATTTTTACCAATATGCTGTTTAGTGCACTGTGGCAAGGTGTGTTCTTTGATGATGTATTTTCTACTCAGCAGTTGGTCGGTATTAATCTGATTGTCGCTGCGAGCATCACAAACACCTTGTTAGCGAAAAAGCACAGTAAATCCCGAAAAGCAGCACCTGTGAGAACCTCAAAAGAGGACTCCGTGCTCGATCTACAAGCAATAGTTAAGCGCTAGACGTTGTATGAAACGGTTTAAAAAAGTGAGCGTATGTACTCTTTTACTTTATCGATATGTTTCGTTTCATCAACCTCGCATCGTTGGTTTGGTTCAAGGAATTGCTCGGCGTATTTGTCGTAGATCTTGTTTTCTAGAAATAGTAAATAGAGCTTAGGGTCGATATGACCGCTGGTGGCCATGTCGGTCATGATATTGAGCGATTCACTGAGCAGCTTGCCTTTTTTATAAGGACGATCGCTTGAAGTCAGGGCTTCAAACACGTCAGCAATCGCCATGGCTCTCGACGGTAGGGGTAATTGATCTTCACTCAACCCACGAGGGTAGCCCTTACCATCGATGCGTTCATGATGCCCACTGGCGATTTCAGGAATATTTTGCAGGTAAGGTGGGTAAGGGAGCTTGTTTAACATGGTGAAGGTCTGAATGATATGGTCATTGATCATGAAGCGTTCTTCTTCGTTGAGAGTGCCACGATTGACTTTCAAATTGTGCAGCTCGCCTTGGTTGTATTTGACCTCTCCAGGCTTAAGGACGAACTCTTCTTGCCACAATTCTGCTGGGTTAAAGCCATTATCCCATGGGATCTTGTGCTCTGGCTTGTCCGCAAGGAGTGGTTCCATCACTGGTAATGTCTGTTCACTGTGATCTGGTTTAGCGCCGGCAGATTGCGACGATTTCTGCCACGAGTTGTACCTCTCTTTTTCAGCCCAAGATATTCCAAGTTGATCATCTAACGTTCGTTTCCATTGACGCTTGGCTATTTGGTCCAATCGTTCTAACTGTTCTTGTGTCATTGATTCTCCGCCAAGGTTGCACTGAGCAACAAAGGCAAACTCTTCATCGAGGTCGGAAAGGGTTTGTCCTAGGATCTGTAGCTGCTCTTCTTGAAGTCCACCATTGGCCATCGCTTTCCAGTAGTCAGTTTCGGCTTGTTGTTTGAGTAGTTCAAATCGCATACGAACTTCATGGATTCGGTCGTAAATGGTCTCAAGTTTGGTTGCTTTGTCTACCACATACTCAGGTGTGGTGACTTTCCCACAGTCATGTAGCCACGCGGCTAACATCAACTCTTCCCACTGTTTGTTGTCCAGAGAGAACTGAGGGTAATAACGGTCGTCATCTATAGTCGCTTGGGTTAACCATTTGGTTAGTTCGGGTACTCGCTGGCAGTGACCGCCAGTGTATGGGGATTTGGTATCTATCGCAGAGGCTATCAGCTCAATAAAGGCGTTTAGCATGTCTTTCTGTTGCTGCATTTGGTCGATGTTGTCTTTGGCTATTTCCGCAAAGCTCAGTAACTCTCTTAAAAAGGCGTGTTTATCTGCTTGAGCTTTAGTAATCGGCCTTTCATAGCCAATCGCCACAATACCAACCAACAGCTTTTCGCGGTTCAATAATGGGAACAGGTACAGGTCTGAGTTGAAGATAGAGTCTTGATAGTAGTTGAGTACATTGTCTTCTCGATTTAAGTGGATAGTCTCTCCTGACTTGAGTTTGCACAGTAATCAAGGTGTGTGTTTGATGAAGTCATTGATGTCTGCTTTGAAGGGAATGATCGCTAGGTTGGCGGCGGTATCAAACACATCTTTCTCTTCTGATTGAGTGAACAGCACAATGGTTTCGGCTTTGGTTATCAAATAGCTTTGGTGAGCGATGTTCTTGGCAAGTATCGAGAACTCCTGATTCCCTGCTGTGTCCCGAAGTAAGTTGATGAGGTCATGAAGCGTGTGTTCCATTAATTCGATGGAGTGGGCGAGGTTAGCGACCTCTTTAATCATGCTCTTCGGATAATGGGTACGACGGAAATCGAACCGAGCGATGTTATCGGTAAGCTGCATCAAGGTATTGAGTGGCTGGGATAGACGATTAGCAACCAACCACACGATACCAAAGCAGATAAACAACATCCCAATCGCGACCGCGACTTGTTTGTCACGCATCGAAATGAGGTCAGAAAGCAGTTCATTGTGTGGTGTAGCCTCTGCCAAATAGAGGGTCACGTTTTGGGTGAGCTCAACCGGAGTTAAGGTCAGTGCCCATGTGTTCAGGTTGTACTCGACGTTTTTGAGATTGAGGTTAAACTTTTCCTCATCTGAGATTAGCGGCCCCAATACTGAAGATTTTAACGCTTCCATTTGCTCTCGTTTGGGGATGTTGAAAAAGTTCTGCTCCTGCTCACTACCAGAGAGTTTGCCTGCACCAGTTACATTATTAGTATTGTCATGGTTAGCTTGGAAGGTGAGGTTAGAGGTCGTTAAATCCAGTTGATGCTGACCCAGAAGGTTAAAGTGTTGGTCAAATAGAGCCAGTCTGGTCTGCGGAGAGTAGACCAGCTCACTGATCTGAGAAGAGAGAGAACTCAGCGTGAAGTCGGCGCCTACCACGTGCTTGCCATCAGCTGAACGCCTAGACAGTGTAATGCCATTGGTTTTAAGGAAATAAAAAAGATAGGGCTCGGATAGGTGGATTGAACCATCGGGCTTTGCATTGCGATACCAAGTACGAGTCGTTGGGTTAAATTTACTCTCGCTTTGCACCGTGCTGATGACCTGATGCGCACCATCGAGGTAGGTAATAAAGTTCTCACCATCCAAATTAGTGCTACTGACCATCATGGTCGCTTTGGCAGGGGCATTATTTTCGGCCCTTTGTTTATTGGTGCTCAAGGGGCGGAATATTCTAAAGTCGCCATCCTCCGAGCCATAGAAGAGCGCGACTAAATTAGCATTCTGTTTGAAGATGATATCGACTGATGCTAGCCAAGACTCCTTCTCGGTAGAGGAGCTTTGTTGATTAACAAACGGACTGACCGCCATCACGTTCAAAGTGGTGATGACAGGCGCTACTGCTTGCTTGAACACTGATTCCAGTTTATCACGATGCTCATTACTGACCTCACGAACTGTGCCCAATAGCAGCTCTTGAGAATGCCGATAGCTTATTGATATCAAAACTGCACCGACAAATGTTGTCAAAATTAGGAAAAGGCTAGTGATGTGGATACTCAGCGGATAACGTCTTCGTCTCATCTAACACTCCAGCGTGTGAACTGGTTTAAGTATTGACGAACTTGGGTAGGTAGCAAGAAATTGGCTCAATTACCGGTTTACGCGCTACTATGCCATCAAGCCAAAATAAAGCGTTAGCTTATGGTGCTAATTGTCACTTTCTGCTGATAAACTGGTTTCGTTGTTGCCACAAGGCACATCTTTCCAGAAAGAGATTTAAGGATATTTTCTGAAAACGTTTAGAAAACAAGCTAGAGGGCATTGATTCATGGAACTCAAAGTAGATACTCACACTCATACCTACGCAAGTGGTCATGCTTACAGCACGCTTATCGAAAATGCTAAATCGGCAAAACAGAATGGTCTTGCCATGTTCTGTACCACAGACCACTCGGAGTCGATGCCAGGTGCGCCACACTACTGGTTCTTCAGTAATCAGCGTGTGCTTCCTCGCTTTATCGAAGACGTTGCAATTATCCGCGGCGTTGAATCAAACATTATGAACACTCAGGGTGAAATCGACATTCATCCGAGCGTTGATAAGAACCTAGATTGGGTGATAGCGAGCTTTCATGAGCCTGTATTCCGTCCGTCAGATTCTGCAGCTCATACTGAAGCTCTCTTAAATGTCATTAAAGGTGGTCGAGTCGATGCGCTTGGCCATTTGGGTAATCCTAATTTTGATTTCGACTTTGAAGCCGTCATTCAATGTGCGGTAGAGCACAATGTTGCCATCGAGATAAATAACACGACACTGAAAGGCAATAGCCGCGTGGGTAGTGTCGACCGCTGCTACGAGATCGCGAGAATAGCAAAAGCAAAAGGGGCATTTATCACTTCGGGTAGTGATGCTCATTTTTGTAATGATGTTGGTGGTTTGGATCTTGTGTCTTCACTGCTTGATAAGGTTGGCATTGACTCGAATAAGGTTATTACTCATTCACCGCAGCAATTCTTGTCATTTTTGGCACTACGTGGTCGCAACGAGATCCCAGAATACTCTGCACTTGTTTAAGAGAATGTCGGCAGGTTTGCATTTCGACACAATCAATTTTTGTGCCTGACGGATTTTTGTATACACTAGCCGGAAAATAATAAAGTCGAAGCGCTGCAATAACGACGGCGCTATCTTCAAAGTCACAGTTTCACTTGGAGAAACAATGAAAACTCGCTCAATCCTTTTATCTGGCCTAATCGCTGCAGCAGTAATGTCTGGCAACGCATTTGCTAACGTTGACCTTAAGAAAAACATGCAAGAAATGAAGCTTGCATTCAAACAAGCGGCAGAAGCTCAAAGCATTGAAGAGATGCAAAAACCTATCGTTCGTTTAGATACGCTAGTGGCAGAACTAAAAACGGGTGTGTACCCAGTAGAGAAAGAAGAAAACTTCATGGAAGGCTTCAAGAAGATCAGTCTATCGATCGATAGCATTGAACAGAAGCTAGACCAAGGTGATTTCGAGGCAGCAAAACAAGAGCTGCGCACGATTGATGGCCTTCGTGAAGAGTACCACGACAAGCGTAACCCAAGTATCTGGAGCAAGATCTTCGGTTAATGGGTTAATCAGGAGCGTTTGCATGTTAGACGTTTAACAAAGCCCAAACCTCAAGATTCGATTTCTAAAACGCCGCCTATATTTACCTTTGTTGGAAAATGTAGGCGGCGTTTTTTATTGGTGGCTTTTTAGCCGG
The DNA here is from genome assembly GCF_013114115.1 of Vibrio sp. 070316B. Classification (NCBI taxonomy): domain Bacteria; kingdom Pseudomonadati; phylum Pseudomonadota; class Gammaproteobacteria; order Vibrionales; family Vibrionaceae; genus Vibrio; species Vibrio sp. 070316B. Next base: position 22,979 of record NZ_VTYC01000041.1, on the reverse strand, counting down.
GAGCTGTGCACGTACATGAATAATATGGGTTATGTTCTATTCGCGTAACCAGTTTTTAACTAAAAAGAGTGTGCGTTGGCTTCAACTTTTTAACCTGATGTTAATCTTTACGTTTACCTATATAACAAGTGCCTCATAATAAGGGAAATTTATAAAGATTTGGAATAATGCGCCGAACCTCGTTCAACCTCTCTATGTTGCTTGCTACAGCGTTAAGCTGGGCTTTAGTGACATTAATGCCTGTTATCAATGCTCATGGTAACAGTGCGGGAGTGTGGGCGTCGTTGTGTACGGTCAATGGCTTTGAACTGGTTCAAATCGAAGAGGGTGAACCTAATACTCACAAAGGTAAGCCGTGTCCGTTTAGCCATTTTTCCACATTCCACCAAGATGAACTTCCAACTACACTACTTACAACTCGACTGAGTTTTATTGTCTCAGACAGCTACGCTTTTTTGGCTCTAAGCGAACGCTATTCGAGACAAGCCCCCCGTGGCCCTCCCTTTGTTACTGCTTAAACCTTACCCATTAAAATAATTAAAAAATATAGTATTAAGTAAAGTTAAACATGCCTTAGTGACTTTCTGATTTTTCAGAAGGTTCGTTTGCGCATGTCAAAGGAAATAATAATGTTGAGAAATGAATCTCAAACTACTGCGAAGGCACAAGCGACGTCGCAGTCTACAAGCAGTGCAACAAGCGGTTCGAAAACCAATATTAAAACCAAAGAGCGCAATAAAACTCTCTACTTCCTCACCTGGCGCTGGCACTTTTATGCTGGTCTATTCGTTATCCCATTTATGCTGATGCTAAGTATTACTGGCTTAGTGATGTTGTTTGACGATGAGATCGAACTGGCTTTTCATCAAGAGGCGATTGAAATTGCAGCATCCGGTGAACCAATCAAGGTTTCGCAGCAGTTAGCTGCAGTGCAAAATCACTATCCACAAGGTTCAGTGACACAGTTCGTACCGAGCAAATTGCCTGATATGGCCAACCGATTTTCAGTATCACTGGAAGATGGCACATCTGTTTTCGCCACCGTGAATCAATACACAGGTGAAGTCGTCGGTGAAGTACCACGCAGCGACAGCCTGTACCAGTTGGCAAACGACATCCACGGCACGTTATTGATTGGTGATTGGGGGGACTATCTGATTGAAGTCGCAATCAGCTTGTCGATTCTGTTGCTCGTCAGTGGAATTTACCTATGGTTGCCACGAGACAACGCGAGCCGCGCAGGCTTTCTTAAGCTGAGAGTGTCATCTGGCCCACGCGTACTGATGCGTGATCTGCATGCGAACATCGGTGGCACGCTATCTCTTATTCTGCTGCTCTTTATCCTGTCTGGTTTGGCGTGGACAGGTTTCTGGGGCGGTAAGCTCGTCCAGGCATGGAGCACTTTCCCTGCTCAAATGTGGGATGATATTCCGCTGTCTGATAAGACACACGCATCGCTTAACCATGGTTCAGAAGAAGAACTGCCTTGGAATCTGGAACAGACACCACTGCCGTTGTCTCAAGATAAGCCAGCAGAACACGTTCATCATGTGGAAGAGGTGTCCGAACCTCATGATCATTCTAAGATGGGTGATGACCACTCTATGCATGTCATGTCTGCGAGTAGCTTTGCCATTGATGATGTCATTGAGAAAGCACGAGCTCTTGGCTTCACGCAGTACAAGGTGAATTTCCCACGTTCTGAGACGGGTGTTTACACAGTGACAGCAAACACGATGGGCGGAGATATCATCGATCCCACTCAAGATCGTACCACGCACCTAGACCAGTATTCAGGTCGTATCCTTGGTGAAGTGACCTGGCAAGATTATAACTTTATCGCCAAGACATTAGCGGTCGGTATTTCTCTGCACCAAGGTGATATAAGTATTATCAACAAGCTTTTAAACGCTTTGTTCTGCTTGGCGTTCATCGTGGTGTCAGTCACGGGCGGTGTGATGTGGTGGATGCGTAGACCATCAGGTCAACGTAAGCTTGGCGCGCCACCTAAGTTTGGTGATGCTGGCTTATGGAAAGCTGGTTTGGTGAGTGTTGTGCTGATTTCAGTACTATTTCCTCTCGCAGGAGCAACGATTGTGACGGCTATGATATTGGATTGGCTACTGTTCTCACGTGTTGAGAAGTTCAAAACGGCGTTGAGCTAATTGAACCAAAAACGGACTTTTTCGGCTTGAGAAAGTCCGTTTTTTAGTCTGGCGGGAAGTCGATTATTCAAGAAAGTTTAGATTTGATACAGCCTATTTTTGATAAAGCTCTATATTTGATAAAGCTCTAGCGGCAGGCCGTCTGGGTCTGCGAAAAACGTGAATGACTTCCCTGTAAACTCATCAACTCGAATCGGTTCAACGTCGATTCCTTGTCCTTCTAAATAGCTTTTTACTTGTTGAACGTCCTCAACACAAAAGGCTAAGTGTCTCAATCCTTGAGCTTCTGGAAAGCTCGGTCTTTCAGGTGCATCAGGGAAACTAAACAACTCTATTTGAGCACCATTAGGGAGTGCTAGGTCAAGTTTGTAAGACTGGCGCGCTGCTCGGTAATTCTCTGCAAGAATTTCTAGCTTTAAAATCTCAGTGTAAAAGCGTTTTGAGGCTTTGTAGTCTGAGCAAATAATAGCGGCGTGGTGGATTCCTTTTAGCATCAGTTTATTTCTCCTGCCAACTTTTCACCCAAGTGTTCCATCGCGTAGTCAATGAACACGCGTAGGCGAGCGGGCATATACTTGGTTTGTGCAAACTGCATAGCGATGGCGCCGTGGTAGTTACTCTTGATGGTCCAGTCATTCAGTACTTGAACAACGCTACCTTCTGTTAACGCATCTTGAATCACAAAGTCATGGAAGATGCCAATCCCCAAACCTTCTTTCACACCTTTTAGTCGCATCTGAGAGTGGTTCACTGCGTATCGACCACTGACGGAAACGGTGTGAAACTCATCATCTTTGAGAAAGTCCCAAATGTGGTCTTTGTCCGTTTCTGCAAGGTACAGGCAATCGTGCTGACTAAGATCGGTCGGGTGAGAAGGGATGCCTTTGTGACTCAAATAATCAGGGCTCGCACACAGTACTAAGTTAGTCTTGCCTAACTCTTTTAGCACTAAGCTCTCATCGGGCTTATCGGTAAGGCGAAACGCAATATCGATGCCTTGGCGTAGTATGTCGATATCACCATCAGCAGCGCGTAACTTAAGTTGGATCTCTGGATACTGATTGAGAAATGGCACCACAAAAGGCTGAAGTACAGAGTTCAAAAACGCTTCTGGCGCGGCTACAGTAAGTGAGCCAGAGGGCTCGGTATGATCAGACGTCGATAACTCAACCGCTTGCTGTGCTGCGTTAATCATGACAACGCTCTGATCGTAAACCAGTTGACCTGCCTGAGTGATAATAAGCGTACGAGTAGTTCGCTCAAAAAGCTTTACTGACAGTGCCTTCTCTAAACGCGTAATGAGCTTACTGAGTGCAGAGGGCGTTACCCCTAATTGCTTGGCTGCCGCAGTAAAACTGCCTTCGTTTACCACTAGGATAAACGAGGCTAGATCTGGAAGTAGGGCGATGAGTTTGGGATTGACCATAAGTATCCATGAGAGTCAGCGATGAGCGTAATAGTAATTGTGAGTGATCTAACTTAATTTGTGAATCAGTTTCATTAATTGGCTAAAGTAAAATGAGTCGTGATGATGTTTAACCATCGATTGTTTAATTACCGATTTGCCTCTTCTTCAACTCAATGCATTTGAGCAAACCATCCAACGCCGGCAATATTTAGACTCATGCTACTAAGTGGATTATCCATCTAACTTACTGTCAATAGCTATCTGACATAGCCATACCAAATATTACAAACTCGCGACATTAAAGCCGATATGATTCAAGAACTTTATGTTCATAAGATGGTCACAAGACTACACAAAAATAATCGGTATCAATAATGGCAAAAATTTGGCTAGTCTCTGCTGTGAGCGTTACATTGCTCGGCGGCGGTGCGTATTTTTATCTGCAATCTTCCACTCAACCAGAGGCGTTTCCAACGCTGGCGGTGGAAAAGGGAACCATTGAAAAACAAGCGGTAGCGGTCGGCAATATTGTTCCTGCGCACTCAGTGTCCATTAAGTCGCAAATCGATGGCATTGTGGGCGAGATGTACGTGAAGGTCGGTGAAAAGGTTAAGCAAGGCCAACCATTGATTAAGGTTCGTCCGAACCCGACGCCTCAAGCGCTTACTGATGCTTCAACAGACTTAATGCGCAGTGAAGCGGACCTCGAATCAGCCAAACAAAAGCTCGCCAACCTAGAGAGCTTGGTGAAGCAAGACATCATTCCAAAGAATTACGATGAATACGTTAGTGCGCGTTCAACCGTGAAATCGGCTCAAGCGAACGTACTGCAAAAACGCCAGAACCTCGAATTAATTCGCAGCGGTGAAGCTTCCATTGGTGACGCTCGTTTAACCTCAACCATTTACGCACCAATTGATGGCACAGTATTAAACCGCAAAGTCGAAGTGGGTGAGCCAATCATCTCGACTGAATCTAGCCAAGCCGCGACAGAAATGATGTCTCTGGCGGACATGAACAGCCTGATCTTCAAAGGCAGCGTCAGTGAGCACGATGCCGCGCAGCTCTCTCCGGGCATGCCTGTATTACTTACCGTTGCGCCTTATCCTGATATGGAAATTTCCGGAGTGTTAACCAAAGTTGCAATCCAATCAGAGAACCTTAACTCGCCAGAAGGTAACGCGACGGCAAAAAGCTTTGATAACGGGTTTGAAGTGGAGGTTGGTGAACTGAAGATCCCGAAAGAGATCTTACTGCGTTCAGGCTTCTCATCCACTGCACAAATCACACTGAAGAGATCTGAGAACGTCTTAACCTTGCCAGAACGAGCACTGCAATTTGATGGCGATACACCAAACGTATTGATCCCAGATAGCTCAGAGCAAGGTTTCCACAAACAAAAAGTGCAGCTTGGTTTGTCGGATGGCATCAACGTAGAAGTATTAGACGGCGTTAAGCTAGACGAAGAAATCATCGATAACAGCATGATGATGGGAGCCGCGCATGGCTAAACGAAACCTATCTAAAATCGGATGCGCGATCCTGGCCGCCACACTCAGCTTACCCAGCTATGCTATCTCGATTGAACAAGCGTGGCAGCAGGCGAAACAAAGTGACCCAAACTACGAGAAAGCCAAAATTGGTGTTCAACTTGGCGAAGTGGGTGTGGATGCAAGCCGCAGTTCACTCTTACCCGGCTTAAGTGCGACGGCTTCGGCGAATTGGAATGAATCCACTGACAATACCAACAGTTATGGTGCATCGCTTTCTCAAACTATTTGGGACAGCAGCTTGTGGTCAGATTTGGATCAAGCCAATGCCAACTACATCAAAGCTCAGCTCGAACTGGCTCAATCACATAATGAATTAGCACAAAGGTTGCTTTCATCGTATCTGGATGTCGCAAGTGCACAAGGTGATTTGCAGTTGGCGCAGTCCAAGTTGGAAGAAGGTGATAAACTGCTGAAGATCATCGAGAAGCGTTACTTCGCGGGTAAAGTGAAATCCGTTGACGTTGAAGAGATCCGTGCGACCCAAGTTGCCGATAAAGCCGGTATTTTGAATGCGCGCTCAGATTTAGAAGTCAAACGAGCAGAGCTGGCGGCTTTGATCAACCAAGTTCCACAAGACGTTGACCAAATTCGCACAGACTCCCTTGTTCAACCGCCAATGATGGTGGAATCGCAAGAACAATGGCTAAAGCTTGCTAAAGACAGCAGCCCAGAATTGCTGGTGGCAACACAGAACGTCAAAGCCAGCGAGTTTGCCAAAGATTCAGCCCAAGGCGGTTACTACCCAACGGTGAAAGGTAATGTTGGATATAACGATGATGACCGACGTAAAGACGGTGAGTTCAGCGCTGGCATCACACTAAGCGTACCGATTGACTTGAATGGCGCAACGCGTGCCAGAGTGGACGAAGCGTCACTCAATACTTTCAGTGCAAAACAAGACTTACGTAAAGTTGAAATCGACATCCAAAAGCGCGTGATCCAGCTATTTACTCAAGTCGACATCAACTGGAATCAAGTCTTAATGGCGAACGAGCTGGTGACTTCTCGTCAGAAAGTGTTGCGCAGCAAAGAGAAACTTTACGATGCCGGCTTGTTAGAAGTCTCGGAAGTGATCAGTGCGCACAACAGCTTGTTTGAAGCGAAAAACAGCCTGCAAAACAACCTGTACAACTACTGGCGTCAGCGTATCGGCTTGTTGCAAACCGCAGGTAAGTTAGATGACGACACCATGGTACTGATCTCCCGAGCATTTAACTCATGATCCGTCTATTGCAACAAACGTTATTACAGCAAACCTTATTGCAGCAAACATGGCAAACACTGATGGCGCATCGCATGAAGAGCATGTTGGCCATCGTGGCGATTGCTTGGGGGGTGATCTCGGTTGTGGTGTTGATTGCATTGGGTGAAGGTTTTTATCGCCATCAAACTCAGCAGTTGTCGTTTATGGTCAACAACGTGCAAGTCGCCTTTCCGTCGAACACCAGCAAACCTTGGCATGGCTTACCCCTGAGACGCCAGATCCAGATCCCGCAGGATAAGGTCGATATGATCGAACAATCGGGTTTTGTGAAACAAGCATCCAGAGTTTATGCCAAGTGGGATGCGAACGTCACCAATGAAAAAGGGCAGAACCTGACGAGCTTCGTCAGTGGCATTGATTCCCATTACTTCTCGTTGATTCAACGTAAGTTAGAGCAAGGTTCGCGTAACCTTTCACCCAGTGATATTGCCAACCACACCCGTGTTGCGATTTTGGGGGATCAAGTCGCTAGGATGGGGGGAATTCATGTCGGGCAAACCACCAAAGTCAATGGCATTCCATTTTTGGTGATCGGCATTATGAAAGACGAAGATGCGGGCATTTCATTTGGTGACAGCCGCAGAGTTTTCATCCCTCATACCACGTACCTTGATTTGTGGGATACCAAGCCTTGGATGCTGCTACTCAAGCCTGTCGACGGCATGGATAGCAACGCATTCCGACAAGCCATCGTTAACTTTTATGCCAAACAATTGCACTTTGACCCGACCGACAAAGAAGCGATTAACTTGCCAGACTTTAGTGAGGGAGCGGCGGTGATCACGGGTATTTTCCGCGGCATTCAAATCTTCTTGGGTGCAAGCGGCGCAATGACCATGGCCGTTGGTGCGCTTGGCGTTGCGAACATCATGTTCCTCTCTGTGACAGAGCGAACGCGAGAAATCGGTGTACGCTTGGCAATTGGCGCGACGCAAAAATCCATACTCAGCCAGTTCATCCTTGAAGGATTGTTATTGGTGGCTGTTGGTACCGCACTTGGCTTAATGGTGGCTTACTTGGTGGTCGCACTGCTCGGGTCTATGCATTTACCGGATTGGTTAGGTTTTCCTGTGATTACGCCAGATTCCATTACTTGGTCATTATTGGTGACTCTCGTTCTGGCGCTGCTGGCGTCTTACTTTCCGGCAAGGCGAGCATCGCGTCTCACCCCCGTAATAGCATTAAGTGCGAGGGCGTAAATATGTTGCTACCAATGAGACAAATCTTTCAAGAAATGGCAGCAGAAAAGCTGCGTTTGGGATTGACTATTCTTGCCGTTGCATGGGCGACCCTATGCATCGCAGCCATGCTGGCGGTGGGCGAGGGCATTCGCCAAGGCGTATTAAGAACAGCGCAAGATGGTAACGGGAACCTGATTTACTTAACCGGAGGCATGGCGACCGTCGACTATGGCGTGTTCCACCAAGGTAAGTTTCTCACCTTAAAAGCCGACGATACCGACGTAATTAAAGCCCTGCCAGAGGTGAAAAGCGTTGCGCCAACCGCCGTTTGGGATGAGCGCATTACAGTCGGTGATCGAGGAATATGGCAAAAACCACTCGCCGTCACGACAGACTTCGCATCGATGACCAACTTAATCCCAATGGATGGCGGACGTTGGCTCAATCCACTTGACCAAAAAGAGATGCGTAAAGTCGTTGTGTTGGGCTATTCACTGGCTGCGGATTTGTTTAACCCTAATGAAGACTTCAGCTGGTTTGCCCCCGTGACACTGCAAACCAATCCTGTCGGCGAAAAGGTCAAGATTGGCAGTGAAGAATTTACCGTAATTGGTGTGTTGAAGAAGAACAGTGCTGAAATCGAACAGGGCGACCAAATCAACTACGCCAGCTTCGTGCCGTTAGCCACGTGGCAACGCTTTCATACTAACGGCGATATCGGAGGCATCAACGCCGAGCCGCAAGCTCATGCTGATCGTGAAAAATTGGCAAAGACCATTCGTCAGGTGATTGCTCGTAAACACGGCGCCAGTGTGAGTGATGAGCAGGTCGTCCAAGTGGAAGACATGTTCCTCAAACAGAAAAGCATGCAGCAGTTCTTGATTGGCTTACAAAGCTTTCTTGGCATCATCGGCTTCGTCACGCTGGCCGTAGCGGGCGTAGGGATTGCGAATGTCATGTACGCGACCGTAAAACGTTCCACCCGAGACATCGGCGTGCGTATGGCAGTTGGTGCCACGCCCACAGCCATTCGTCTTCACTACCTAGTGCAATCACTGATGACCATGATGCTCGGCGGTTTGTTGGGGCTAGGTGTGACTTACACGCTTGTATCGGCTATCAGCGCCATAAACCTAGAAGGCAACACCTTCTATGAACACCTTGGAAAACCGGTCCCTGAGCTGTCTTGGATCGTTGTTGCGATTGTGATTTCTACCTTGGTGTTTATTGGTGTCGCTTCTGCATGGCTGCCTGCAAACCGCGCCGCCAAAGTGAGCCCATTGGAGGCGCTGCAAAGTGAATAACAAAAACTCTGGAGATAAGATGTCGAACACGCCACTGGTTGATTTGACCAACATTTGTAAATACTACTCAAGCGGAGAGGCGGAAGTACGTGCGCTAGACGGTGTCGACTTGACCATCAACCAAGGTGAATTTCTTTCCATTCTTGGTCCGTCTGGCTCAGGTAAATCGACCCTGATGAACATGCTGGGCTGCTTAGATAAACCGACCGATGGTCAATACCAATTGGGTGGTCAAAACGTCGCAAGTTTAAGTCCGAATGAGCTAGCCGGTATTCGTAACCAAAAGATAGGCTTTGTTTTCCAAAGCTTTAACTTACTGGAATACGCGACAGCATTGGATAACGTGGCACTACCATTGGTTTACTCTGGCATCAAAGCCAAAGAACGTCGCCAGCGCGCCGCGAAGCTGCTTGAGCAAGTTGGGCTAGGGGATCGCCTCGACCACAAACCAAACCAGCTTTCTGGTGGTCAAAAGCAGAGAGTGGCAATTGCAAGAGCCCTAGTTAACGATCCGCAAATCATCTTAGCGGATGAACCAACGGGGGCATTGGATTCAAAATCTGGTGCAGAGATAGAGGCTTTGTTTAATCGTCTTCATGCGCAGGGACGAACATTGATTATCGTGACACATGATAATTCGCTTGCTGAACGAACCAAGCGAATCGTGACGATCAAAGACGGAAAGGTATTGTCTGACCGCAAAGGGCAACATTACTCAGCCTAGTGCGTTGATCTTTGACTAGAGGCTGCTCTATTACGTTAACTCTAGACCGCTCTTCGTTAATGGTATTTTGGCTGTGTGCATCTGCTAATGTGAAATAGGTATGGAGGTGCCATAATAGACACAGCTTTATTGAATACTCTGTATCTATTCTACTTACTCTATATACTGGCTGAATAATAACATTTAAATCAGTCAGTTATAGAGGCGTTATCTATGGATAGATCAGAAAGCTTGTTTCAAAAGCAGCGTATAAAACGGTTTAATTTTTCAGTATGGACAGTTCTTACTGGAACGTTACTCGCCCGAACAAGCTACTTTATGGCATGGCCTTTTCTGATCGTCTTTCTCTATGAAGATTACGGTGCGTCTGCGATAGAAGTCGGTACCATGCTAGCGGTATCCGCGGTTGTTGGTGCTGGAACTGGGCTCTACTCGGGTTACCTTTCGGATAAGCTAGGACGTAAATGGGTCATGGTGCTAGGCAGTTGGATTGCCTCGATATCCTACACTGGCATCGCATTAGCGAGTGAAGTGTGGCAGTTCTATGTGTTGATCATGATGACGGGTCTAATGCGCCCAATGATCGAAGCGCCAGCGAAGGCAGTCATAGGCGATAATCTCAAAGACTCCAAAGATCGTGAGTTAGCGCTGAACATTCGTTACTTCTTGCTTAATCTGGGTGGCGCACTTGGTCCATTGATTGGTATCACTTTGGCTCTTTCTCAGCCACAAAACCTGTTCTTTGTTGCTGGTGGTACTTATGTCGTTTACGGTTTCTGGCTGTTGTTAGGAATTGAACGAAAAGGTACTTTTACCAAGCCAGATCCCTCTCAACTGCTTAATTTCGCCGCGACGCTTAATGTGATTCGTAAAGACAACATTTTTGTAAAACTGATGGTCGCTAACTTCATCATGATGTTTGTCTACGCGCAGGTTGAGTCGTCAATTCCTCAAGTCATCGTGCGCTCTTCAATCGCTGATGCCGCTCAACTCATTGCTGGGTTAGTTTTGGTGAATACGCTGACGATTATCGTTTTCCAGTTCCCAATGCTTAAATGGCTTGAGCACGTACCGTTGTTTGTAAGAACTCGAATCGGCATGATTTTGATGGCGATTGCGCAAATTGGTTTTCTTTTTACACCAAATGATTGGCCACTAGGTTGGGGAATTGCTTGTTTTATATTAAGTTTAGGAGAAGTGATTGCTTTCCCAACCCTGAATGTACAAATCGATAGAATGGCACCGCCACATCTGAGAGGCTCTTACTTCGGCGCGGCGGCACTTTACTCTCTTGGCTTTGCTATTGCGCCATTGCTTGGTGGTGTGGTGATAGAGATGTTGAGCGCCTACTGGCTATTTGTGCTCTGTTTCATCCTATGCTTGGCGATGATTTGGTTGTACTGGTTGGCAGAGCATACTGAAGACAGTGTCGAAAGAGAGTCGATGACCCAGACTTAGCGAGATGAGCCTTGGGTGTTAAGCGACTGATAATAACTAAGGCAATGTGAGTTATGGATAAATCGAATTTTGCACAAAAGTTAAAGTATCTGCGTGAAGAGAAAGCTTTATCTCAGGAAGAGTTTGCTGAGCTACTTTCCCATTCTCACAGAGCATTTTCTGGTGTCAATCAGGTGATGGTGAGCCAGTGGGAAAGGGCGAAGACACTGCCCAGTTTTGTTCGTCGTTTGGGGATTGCGAGCTTCTTTCAGGTGGATTATGACTTTTCTGTTGAAGAAATGGTGCAAGTGAAAGCAGCAACCAAGAACGCTGAGCGCCCGTTCAGTGTTGATATTGGTTACGATTACGAGGTGACCAGTGTCGAATCACATAGCCTTTGCTCACTCCCTGCAAAAAGGCTTAAGTCGATTCAAGGAATGCATCAAAAAACGTACGACAGAGATTTTATCGAAGTCGCGAGTCATTTGGGTGTGAAGAGAGAAGAGATGCAGGTGCTGTGTTTTCTTTATGAGGGCGTCATCATTGGGCATGTGGTTTACGACGGTGTCAGCAAGATGCTGTGCAGTGTAGGGGCCGTGAGTATTGTCATTCGCCGCAAGATCTTTGATTACATGGCAGACAACTTAGCTGATACTGAATTCTGTTTTCCTACTCTTGATCCAGCTATGTGCCAGTTTCTTTATGATCTCTATTTAGAGCCATACATGAGCAAGCTTGGCATGCCTTTCTTCAAAGCTGATATTAAAAAAGTGGTGAAAAATCCCTTTTCTCAGAATATCCAAAACAAGCACGATATCTATTTCAAGTACATCCGTTACCATGACCTAAAACAGAAGAAAAAAAGCGTTGAGTTTGTTTTAAGCTAGCCCACTCCTTAGTAGAGCAGAGTCATTACATGACCAGTCTAAGATCCGTCAACGGAAGTGGCTTCGAGTATAGGAAACCCTGACAGCGATCGAAGCCAAGCTGGTGGACACGTTGATGTGTATCTACATCTTCAACGCCTTCGGCTACGGTTTTAATTCCAGACGCCTTACAGTAAGCCAAAGTTTGCTGGATTAGTTCAGAGCGAGAACTGTCTTGGCTATTTACAATCGACTTATCAAATTTCACTTCATCGACATCAAGGTTCATCACTTTATTCATGTCTGAGTAACCCACACCGAAATCATCGATAGAGATTTTAATACCAAGCGCTTTATAGCGTTTAATCTGTTCGCAGTTCTCTTCATCCCATTGATCGGCTTCACTGAGTTCGAATGTTAACTGTTTTGCTTTGAACGAGGTATTCCAAAGTAGTTCACGTACTTTTTCTACGTTGTCTGGGTTCACTAGTACTTTCTTGCTGATATTAACGGCCAAGTTCAAGTGTGCTGATAGCGACTTCACTTCAGTTAAAGATTGCTCAAGAACACTAAAGAAGATCTCTTCTTCGTAACCTAGCGCGAACGCACGATAAATGAACACACCGGGTGAAAAGACACCTTCTTCGGGAATATTCAGACGAAACAGTGCTTCTACGCCTGTTACTTTCTCTGCACTCGATTCTACTTTTGGTTGATAAAAGCAGGTGTGCCAGTCGTTTTCGAAGGCTTCTTGAATGATGTGGTCGGATAGTGTCATCGGCTTGTTTCTCATCTTATCTTGGGCATTTGTGTAACGGCCGCACATTCTGAGAGAAACAGTAATTCACCACTATATCGTTTTGAGATTAAAAATTGAGATTTGATATGAAAGCGAAATTAGGTCGAATTTTCGGTGAACATGGCGTTAAAAAAGAACAAGATAAGGACGTTAATGTGCCCTGTGTCACCGGGATGAGCTATTATTCGTGCCTCAGATTCATTAATGTTTTTCCAACTGGAGGGATAATCGAAAAGGGGATGTTCAACTAGAATATAGAGATTAGTTTTACAGTGTAAATGATCGTTTTAGGATCGTTTATATCCCTACATAATGCGGCGCGCGATGCTGCTGAATAATAACTAGGAAGGAATGAGACAATGTCTTCTGCATTTTACCAACAGATTCAAAATCAAATCGAAGAAGTTAAAGAAGAAGGTCTTTACAAGTCTGAGCGCATTATTACTTCTGCTCAAAAAGCAGCGGTTTCTATCTCGACTGGTGAAGAAGTACTAAACTTCTGTGCAAACAACTACTTAGGTCTTGCGAACCACCCTGAGCTTATCGAAGCTGCAAAAGGTGGTATGGATCAGCACGGTTTTGGTATGGCTTCAGTTCGTTTCATCTGTGGTACTCAAGATTCTCACAAAGAACTAGAGCAAAAGCTGTCTACGTTCCTAGGTAAAGAAGACACAATCCTATACACATCTTGTTTTGATGCTAACGCTGGCCTATTCGAAACGATTCTAGGCAAAGAAGACGCAATCATCTCTGACGCGCTAAACCACGCTTCAATCATCGATGGCGTTCGTCTATGTAAAGCGATGCGCTTCCGTTACGCGAACAACAACATGGAAGAGCTAGAGCAGCAACTTATTGCAGCTAAAGAAGCTGGCGCTCGCCACACGCTAATCGTAACTGACGGCGTATTCTCAATGGACGGCGTAGTAGCTAACCTTCCTGCTATCTGTGACCTTGCAGACAAGTACGATGCACTAGTAATGGTTGATGATTCTCACGCTGTGGGCTTCATGGGTGAAAACGGCGCTGGTACTCACGAGTTCCATAACGTCGTTGACCGCATCGACATCATCACTGGTACGCTAGGTAAAGCAATGGGTGGTGCTTCAGGCGGTTACACGTCTGGTAAGAAAGAAGTGATCGACTGGCTACGTCAGCGTTCTCGTCCATACCTATTCTCTAACTCTGTTGCACCTGCAATCGTATCCGCGTCTATCCGTGTTCTAGATCTTCTAGCTGAGTCTGGTGACCTACGTACTCAACTATGGGAAAACTCTGCTCACTTCCGTACTCGCATGGAAGAAGCGGGCTTCACTATGGGCGGTGCTGATCACGCAATCATCCCAATCATGCTTGGCGATGCAAAAGTAGCGGCTGAATTCGCAGAGCGCGCTCTAGAGAAAGGTATCTACGTTGTAGGTTTCTCTTTCCCTGTAGTACCAAAAGGTCAAGCTCGTATCCGTACGCAAATGTCTGCAGCACACTCTCGTGAGCAACTAGACCGCGCAATCGATGCGTTCATCCAAGTTGGTAAAGACATGGGCATCATCTAATTTTAAAGGGGTGCCACGAGCATCCTTTAATTAGATGGAACACCACCCAGTCGAACATATAGATTTTTGATTCTCGCCTTACAGTTAGGCGAGATGAACTAGGTAACATTATGAAAATTAAAGCACTTTCTAAACTTAAGCCTGAAGAAGGCATTTGGATGACCGAGGTTGAAAAACCTGAAATGGGTCATAATGATCTTCTTATCCGTATTAAGAAAACCGCAATCTGTGGTACAGACGTACACATCTACAACTGGGATGAGTGGTCACAAAACACAATCCCAGTACCTATGGTTGTAGGTCACGAATACGTAGGTGAAGTTGTTGGTATCGGCCAAGAAGTTCGTGGTTTTGAAATCGGCGATCGCGTATCTGGCGAAGGTCACATCACATGTGGTCACTGTCGTAACTGTCGTGGCGGCCGTACTCACCTTTGTCGTAACACAACAGGTGTTGGTGTTAACCGCACTGGTGCATTCTCTGAATACCTTGTGATCCCTGCGTTCAACGCGTTTAAGATCCCTGCAGAGATTTCAGATGATCTAGCATCAATCTTTGACCCGTTTGGCAACGCAGTGCACACAGCGCTTTCTTTTGACCTAGTAGGTGAAGACGTGCTGATCACTGGTGCTGGCCCAATCGGTATCATGGCTGCTGCGGTTGCTAAGCACGTAGGTGCTCGTCACGTTGTAATTACTGACGTAAACGAATACCGCCTAGACCTTGCTAAGAAAATGGGTGTAACGCGCGCTGTAAACGTGATGGAAGAGAAGCTTGAAGACGTAATGGCTGATCTAGGTATGACAGAAGGCTTCGATGTAGGTCTTGAAATGTCTGGTGTACCATCTGCGTTCAACAGCATGCTGACTAACATGAACCACGGCGGTAAGATCTCTCTACTAGGTATTCCACCATCAGACATGGCAGTAGACTGGAATCAAGTAATCTTTAAAGGCTTGGTTATCAAAGGTATCTACGGTCGTGAGATGTTTGAAACTTGGTACAAGATGGCTTCACTAATCCAGTCTGGCCTAGATCTATCTCCAATCATTACTCACCACTACAAAGTAGACGACTTCCAAGCTGGCTTCGACATGATGCGCTCTGGTATGTCTGGTAAAGTAATCCTAGATTGGGAATAAGCAAATAGGGGAGACCCTTAGCTAGTTCCACAATGAAAATGCCCCAAAGAAATTTGGGGCATTTTTTTTTTGCTTATCTAACTGACTTCTACTCCAGCGCTCCCCTTCACTTTACTTATTTATGTAATTTTTGATTGGCAGCGTGATAAATCGTTTCATGATCTAATTCTAGATTTGTCTCTCGGCAGTTAAAAATAAGCGGGGATTAGTTGTCGTATTAAATGGTGTATTCTCGAAGTTACTCGTGCCAGGCTCCATCTTCATCTTCATCTTCATCTTCATCTTCATCTTCACCTGATGACTCTGTAATCCCGTTACACTTATAGCTAAATAGGTCGATCGTCAATTCAAAACCAATAAGTTTCAAAACCAGGGCTTGGGGCATCTATCAAGGAACCAACGTGATGGTTATCATCAAAGATGTAATTTGCCTATTTACTAACTGATATCCTTGAACTAACCGACGACTAAAACAGGGAAAAAGAATCTAACAGTTATTAAAAGATAATTTTTCAGAATTAATCTATGTCAATTTTCTGTAAATAATAACCCCACTATCTATTGAGTATACCATTCTGTTGGTGTAGTATCACTTTTAAGAAATGCCATACCATAACCAAGGTAAGGACGCTTGGAACAACCAGAAGGATTTGAGAAAATGAAGGCATAGCAAAATGAAAAAAACACTCCTAACAATGGTTCTTGCAGCATCAATGGTATCTGGTTGTTCAATGATTGGTGGCCAAGAGACTGTTTCCTACGAAGACCTTAAACATGAAGGTGCCGAATTAGCAGTTCGTTCGAATGGAGATAACTATGTTCCATCTGTTGTTAAAGAAGCTGAAGTTGCTCGAATTGCTGTAAACACTGCATTTCTAGCATCAAAACCAGCTTACGAACGTTACACAGAGGAGCTATTAGCGACTCCTGCATTAGGTAACTACTTCTCTGCTGTTGAAGCTGTTGATTCAGAAGAAGAAAAGCGAGCAATCTATGATTCGCTTACAGAAGAAGACAAGAAAGTTGTAGATAACTACATGGCTTCATCTGTTTTTTCAGAGGTAATTGAAGGCCTTAAAGATGCAGCGTTGCCTGCAACAAAAAGTGTCGTAACATTCATGGCAATGGATCAAACAGACCTTTTAGATGGTGTTGAGTTCTCTGCTCTTTTAACGGAGAAAGATAAGTTTGCATTGACAGCTGAACAAGCTCTATACATCAATGAAACAGTTGTATCTGCTTACGAGAACTACCAAATCATTTCAGCGTTCAGTGCAGCTAAATAGGTTAAATTTAATTAAGGGTCAGTGAATGCTGGCCTTTTTTATATTCCTCTAAATCCAAGTAACAACGTCATGAAAAAATATCTAACGATCTTAACATCTGCAGTCTTATTGGCAGGTTGCCAAACTACGACTTTAAAAATTAATTCAGAAGCCGACATTGAAGCAAATAGTCAGATATCAAAAGTAAACCGTGAAGCGTTATTCGAGAGCGAGAACATAGAGCTTCCAAACAATTATGATGTAAAAGCTTTTAAAAAAATGTCTATTGCTGCTTATGTAGATCGTATCAGGTTTGAAAAAGATGCAGAGAAGACCGAAGTCGATACGGGAATAATAGCCAAATTACTAGAAAATGAGTTAGCGCGAACAAAACGTTATGAAGTGTTAACTCGAAACTGTGATTCTTGCGAATATGAGGTTGCCTATCAAGCAGAAAACACACAAGTGGAAGGCGCAATTATTCGCGGAGAACAACTTAATCCTGATTACGTTTTTGAATCATCTATCTCATTAGGGACGGTGGTTAAGAAGAAAAGCGATCACAATGAGATTATTTTTAGAAGCTTAGTAACAACGAAAGTGGTTGAGCCCAATACCGGGCGTATTATTCATTCATTCGAGCCTATCCGTCATAACATGCCAGCAAAAAGATTCTTCGTGATGGAAGGTAAGTTCTTGGGTGGATTCGATATCCGTAGCCACAATGAGCTTCAGGAAGCTTATAAAGAAGCTGCACAAAAAGCGATACAAGTCCTCGTTAATCGTACTATGGACTACTATCCAGTTGGCGGTCGAGTGACCAACTTCCGCAATGGTCGCTTCGCTATAGATTCTGGTATTAATCAAGGTTTTGCGACTAAGCAGCCAGTTATTTTATTTCTGAGCGATGATGGTTTAGATATTCCAATTGCAACAGGTGAAGTAACACCTAAAACAGAGAGTGGCTCAGGTGTAATGTTCACTTGGAAGGAAGACGATCTGGATGCTCAAGACGTTAAGAAGAAACTTGAGGCGATGGGTAAAGACTATCTTAAACGTAACAAAATCTATGCTGTATCAGTCGGTACACCGGAAAACTGGGTGTTATAACAATGATGAAGCTATTACATAATATCAAAACAAAAGCGGTATTGATCATTTCGTCTTTATCGATGAGTTTTATGACGTTTGCAGAACCGATGGACGACGTCTTTACCTTATTCGATATGGGGGGAGGCACTGTTTCAGGTAATACATCGGCTGAAGGCTATTATGTAGTAGCTATGGGATTTTCCGGAAAATCAAACGAAGCTAAAGCCATAGAAGAAGCTCGAATTGAAGCTCTACGTAAGCTGAATGAAATGATCAATGGTGTTACCACAAGTGGCAGCACCACAGCTTCGATGAGCTACATTACAGTGTCGGATGCTGATGGCGAAAAAGAGTTTTCGAAAGAGTCATTTGTAGATGTTGTTAGTACCCGTTTTAAAGGCACCCTTTCAGCGGTGAAAGAACTAAAGTCGGGTTTTTACAATGGTGATTACTTCGTAGCAATGGTCATTACAGAAACTGATGTGAACCGCGTAAGCCGTTTACAGTCGAGCTCGACTGCTGTTGGTGGAAGTACCGTAATGATTGTGACCGGAGAAGAACAGTCAATCGCTCAACGAGAGTTAACGAACCAATTTGTTGAATCTAAGGGATTGGCAGATATGAAGCATGGTGAAGCTGAAGCTCGTAAACTTGCGCTAATTAATGCCATGCAAAATGCGGTTCAGCAAACACAGGGGGTCATGCTGCAAGGCAAGTCTGGTAAATTTAATGATGCTATAGCTTTAGCTATTTCCACTAAAACCGAAGGTTATGTAAGTGGTTATGAAATGTTGGATGAAGATATTTATCGTGGACAATATTACGTCATCATCGAAGCTGAGGTAAATTCCGGAAAATTGCTTGACGATGTTAGTTTTTATACAAATGTTCTTGGACAGCCTGTTTTTGATATCAAATCACAAAATAGTTTGAAGACCGATTGGCTGCAAGATGAGTTGGAAGCTTTAGGCTTTACCATTAATGATGGAAAAAGTAAGGCGACACATAGTTTTTATCTAATGCAGAAGCAGAAACTCGTTCAAAATCATAAAGGTGTAGAAGGGATTGAAACGATTATTAGCATAGAACTAAAGGACAACTTTTCTGGTGATGTATTATTTACCGTTACTAACGATCCATTAAAAAGTCGCATCTATGTTAATCCGATAAGTAGATCAATGCAGGTTTCAGAACATGTTGCTTATAAGCATATAACAAAAACAATGGGTATAGAGGTAATTCAGTCTCTAGCTAAGCATGCTGAAAAAGGCACAATTTATAAGATTGTATTAAAAAATGCTAAGCGTAATGATGTCGACCTTTTTAAGCACGTTTTAAATAATGGAACGAGCGGTAATGTAGAGACATGGAATTGGGATAAAAGCGGAAAAACAATGACATTAGATTTCCGTTACTCCGGGCCTTTAAGTGAGGCATTTGATCAAAGCTTGAGCGAGATTTACCGCACCTTTAAGAAAGAGGGAAGAGGCCGTCGTCCACATGCTGAAAGTATTAAAAACCGCAGTGCTGAGTTCAAGATTATTGTGAGCTAAATAGAGTAACTCTGGAACTAAAATGAAATACATTAGTTTAATACTTTTCCTAGTAACGCATTTTGCTTGGGCTGAGCCCGAATGGGCGACCAATATAGTAATTGACCCTGATTCATATATCGCAATAGGTATTGGTGATTCACTTTCTAATGCGAAGTTAGATGCGAAAAATCAAATCGCCTCATCGATTCATTCAACTCATACTTTTACAATTTCTCAATCGGTTGGGAGTCGTGGGTTAAAGGGGTTTTCAGAGACTTCCTCCTACAGCGAAACTAATGCAGAGAAAGTTCTACTACCTGAGCTTACTTGGCCTCATATGGAAGGGAAAAATGGCCTCTATTATGTGATGGGCAAGGCTAAAAAAAGTGATCTAGTTGATCTTTACGAACGGACATTATCCATAACCGTTACAAAATACAGCAATCAACTTATCTCAAATACTTTATCTTTGAAGGACTATCTACTACTTCTTAGCGACAAAGAGGAAGTTATGCTTGCTGCTGAGCGGGCATCGATTATTTACAAGGATTCTCTCAAAGGGAAAAAACTATACTCTCAATTTGTCTCCTTGATTGATAAAACAAATAAGTACGTGAATGAAGCTTGTTTAAAAATCATTTACAAAGGTCACTCCTCATTTGAACGTAAAATGTTTGAGCCGATGGTTGAACAAGCGCTTGCTTCGTCAGGGTTGTCTGTTGGAACGTTGGGGGAGTGTGATACCTTGAAGTTCAATATTGTGTCTGAAGGCTCGAAAGCTAATGGGCAGCGTACTGACAAAATTAAATTATTTATTGAATTAGGTGAACCTGCCGTTACATCTAAGGCAGTATCATTCTTTGGTTATAGTAGCGGTTCTAAGAAAAAATCTTTTTCAAATGCTGTTGATAACTTTAATCAACACTTCAATAGTGATAATTATTTTATGTTATACCTATTGGATAGTTCTAAATCGACACTGTATATTCAGTAAAATAAAGTTGGAATTATAAATGAATGTCGTAAAAAGGTTCATATTTTTAACTTCAATTTTTGGCTGCTTATTGAATCAGGCAGTGGCCAAAAGTGAGTATGATATTTATCAAAAAGATTTTTCTCCAAAACACACTGGTGTTTACGAGAAAGATGACTGGGTATTCTTTGTAGTTAAGCAACAATGCCTTAGTAAAAAAAAGTATGCAGGTACTGCAGAATCAAAGGCCGCTGAAAAAACTTTCTATTTAATGTTAAAAGATGAGATTGTTAAGAGAGGGATTTCGTTCTCTTCTGATATAGAGGGCATCGGCTACCCTCTAAACTTAGATATTAAAAAGGAAGTTTCAAAGGGTTTTACTGCGCAGTCTGCTCTAAAACACAAGCTGTTATTTGATCGAAATAGTGAAACCGACCCATGTACCCAAGAATATGTAGTGGTATTAGACAGACACCAATTTAACCCAAACGGAGTGACGATCCCTACAACGCAAGTAGAGACTAGTGCAGTAAATGTAATCCTTTCTGCTTTGAAACGTGAAGACCTTTCTTTAACAAAACAGTACCTAGAGAATTTAGGACATAAAGAATTGGCAGAAATTTACAAATTAGCCAGTGAAACTCAATCCTCAGCGAACAACTTGAATGTTAATGATCTAGTTGAACCTTGTACTAAAGGCTATTGCACAGAGGTTACTGAACCGTTTTCAGCTTACGACATAAACAAGGTCCTTGGTATAACAATTAAATATAAAGGCTTTGTAAAAATTACTAATTTTAATCCGAGCGTAGCGTTGGCTGAAATACTTTATCAACAGGCAAAATTAAACTTCTCCCAAGGTAAAAATGCAAATGCGATTATTCAAGATTTAACACTCGCTCTCAACCTTGCGCCTCAAGAAGCAAAAAGTTGGAAAATGTTAGCAGATATCTCTAGAGCTATTGATGACAAAGAGCTAGAACATGCAGCTGCTGTACAGTTTGTACTGCATCACCCCAAATCTCCAGAATCTTGGGTTTACTTGTATTTATCATATAAGGAAATAGATCCAAAACTTGCACTTGATTTAAAACGTTGGCTGAAGATCTTTGAACAAAAAATATCGTTCTCGTCATGGGCGAAAAAGCAAATAAGTGGTGAATAACATGAAGAAAATTATAACTCCATTAGCACTAGCAATTGGTATTGCAGTGTTTCCTATAGCTAATGCCGCTGACTTTATCGCTCAAGAAAGTGCACCTGCATTAGAGGCTGTTGCTGAGATGACAGAGAAGCCATATCAGCAACCAGAAATCACAGCGGAAAGTTATGTTTCAGCAGAAGATCAACTGCGTGAATTAATGACAACTCGTGGCTGGCAACAAGGTTGGGATGCTGAAAAGAAACGTATTTTTGTTGTTCATAGTGAAACATTTGATAACGAAGACCCGGCTTATGATGATGCGTTTATTACAAAGCGTTCAATGTTTGCGACGCTTGCCACAATGGGAGCGAAAGCGAAAGTTGTTGAATTTATGCGTACTCAGATGAGTGCCGTTGATCAGTTGGATGCTCCGGGTACAGATGTCTATGCTGAGTTAAATGAACAATTCATTAAGCTTGAAAAGAAAATTGCGAGTAGTCAAAAAGCACTTGCTAAATTACTAGCAGAACTCGACGCGGCAGAGGCGGAAAAGCTAGAAGGTGTAACTTTTGAGGATCGCAGAAAAGCACTAATGGATGCTGCGATCAAAAAGCTTGATAAGGCATATTCTTCTGATCAAATTGAAGAGAAAAAGTTAAAGAAATATGAGAAAGCCAAAGCTCGTTACGAAGAGGCACAGGCAGAATATGATGAAATTGTCTCAAAAGCCGAAGCAATTAAAGGCACTGTATCTTTAGAAGCGACAAGTACCGTTGATACACTAGCGAAGGCACCTTTAATGGGAACATCGATTCTTGCTCAGTCCGAATCTTGGAATGCGGACGACGAGCGTTATGAGGTTGCTGTCTTAACAGTTTGGAGCCCTAAACTTGAACAGGGAGCGAAAGGGATTCTAACAGGAGAAGAGCAGGCCCTAAAGCCTAAGAAAGCTTTACCTGTACAAAAATGGTTAGCTAAACAAGATGCCGCTACGTTTGTCGGCCCACGTACTTATGTAGATTACACCGGTACACGTTGGTTTATTGGCGCATATGCTATGCCAGCCGCCGGCTCATCATCAAAACTTCGCAAAAATAAGGGCATCGCAGATTTAATGGCGAAGAAAGAGGCTGTTATGGCTTTATATGCCGATGTCGAAACTCATAAGCAAGCGCAAGTTGCAATGCAGACAAGAACGGGTGAACTAGGTGGTAAAGATCACACTGAAGTTTCGGCGAGCTTTGCGGAAACCACGCGCCAATCTGTAGAAAACCGCCAAGTAAATGGTATGTCTCAGCTCATGAGCAAGACGGTTATTCATCCAATATCTCAAGAGAAGATCTATGTGGTTGCGTATGGTGTGTCAGGTCAGAGTGCCACCGAAGCGCTTGGGTTGGAATACTCTGCATTCCAATCGGCGGTTGAAGCTAATCGCAGCAATAACGCAAACCGTGCTGCGGCAGAAGCGCTGCATCAACTTCAAAGTGACTCAAAAGCAGAAGAAGTTGAAGCCAGTGTGTTAGGAATTACATCCAGTAGTACAAATAACAAGCAAATAGTATCTAAGAGTAAAA
>NZ_VTYC01000005.1:0-229081 GCF_013114115.1 Vibrio sp. 070316B | reverse complement strand
TCCTTAATCTATGGATACATCATAAGTTTGGTCTATCGGGTAAGTGAGAGGAAAGCCCTCCGCGAAGCGGCTTAGTTCAACAGCTATTAGACAGAAAAATTCTGTATTTAAATGCAGAATAATTCTGTCTAGTTTCTACCGCTCACATCTCATATGCAATCTAGTCATTATACAACAACGACTTATATCACAGCTAGGGTTGGCGTGAGAGAAAGTATGGAATATTTCTGTCTAATATGGCCAAACTCCCAACATAAAGAATCTGGTCAATACGGCTTACTTCAATTCGTCTGGGATGCGCCGGTCTTTGTGGTAGTACTCTCGGTCGCGTTCGCTGATTTCTCGTACTACTTTGCAAGGGTTACCAACGGCAACCACATTGGCTGGGATGTCTTTGGTGACTATGCTGCCAGCACCAATTACCGAGTTTTCACCTATGGTAACGCCAGGTAACACGACCGTGTGCGCGCCAAGCCATACGTTGTTGCAGATACGGACAGGAACATTGAACTGCGCAGCTTTGAGTCTCAATTCCGGGCTGATGGGATGTGTGCCTGTTGCGATGGTGACGTTAGGTGCAATCATCACGTTATCACCGATGAATACGTCGGTGTCGTCAACAAGCGTTAGGTTGAAGTTTACGTATACGTTGTTGCCAAGGTGAGTGTGACGCCCCCAGTTGGCGTGCAGTGGTGGCTCTATGTAACAACCCTCGCCGACTTCTGCGAACAGTTGCTTCATGATTTGTTGGCGTTTTTTACCCTCGCTCGGGCGAGTGTGATTGAAATCGTACAGCACTTCTAAAGATTGCGTTTGCTCGGCGACCAGATCGACGTCATCACAGTAATAAACGTCTTGGCTGTGCATTTTTGCCTTTATATCCATGTTTGAACCTATTTGATAATTACCGAAGAACGGCATACATAAAGCGACATATGGATAATTTGAAGCGTTTCATTGGTCTCAAAACAAGTTACGAGTTACGCGGCCTTATGTTCTCGGCAACACGCCATAGCACGCCACTTGGGTCAGTGATACAAAACTCAAGCATTCCCCAAGGCTGCTCAACAACCTCGGTAACGGTTACTTCAAATTCCGCCATTACATTAGAGTTTTGTACGTGCTGATACCAACTTTTTACGTCCTCAACGAGCAAGTGCATCATGTAATTGTGACAGTGCGCAGGTTCGTAAAAATCTTGTAAAAGGAATGCATAATCACCGTGACGAAAATAGGCGATATCATGGAACTCAGACATGAGTTCAAACCCCAGAGCTTGGTAAAACCGCTTAGATAAGTCGAACTCTTTTGCGGGCACAAACGATTTTATTTCAGTGACTTTGAGGTTTTCCATGATAAACAATTCCTTCTGTTTTGAAGCCCAGAAGTATCGCTGAGCTTTGTGCATTATGCTTAAATTTATTTTAGGTTACTGGCCGAAGGAGTTAACTTCATCTTCAGTGAGGTAACGCCAGTGGCCTTCTTCAACATCTAAACGGACGTCGCCTATTTGTTCTCTATGTAGCCCAACCACTCGGTTACCAACAGCAGCAAACATTCGCTTAACTTGATGAAACTTACCCTCGGTGATGGTTAAGAGCACTTCTTTGGGGCTAATTACTTCTAGTTCTGCCGGGCGCGTAAGGTTCTTCTCACCTTGCAGCGGAACCCCTGCTTTGAACTTATCAGCGACATCGTCTTTAATATCTCGTGACAATGTCACGCGGTACACCTTTTTACACGACTTCGTGGGCAATGTGATATTGAAAGACCAACGACCATCATCGGTGATTAACACTAATCCTGTGGTATCAGCATCTAAACGCCCTGCGATGTGCAGTTCAGACGCTTTATCTAACTCTAAATAATTGAAAAGAGATGGATACACTTCGTCGATATTGGAACAGATGGTGCCTGCTGGCTTGTGCATCAAGATATAACGAAACGCGCGTAGCGTTAATGCGTCGCCATTCAGCAAGATGGTATTACTTTCGTGTACTTGAGTGGATTCATCGAGCACCACTTCACTGTTTACACTAACCTCACCATGATGAATTCTTTCAATCGCTTCTGACTTAGTGAGGTCTGTGCTTTTACAAAGGAATTTATCGAGGCGCATTAATCGTCGGCACCACATTTAGCACAAGGCTTGTAAGTGCGCTCACCTTGTTCAATCACCACATAGTCACGCACACAGTTTTCACATAACGCCAGTTTTGGATAAGCGTCTTTCTGTTTCTTTGCGTTAATGTCGCCTTCAGTGGTGTAGATCGTTCTCATTTGGAGCCTTTGTATTAATCACTTATGAAGCCAAATTGTATCACTGTTTATGGCAGTGCGTCGGTTCACTTTGCCAATGCTTGTTTGCGCCTCGCGCTATTTCTAAGCTCTGGACAACAAAATCAACGTGCCACGAGTATCAGTGGTAACATTACAAGAGTTAGCTAACTAAGAAGCCAAGAATGAAAGATTGTAATCAATGCGGAAAATGCTGCATCAAATATGGAGATGGCGACCTCGCCGCGACTCAAGAAGAGATTGACTTGTGGGAACTGTTCAACCCAGACATCTTTGAATATGTTCGTGGTGGTGAGATTTGGTTTGATCCTGAATCTGGTGAGCGTTTAACTCGTTGCCCGTTTCTAGAACTCGTCCCGAACAAAAACACGAACGCTCAAGCCAAATACACCTGCAGTATTTACTTAGACCGCCCAGAGGATTGCCGACACTACCCTAGCCTAATCAATGAAATGGTCAGGGATGAGTGTGAGATGATTGAAGTGGTGGATCTACAAGATACGAAAAAGGCTCAAAGAAGACTCGACCTTTTAATGAAAGGAAGTCGCCCTTCAAGCTTTTCATAATTGTGAACTTTTGTAGAGCTTATCTTGTTATTACGACAAGTATTGATTCTCTTCTAACCAATCTAGCGCAACCAGTGCCGCCAATGAACATACTTCTCTGTCATTGCTATCGACAAACTTAAGCTCTTCGATTTCAGCGTCTGGCGATAATTCGCCCGTGTAATCAGCAGCGTAACAAGTCAATTGCACAGAAACGCCTTCCGCTTTGCCATCAGCTTGGCCAGTAAACGTCTCAACGTATTTGAGTGAATCAGGTACTAAATCGACTGAAATCTCTTCTTTGATTTCACGAAGCAATGCTTGCTCGTCAGTTTCACCCTCTTCGCGTTTTCCGCCCGGTAAGTAAAACCGTTCTTTTCCTTTTGATCTCACCATCAGCAGCTTGCCATCTTGAATGAATACCCAAGCGAGCTTATCAATTACCTTATTCATGTTAATAGACCTTGTTATTGTGCTTCTTATTCTAATTAAAGCGACGATATCGCATGGGCGGCATGTTACCTACAGCAGTCAGCATATTCTATTGAATTACATAAAAAATGGTATTGGGAGTCGATGAATGACAGCCATCAATGCAGTTCGTTAAAGGTAAACACTTACCACCAGCTGTCACTTGAAATAAGATGTGATGAATCTAATCAACAAGCCACTCTATGGCAGGGTCGTGTTCTTCGAATGACTTAATGTCCCCAGACACAAACCAGCTTCCCACTTTAGATGCCAGTTCTTGCCAGCTTTTATCACCACAAATAGCGATTTTGTCTATCTTGGAGTTGAGTTCTAGCCCGAGTTTGAAATCATCCCACGCGGCGCGCAGTTCCCAGCCCGTTAATGTGGAGATATCAACAAGCATCTTCAGTGCGGACGAATCGATCTCTTTTATGGTGGTTTTTAAGATGGGTATCATCGCTTGATAGTCGTCGTGCGATAATTTCCCTTTCGCTTTGAACACGATGATGGTTTCGCCGCTAACACGCTCAATTCCAACCGATATTCCATGACGTTCGATACTCATAACCTAGCCCCTCTATTAAAATATAGGCTTAGCTTAGAGTATTAATTAGACAACAAATGAGAGGTTGCTTTCAAAATGAACGCACAGAAAGTTTTAGCTTAACGTTACTAGGTTGAACGTCGCTTAATCGCCACAACAGAATAAGTATGCCAATGCTTCATCTTGCCTAATGATGTAAGCGCTTGTTCGTCTCGCTCGTGAAAACGGATAACTTCGAACGCATCAAATAGACTCAGTACTTTTGCCTTTGTGAGAGGCGTCGTAGAGGTTCGATAACCATAAGCCCAACTATCGTCTACCCCCATGAAATCGCCCGCAAATACACCACCGATTTCAATGCTATCGATGATTCGTTGCCACGTCTGATCGAACTGATTCGGCTCTGCAAAAAATAGACTGGAGTTAGCAATCACTAGCCCGGCTTTGGGATAATCATAATCTTCAAATGCGCTCTGAGATATCTCGACCAAAGCTTTTTGACCGAACCTGTCTCTACATATCGATATTGAGTCAGGATTTACGTCGAAACCATAAACTTGGTTGCCTTGCTGCTCTAAAAAAGCAATGTCACTTCCTGTACCACAACCACAGTCGATCGCGACATTTAAGCGTGACTCGTTCAGCTTCATACCGAATTCTGTTCTTTTTGAATGAGGCTTATCTAAGGCTTTTTGATAATACTGACGCCAAATCTCGGAATGATCATCCATTGCATAACTCCAGTAGTTCGGTCAGGTTTTGAACCTCAACGATAGGTAAGTTTGTATCTGTAATCGCGCCTTCGGTGTTCAGCCAAACAGCCTGTAGGCCAGCTTCAAGCGCAGGGTAAATATCTTTTTCTAGGGTATCGCCAATCATGGTGATCTCTTGTGGCTTTATCCCGAGTTGCGAGATGATCGCAGGATAAAAGCCCGGTTCGTATTTAGATAAGCCAATACTCGCCTTACAGAAGTAACCAGCAATGTATTTCGACAAGCCAACTCGCTCAAACGCGCGGATGATGTCAGTTTTACTAGAATCGGCCGCATTAGTAGCGATGTAGATGTTGTGATGCTTGGACAATTCAGCGAGTAAAGCTTGTGCCCCACTCACTTCTTGTACAGTTTCCCAGTCACACATTTTCCCTTGTGGACCTGGGAAGTCGATCATTAAGGTGTTGCCCCAATCAAATAAGACGGTTTTAGTTAGCTTGATTTGAGCCGTTGATGTTGTAGCTTTGTTCATCATGCCTCCTGCATCGATGATGTTTCGAATGTATCACCGTACTTATAAGAACTTCTCGATAAGAATCTCATCATAGTACTGGCCGCCAATCTTAGCGTGTTTCTTTGCTATTCCGACAGTTTCAAAGCCCTGTTTAAGATAAGCCGCTAATGCGCGCTCGTTATCGGCTAGAACATAAGCAAAAAGCTTTTCGTAGCCTTTGGCTTTTGCGACTTCGAATGTGTGATCAAATAGCTGCTTTGCAACGCCTTGCCCCCGGCTGTTTGCGTCTACATACGTCCCAATAATACCGACATGATCAAAGGCTTTCGTATAAGAGGCAAACGGTTCTACGTTTTGAAAACCAAGCAATTGATTAGTCGTTTGATTAACAGCAACACTGAACACGCCACGTTCGGGAAACGACTCAATAAAATCTTTCTCTTCATCCAACGTAAACGTCTGATCTAAGATGGTATAACGCCCTTCGATGATGATTGGGTTTAATACATCGATAATACCCTGAGCATCATCTACTGTAACTTGTCTGATTGTTAAGCTCATACTTTCTCTACCTTTTTTTCCTTGGGCAGATTCTAGCTCGATATGCCACCCCTTTGATAGGACAGAATGTTATCGAAAGCGATATCAAAGTAGAGTTCGTAGCTATTTTGTTCAACGTAGCCTAAATGCGGCGTTGCTGTCACGTTTGGTAGAGACAACAGCGGTTCGTTATCTGGTGTCGCAGGTTCAATATCAAACACATCTATTGCTGCTCTTTTGCTTGGTACCTTAGTGAGTTCGTTAAGCAAGGCTTCTGGTTCGACTAACTCCGCTCGGCTGATATTTACGAATAATGAATCAGGCTTCATTACGCTGAGGTCACTGGCAGTAACACAGCCTTTAGTGACACTGTTTAAACGAAGGTGTAATGAGAGTACGTCAACACTCTCGAAAAATGCCTGCTTGGTTGCTGCCGCCTCAAAACCATCGGCTTGTGCTTGGTCTCGCGAGTTCTGGCTACCCCACACCATGACATCCATCCCGAACGCTTTGGCGTATTGCGCGATGCAGCGCCCGATTTTTCCATAGCCCCAAATGCCAAGCTTTAGGCCCCTTAGCGTTCTGCCTAAACCAAGTACGCCTGAATCTTGCCATTGGTTATGTTTAAGGTTTGAAGCGTAAGTAGGAATGTGACGAGATGCTGCCATAATCAATGCCCAACAGAGCTCAGAGGGCGCGACAGGTGAACCGCGCCCTTCCAGTACTGTGACACCGAAACGTTCACACAGTTGTGAATCGATGTGGTTGCTGACTTTTCCGGTTTGGCTGATCACTTTTAGGTTTGGCAGTTTAGATAGCAGCGACTCCGTGATTTCGGTACGCTCGCGGATGAGCACAAGTACCTCAAAATCGTATAGCTTCAACGCTAGTTCATTTTCTGGATAGGTCTCGGTGAATACGGTGACGTCATGTTGTTCTAACTTACGGTAACACTCTAGGCTTTTTACTACGTTTTGATAATCATCCAATATCGCAATCTTCACTACACACTCCTTGTTCTATTGCTTTACTATTTTTGAGCGCTAAGTGCCACGGGTTAAGATTCATTTAACTTGTAACACTCTGTATAGATCAAACCAATTATTGATAGACGACTTTGAAACGCTCAAGCACCAACATCATGTCTTCACTTGGCGTGATCTTTAATTCTTCACACTCACGAGAGAAAAAGTTCCAATGGGCTTCTCGCCACCATGCCAACGTTTTATCACCCTCGCCTTCAGCGGCAGCAAACTCAGCCGTCACCTGGTTATATGGGCATAGTGACACCGAGGTAAGTTCAACAATACAGACAGGTACACCGTTCCAATCAGTGACCACCTGCAAGTGTCCAACAACGGGCATGATTTCGCCTTCATGGCTGTACCAATACTCCAAGCTGCACGAGGCTTTCTTTTCACCTTTCAGTATCAGCTGCGCGCATAGATTGGCGTTGTATTCATCCGCACAGTAATAGTCGGCACTGAATGAGGTGTATTGTTTGGCAACTTCAGCCGGCAGTGAATTGAGATAGCTATCTAGATAGGCTTTGCTTCTTTCTTCCATGATGTGTCCATTTTCAATATTCGCTTCAGCCAGAAGCGCTACATATTGAGCAACTGACTGCATTGCGCGTAACCTATCAAGGAGTACAAACGGTGTAAACCAAGTAACAATGAAAGTGTGTTAAGAGAGTAGATTTAATGCAAGATTGTTAGATCAAAAAAAGAGCTAAAAACACCTTCAGGCAGTGCTTTTAACTCTTTGTATTTTGTTTTGGATTAACCAATTAACGGTTTAAGAAGTCTACCGCTTTATCTGGGAAGTCGGTAAACACACCGTCGACTTTCACTTGGTTATAAAACACATCCAACATCCCATCGAAGTTATCGACATAACCTGGAATTCGGCCTGGATCAGCTCGGAATGTGTATGGGTGAACATCTAAGCCTGCGTCTTTCGCTGATTTCATCAACGGCTTTATGATGATGTTGTCTTTGGTTGATGCATCGTCCACCAGCATAGGTTTCCAAGGGCCAATACCGTCAGCATAAGTCGCCACTTTTGCCATACCGCCTTTC
This sequence comes from Vibrio sp. 070316B, assembly GCF_013114115.1. Taxonomy (NCBI): domain Bacteria; kingdom Pseudomonadati; phylum Pseudomonadota; class Gammaproteobacteria; order Vibrionales; family Vibrionaceae; genus Vibrio; species Vibrio sp. 070316B. The sequence continues at coordinate 221,375 of NZ_VTYC01000005.1, read as the reverse complement.
TCGAACATCCAATCGTAACTATAAGGCGTCGCTACATCGCCTTTGTAAGTCATAGTTTCATTCCAGTCGGTGTAAGCCATTAGCTGAACAAGCTTGAGGTCCATTTCCATCGCTGGCATGAGTTCGTCGTTAATACGCTTTAGTTCGTTTGCATCGAAACACTGCAAGTAGACCTTATCGTCTTTAGATAGGTAACCATATTGATGCAAGGTAGCCAGTACCGCTTTAGAAATGTCTTTGCCTTCATGTCGGTGGAACCAAGGTGCTTTGATTTCTGGGTAGATACCAACGTCATAACCAAGGGTCTTATTCAAGCCTTGGATCATTTCGATTTCTTCTGCAAACGTTGGTACTCGGAAATCAGACTGCCACATTGGGAAGCGTGTTGGATACCCTGCGACTTTATTCCCTTGCTCATCAAGCTTAAAGCCTTCTGTCACTCTTAATGACTTAATCTCAGCGAGCGTAAAATCTATCGCGTAGTAGCGCCCATCTTCACGCGCACGGTCAGGAAAGCGCTCTGCAACATCGGTAACGCGATCTAGATAATGATCGTGAAGTACGACGAGCTGGTCGTCTTTGGTCATCACAACATCTTGTTCGATGTAATCGGGTTTCATTGCATAAGCAAGAGCCTTAGCAGGCAGAGTGTGCTCAGGTAAGTAACCCGACGCGCCTCGATGAGCAATAACCAAAGGGTCGGCAAATGCGTTAGCCGATAAGCTTAGAGCCAATAGAGTAAGGGACAGTGACGTTGTTTTCATTGTTCTATTCCTTGATAAAATAGAGGCAGGTTATCCCTGCCTCGTTTAATTATTAGTATGATGCTAATGAGTTAAAGAATGATTAAGCTATTGCTTCTTTGTCTTGCTCAAGGCTTTTCTCTTTATGGTGCTTACGCTCACCGACAAACGCGTATAGAAGACAGATGATTGAAGCAACACAAGCACCCACCAAGATAGTAAAACCACCATCCCATCCGTAATGGTCAACCATGAAGCCAAGTACTGCGTTTGCTGCAACTGCGCCACCTAAGTAACCGAATAGACCTGTTAGACCTGCTGCTGTACCCGCAGCTTTCTTAGGTGCAAGTTCAAGTGCGTATAGACCAATTAGCATTACCGGACCGTAGATTAGGAAGCCAATCGCGATAAGAGCCAACATATCAATGGTTGGATTACCCGCTGGGTTAAACCAGTAAACTAGCACCGCGATAGTAACCAATACCATGAACAAGATACCAGCTGGAGCACGGCGACCTTTGAATAGCTTATCTGAGATCCAACCACACAATAACGTACCAGGGATACCTGCCCACTCATACAAGAAGTAAGCCCAAGAAGATTTATCTACAGAGAAGTCTTTCGCTTCTTTTAGGTAAACAGGAGCCCAGTCCAATACCCCATAACGAATCAAGTATACGAACGCGTTCGCGATGGCAATTGACCACAACAGTTTGTTATTGAATACGTACTTAAAGAAGATCTCTTTCGCAGTCATCTCTGTTTCGTGAGATTTGTCGTAATCATCTGGGTAGTCGTTCTTGTGCTCTTCAATCGGCGGTAGACCACAAGACTGAGGCGTATCTCTTACCGTAAACCAAATGAAAATAGCAACGAGAGTGGCAAAAAATGCAGGAACATAAAAAGCGGTTCGCCAATCATCGTTGAAAGCCCACAGACCCAATAGGAACATTGGACCAATCAATCCACCACCCACGTTGTGAGCAACGTTCCATACCGACACTATCTCGCCACGCTCTTTACGTGACCACCAGTGCACCATGGTTCGTCCACACGCTGGCCAGCCCATACCTTGGAACCAACCGTTCAAGAATAGAAGAATAAACATGGCTGTGATGCTGCCCGTTGCCCAAGGCATGAAACCAAAGCAGAACATAACCAGTGCCGACATTAACAAGCCACCACTGAGGAAATAACGAGGGTTAGAACGGTCAGAAACGCTACCCATTAAGAATTTAGATAAACCGTAAGCAATAGACACGGCTGCTAATGCCACCCCTAGCTCACCACGGCTGAAACCCTGTTCAATCAAGTAAGGCATTGCCAAACTGAAGTTTTTACGGACTAGGTAGTAACCCGCATAGCCAACAAAAATACCGATGAACAGTTGCCATCGTAATCGTGTGTAAGTGCTATCGATCTTATCTGATGACAAGCGATCGATATGCGCCATAGGTTTGAATATTCCAAACATAGGAACCTCATATTATTGGGCGAAGGAAATATAAAATGCTCGAACGAAAAAATATACGCTCATTCGAAAACAGGAGGGATTGTATGTGCTTCAGGGATAATTTCTGTGATGCATATAGCTATTAACAATAAAATTGTTTAAATACAGCAAATTAGTTTCATTTAATTAGACCACGCTTCATATTTTTGACGATTCGTTTACTATTCAACCAATAGTTAACCGAACTATGACTAGCCAAACTTGAGCAATCGAGCACAAAACAACCGCAACACGTCGTATTATTGTTCTGGCTTCATATTGAGTGCTGAGTTTTGTGGGTTATTACCGCGAACAACAGACCGCAGTCTCCTACCCTCCATATACAACTCATCCCCACTAGCGTTCTTTTAGCCACATAAAACATAACCAATCGTGATGTGACAACTATGATTCAGTTTATTTATTGAACACTCATGTTTGCGTATCGTTCACTTCAAGCGATGTAGCAGAATAACTAAGTCAAACTTATTGGCATTCGAGACACACTTTCTGCGCATCAACTGTTTAGAACAAACCCAACGATAGGAAACATCATGAACAAATCACTTATCGCGCTTGTCCTTACTGCCGTTCTTGCGGGTTGCTCATCTGGCGGAACCTCAGACCCGGCGCAACCACAATTCGATGGGGATCATGGCTATGAAAATATCGACCCTGGATTTGGATATGACGATACAGATAACGATGGTGGTTATGAGAACGCAGACCCGAAATATGGCGTTGACGCACCAACACTGAAAGACAAAATCGCTCAAGCTGACCTTGGTTTTATACACATCCCAGAGCTAGGTGATATTCCTTTCTTCAATCGTGACAACGGAAACGCGCATATTTCCGCTACAAAGCTCAGGTCAGATGAAAATGAAACCTTATATGGTATTCATGTGAATGACCGCTTTGTCGGAGAAATCTTGGTTAAAGGTGACGAAGTTACAGTCTCGGTTGGCGATAAAGAAATTAATGGTACTAGAGAGAATTACCAAGACACTGAATACACGTTTTGGACAGTGAGAGACACCAACGGTAACGTGATTGGCGACTTTAAACGTTTAGACGATGGTGTTTGGATTTTCCGTGAAGAAATAGACCGTGAAACATTTGTTGTTAAATATCATGATGGTAAGTGGAACTTTATCCCGGTTGCCGACATCAAGAACAAAATTAAAGACAAACTGCCTACTCATGCTGAAGTGACAAAAGTACGTACCAAGATGCAGGTAAACAAACTACGCACTTTAAAATAGTGGACTTTCACTCCTCACGATAATAACACCCTATAGAGCAGGCACTCTTTCAATTGGAGAGTGCCTGTTCAAAACAAGAACAACGGAAACAGATAACAAAAACAACTCAAGGACGATCCCGACTAGGTTACTCATTTACTGGCGTTCCATATCACCGATATGCGTCTCTATTAAGTACACATAAGCGAGCTATCCAATGATTATCAAAGCCCTTCCCTTTACAGTGTTAGCTTCTCTTCTTTTGTTCTCTACATCTCAAGTAAACGCTTTCGAACAGACTCAAGAAGAAACAGCCGTTACGTTTGGCCTATCTGCTGAAAGAGGCTGGAGAGATTGGTCTGCTTCTTATGTGAAATACCGTGGTCCGGGAACCGTTGGTTATGGTGTTGAGTTTACACGCTCGGCATATAATGAGGATGACGGGGCTTACGAATACAAACAACGCGACAACGAATATCAGTTCCATGCACCGATCGGTATCACTGATAACTTTTACATCACACCCGGATACGGGATCAAACGAACACACACGGATATTACTTTCGAAGGACACGAGCTTTCTGATAGCGCGACAAAACAAGTTGGTGGCTTAGATGCAACCTATATTACGGACACAGGCTTCGTTGTGACCGCAGGTTTTGATAAAGCCGAAGGAGAAGATTTAGAGTTTTCCATCGGTGCAGGTATTGCTTGGTAAACACTACTAATCCAAACGATGCATACAAAAAGGGCCTAGATTTCTCTAGACCCTTCTATAAACAGAAGTCGGCAGCTGAGTCAGCTACAACCATCTATTATTCTTCGATGTAGTAAGCTTCTACAGTGCCTTTAAGAGTAATAAGCATTGGCTGACCGAAACGATCAAGTGCTTTAGGAGAAGGAATCTTAACCCAACCTTCGCTGATGCAGTATTCTTCAACATCAGTACGCTCTTTACCATTTAGACGGATACCGATTGGGTATTCGAAACACTCAGCCACGTGGTGTGGGCTGCGTGGGTTGCCTGCAAGATGATCTGGTAAAGCTGGTCTTGAATTAGTATCGCTCATGTTCATTACCTGTATGTACGTAAATAAAAAAAGTGCGTCATTCTAGTCAATATAGGCTTCGTGCTCAACAACTGCTGTAATAAATCGTATTGATAGCTTTAATCAGCGTCTAGTTGTTTGATTTATTGGCGATATTTGCTCTGTTTCTTACATAAAACTAAACACTTTTAACATCGTAAGCCGATACGTTTGCTCAAAAAGAAACACACACCACATGATGGTCTGGGTCGGTATTGATGTTAACGATCGACCAACCGAGAGAAAGGTACAAAGACGGTATGTTGGTATAAGCATAAAGGTCAGACGCAGAGTGTTCTGCGGTTTTAGATTGGTAGAAGGCTGGCATTTGTTCAACCGCTCGCTTAATCAATTCACTCGCAATGCCTTGGCCTCGCCATTTCTCATCAACATAAACAGCATTAATCCAGACGACATCCCTTACTTGATGAGGTTCTTGAAAATGGGAGTACGCTAAACCACCGATGACAACATTTTCGCGAATAACCACGATAACTGGCGGTAGATGAGTGTTGGTTGGGTCCGAGAGTTCTGGATAGGCCGATTTAAACTCAAAGTCCGCCCATTCACTTTGAAAAAGGCGTTCGAGCTCTTGCCAGTGTGGAGAATGCTGGACACATTGTCTAAAAACGACTTTTTGCATTTAAACTTCCTTTTTAAATACGAACGATAGAAATGAGAACCAGTGAGTTAAGCAAATCACTAAAAGCAGTATTACGCTACTCTTCTTCCTCATAATGATCATAGTCTGCGTCTTGATCAATCTCTTCTCCACAACCTAAGCATTCCGCTTGTAAGTCTGTTGGCATCGCAATAATCAAACCACAATGTGGGCATAAATCGCCTTGTTGATACATATAGCTTCCCTTCTACTTTACCCAGTCTACTTTACCCATTTTTGATTAGGGTACATTTGCTTGCTCGCTTCTAACCAATCGTGAATCACTTGGCGAGCTGCCTCAGTCGGTGGCGCGTTTCTTTTACCGCAGATTTGGTCAATCTCGAAAGGAAACGCTTTACTTGGAACACGACGTAAACCTATGGTTAAGCGCTGAGGTTTCATCATTCGAAACACCACATAGCGATCACTCATTATGCGATTATGATACACGCCAATGCAGTGCTTTTGCTCGATGCCCTCTTTCTCAAGATCAAAGTAATCCATAATGGGATGAATGTTATCATTACCTAGCAAAGGAACCGGATACGGGATATCCATGTCCATAGGGCGATTGCCTTCTAAACGTCGCATTTGACGTTGCTCACTCCAACGGTCGTGGAGTTGTTCGAACATTGCGAACGAGTTCTGACTGGTTATTGAACGTAAAGGATCATCAATCTCTAAATCCTGTCCCAACAATATTGCATCTTGGAACATCGCCATCTTCGACGGAGAATTGAGTCTACCCTCTTCAACCATTGCAATACCCAATCGACTGCCGGTTAAAAATGGATGTACCTGATCTAAGCGTAGTGCCGTGTAGCCAACCTTCGAGTAGTGCTTAAACTTCAGAACACGTCTTTGCAGCGGCTCTAAAATTCGCACGATATGGTCGAGTTCATCGCCAACGTTATAATGCAGCTCAAGCTTATCAATAAACTTTAGCGTCGCTTTACTGCTGTCTAGACCAAGCTTAGTCAGGATCTTCTTTTGCCCTAAACGGCTCAGTTCCAAAGCCTTCTGATTATCAACACTGTACTTCATGCAAATCAGCGCCAAGATCACAGGTCGCAGTTCCAACAGTTGCGCGGCTTCATAGGTGTTAGCCGCCAACCATAACATTTGGTACTGATATTCTGGAAAGTTATCTGTGATTTCACGGTAGCGTGCTGGCAGAGTTTCTAACCATCGCCCGTTAACATCAAATTGCTCTATGAGATTAAGGCTTAGCCCAATACCACCATCGAGTGGACGTCGTCCGTCTTCAAACACATGGAAGCCAACCAATTTTTGTGACCAATCACGAATCTCGATATCGTAATCAAATCCAAGTGTTCGGGTGGGAATGGTGAGTAATGCTGTCATTGATGCCTCTTCATTGGTGGCGCATTGAACTTTCAAGCCTATCTACAGCATAAGCTAGCGCTTCATCCACTATATCAACCTTTTGTAAATTTCTTATCAATCAAAGCGCTATATACAAGAAAGCCTTTATAAGATCTTTGAATGATGATTTTCCTTAATATGAGACCTCTTCGATATCATTTGCGCTAACAAAAACTATGCTTGTTACATAACCCACAACAAAAGGCTTAAATTATGGAATACCGACATATTCTAGTCGCCGTTGAGCTGTCTGACGACACCAAGATATTGATTGATAGAGCGACTTTCTTTGCGGATAAACTCGATGCGGGTATTTCGTTTGTCTACATCGATGGTACTCATGGAGAAATCTACCCTGAGCTGGTTGATATTCAAGCAAACGACGGGGATCTACCCATCAATCAAGATGCCGTTAACCACTTGAAAGAGTTCGAGGCTTACGCAAAGCACCCTATTAAGCATATTTTTGTAGGTACGGGCGATCTCAACGATAAGCTCAAGAATACTATCTCACAAAATAACGTTGACCTATTGATGTGCGGCCATCACCATGATTTTTGGCACAAGCTCATTTCCCATTCTAAACAGATAATCGATACTTCTCCGATCGATATCTTGGTTGTTCCAATGGAATAGCGCCTACCTGTTAAACGGTTAAAACGTTCAGAATTGCCAACCTCTATCGGTATTATTGGTTGGCATATTTCGGTTGGCTGAATACCCTCTGTGCTCGTCCCTTTTTCTCTGGCTAAGCACTACCGATTTCCCTACATCATTTGTGATCTTGTTAGCGTATCAACTCGTAAGCGTCTAATAATTAACAATTCACGAGTGTAAGCATGAAAAAGATTGGTCTCTATCTTTTTACAAATGACTTAAGAATCAACGATAACACACTACTTTATCAGGCGTCGCAGATCGTCGATGAGCTACTGTGTGTTGCAATTGAACCAAAGCTTTCTACCTATTCAGTCCGACTTTCACAAGAACAGGAAAACGGGCCGCATCGTCACCTTTTCATTAAACAGTCTATTGATGATTTAGCCTCGAGCTTGTCACACCTTGGACAACGCCTTTTTGTGTTAGACCAAAATACTAACGAGAACTTAGTTCAACTCATCAAATCTCAGCATGTGACACACTTTTTTGCCAATTCGCATTGTGCCTATGACGAGCGACAGTTAATAATCGATACGTTAACGCAGTGTCCTGATTTGTTCATCTCTCAGCAGCATCACACTACTCTGTTTGAGAGTGATGCGTTCCCCTTCGAACTGTCCAAGTTGCCTCGTTCGTTCACCAAGTTCCGTCTTCAAGTTGAACATTTAGAGATTGAGACAGAAGAGCGCGTGATAACTTACCTTCCACCTACACCACACACGGCTACTGGCTCTTACAGAGAGCCGACACTTAGATTAGATGACTCAAAAACAGGCGACTACGTAGGCGGTGAAACGGCAGGGTTAATCCACTTAGAAAACTACTTTTCACATGACTACGCCGGAAACTACAAACAGACTCGAAATGCATTAGATGGCATCGAGAACTCAACTAAGTTTTCGCCATGGCTAGCACTAGGGTGTGTTTCGCCAAAAACTATTTACCGCCACTTAAAGCAATTCGAAGCGCATCGTGGCGCGAACGATTCTACCTACTGGATTTATTTTGAGTTGTTGTGGCGTGAATATTTCTACTGGAAGTGTTTAACGCTGGGGACATCATTGTTTGGTCGAGAATCTAGTGACCTGTCCAATGAACAATTGCTCGATACCACTTCGGGATCAAGCTTCTCCAAATGGAAAAGCGGCAACACCAATTATCCTATTGTCGATGCCTGCATGCGTCAGCTTAACGCAACGGGTTATATGTCTAACAGAGGCAGACAGCTGGTGGCGAGCTGCTTGATTCACGAGCTCGGTCTTGATTGGCGTCACGGTGCCGCCTATTTCGAAAGCCAACTCATCGACTACGATGTGGCGTCGAATTGGGGGAACTGGGCGTATATCGCTGGGGCGTTGAATCCACAGGCTCCCCAGCACGCCAACAAACAAAGTGCAGCCAATCAATCACAATCTAAATCCCGTCATTTCGATCTTGTTAAGCAGACAGAGATGTATGACCCAGAGCACGCCTTTATCAGCAAGTGGCACCGGGAACACGAAGCTTCAACGTCAACTCGATATCAGGACGTAATATGAAATACAAAACTGTACGCCTAGTTTTAGGTGACCAGCTCAATATAGAGCACTCTTGGTTTGATCATGTTAGTGATGACGTAATCTACATAATCGCCGAACTTAAGCAGGAAACCGACTATGTTGCCTCGCACATCCAAAAAGTGGCGGCGTTCTTCTCTGCTATGGGTTATTTCGCTGAAGAGCTAACACAACGTGGGCACCAAGTATTGCATCTAACCTTGGATGATACGGCACAGTTTAAAGATCTCGACGCCGTGCTTAAGCACTACACAAACGAGTTTGACGCCGAGAAATTTGAATACCAAAGACCAGACGAATATCGTCTATTAGAACAGCTCAACAAACTCAAACTGCCTAACACTATCAAAGGGTGCTACGACTCCGAGCACTTCATGTTTCCTTTTTCCGAAATCGAAGAACAGTTTCCGAAAGATAAACACATCATGATGGAGCATTTCTATCGCCGAATGAGAAAGCGTTTCGATATTCTCTTAAACGATGGAAAACCAGTCGGCGGCAAATGGAACTATGATGCAAACAACCGTAAAAAGCTCAAGAAACAAGACATCGAAAACCTGCCACAACCCTTGATGTTTGCCAACGATATCTCATCCATATTAGAGCGTATTGAACGCCACCAAGTAGCGACCATAGGACAAGTCGGTGACCAACTACTTTGGCCTGTGAATCGTGCACAAAGTTTGTCTTTACTCGCTCACTTCTGCCAAGTTTGCCTGCCACTGTTTGGTCACTTTCAAGATGCAATGACGGTGGAACACGATTCAAAGTGGAGCTTGTACCACAGCCGCCTCTCATTCTCGTTAAATAGTAAGCTTCTTAGCCCTAGCGAAGTTATTGATGCAGCTCTTTCGGCTTATCACGCTTCTTCTAAGCAAGGAGCACCCACTATCGATATTGCACAGGTTGAAGGGTTCATTCGTCAGATTTTGGGTTGGCGTGAGTACATACGCGCGGTGTATTGGGCGAACATGCCAGCTTACGCCAGCAAGAACCACTACTCAGCAGACCGAGCATTGCCCCATTATTTTTGGGATGGTCACACAAAGATGAATTGCATGAAACACGCAATTGATCAGTCTCTAGAGTTTGCTTATGCCCACCATATCCAAAGGCTCATGGTTACAGGCAACTTCTGCTTAATCACAGGCATTGCACCAGACCAAGTCGACAGTTGGTACCTCGGCATTTACGTAGATGCGATTGAATGGGTTGAAATGCCAAATACGCGAGGTATGGCACTATTTGCGGATGGCGGGATCGTCGGAACCAAACCATACTCTGCCAGCGGTTCGTACATTAATCGCATGAGTGACTACTGCAAAGGCTGTCATTACAAGATTAAAGAGCGCACTGGTGAAAGCTCATGCCCGTTCAACAGTTTGTATTGGCGCTTTATGAATCAACACCGCGATGCCTTAAACCGAAACCCTCGCATGGGAATGCTTTATCGTTCTTGGGACAACATGGATGAACAAGAACAGCAAGCGATACTAGATACCGCAGAACAACGACTAACTAATTTGGAGAACTTATAATGGTGGAGCAACTCAGACTACATATATTGGTTATTGGTGGTAGTGGCGGCATTGGTCTCGCCGTAGTTAAACACCTACTCTCTGAGCTGTCTCGCTTTGATTTTCTCGATATTCGTGTTGCTGCGACTTACCATTCTAAAAAGCCTGAGATTGATGACAAACGCCTGACTTGGCACCAGGTTGACGTGACTCAAGAATCCGATATAGCCGCATTACGATCTCAATTTGATCAACTCGATTGGCTGATTAACTGCGTTGGGATGTTACATACGCCAGAACTAGGACCTGAAAAGAACCTTTCGTCCATCGACCCAAAGTTCTTCCTCAAAAACATGTCTGTGAATACCCTACCAAGCTTGTTGCTCGCTAAGCATTTCACTCCACTTCTCAAAGCAAGCGACAACCCCAAGTTTGCGGTGGTTTCCGCCAAGGTTGGTAGCATTTCAGATAACAGATTAGGTGGTTGGTATAGCTATCGTTCATCAAAAGCAGCACTCAACATGTTCATTAAAACCATGTCAATTGAATGGGGTCGAACCATTAAGAAAGGCACCATATTAGCGCTGCACCCAGGGACGACTGATACTGCGTTGTCAAAACCCTTTCAAGCAAATGTACCGGAAGGCAAGCTATTTGATTCAGCTTACGTGGCACATCAGCTCGTCGACATTATTCGCACCGCCACACCAGAGCAAAGCGGTCATTTCTACGCGTATAACGGTGAACAATTATCTTGGTAAATTAGAAGTAAAAGGTTGGGAGTTTCGGAACCTCACTGAGATTCCCTATCACGCTCGGCCCTCGCTTTAGGGAATGACGACATTAAGTATGTCGAACCCTTTTATAAATGCCCAATAGGCAATTAAGCATCCAAAGTCTATTACACTCACGCGGGACATCTGAACACATGGACATGACGATGACTAAGTACTGTGCAAGTAGGAAGTATACGCAATAGTCCACTCCATAACCTTTCACCGTCATTCCCGAGAAGGACAAACGACTGAGTCGGGAATCTCCTTAAGACTTTGGCTAAACGTTGGTGAGATTCCCTATCACGCTCGTCCCTCGCTTTAGGGAATGACGACGTTAAGTATGTCGAACCCTTTTATAAATGCCCAAGAGGCAATTAAGCATCCAAAGTCTATTACACTCACGCGGGACATCCGAACACATGGACATGACGATGACTAAGTACTGTGCAAGTAGGAAGTATACGCAATAGTCCACTCCATAACCTTTCACCGTCATTCCCGAGAAGGGGAAACGACTGAGTCGGGAATCTCCTTAAGACTTTGGCTAAACGTGGGTGAGATTCCCTACTGCGCTCGTCCCTCGCTTTAGGGAATGACGAAGGCTGTGCTAACAAAATCTAACCCTGTTTAGGTTTATTACGTCGACAACGCTCAGAGCAGTACACCACTTCCTCCCAGCAGCGCTCCCACTTCTTGCGCCATGTGAATGGCTTTTGACACACAGGACATGTCTTTGTTGGGAGGTGCGGTTTTTTGTGCATGTCGGTTCCTTATTTAGGTCTAGTTCGTTGAAGAGCTCACAACAACACTACCGATTGCGCTAGCACCTCGCTATAGGGAATGAGGTTCGTTGTCACATCCAAGCTCGCTTGCCTCAACTAAAAGCCCCCACTCAGTCATCCCCGAGAAGGAGGAACGACTGAGTTGGGGATCTGCTTTACTGAGGTTGGAACCATTTCAACTAAACAGGCTGGCTTTGAATGCCAACCGACCAATCTCAAAGATATTAAGCAACCACTTTGTATTGCTTTTCCATCTCGCTAACGCCAAGGCCTGCGTGTTTCGTCACTTTCAATTGCACAGGTACACGCTCTTTCAAAGCTTCAACGTGGCTAATAACGCCAATCATTTTGCCTGAGGCATTCAAGTTATCGAGTGCGTTCAATGCGATGTCTAGCGTGTCACTATCAAGCGTGCCAAAGCCTTCATCCAAGAACAGTGAATCAATACTGGTTTTGTAACTCACAAGATCAGATAACGCCAATGCCAACGCCAAACTCACCAAGAAGCTTTCACCACCAGACAGAGTTTTGGTGTCGCGCATTACATCTCCCTGCCAGGTATCGAGTACCTGTAACTCTAAGCCGTCGTCAGCTTTACGTTTTAGCTCATAGCGACCATGCAAACGCTGTAATTGCTTGTTTGCTAAATACACTAAGTTTTCCAGTGTTAAGCCTTGGGCAAATTTGCGGAACTTGTCTCCGTTCTTAGAGCCAATCAGCGAATTCAAACGAGAAATATCATCAAACTCGACTTGTTGTTCAGAGATCTGCTTAAACAGATCTTGCTGGTTACTTCGGTTCTGACGATCAGTTTCAAGGTTCGCAGAAATTGCGCCAATTTTGCTCGCATGACTTTGCTGAGCTTCTTGGCACTCAGCCGTTGCCTGCTCCACTAGCTGTTGATCTTGTTCTTGCCATGTTTGCGCATTTTCGTGGTTTTGTAGCTCCACTTGCGCGGCTTTTGCCGTATTCAGCCTTGCTTGTGCACCGACAATTGCTTCATCCAGAGACTTCTTAAGGTTTTGTAATTGAGTTCGCAACTCCTCATCAAGCAGTGCCGCTTCAAAATCAACTTCCTCTTCAAACGGGCTCGCATGCAAAGCTTCAACCCAAACATTCTTCGCTTGCGTGAGGCTTGTTTGCTTCGCGGTTAACTCATCAGAAAAACCTGTATGTTTGGTTTGTTCAGTTCGATGTTCCAATTCACAGCGATTAAGTACCAGCTGAGCCACGTCAAATGTTGTGACTGAATCTGTTACCTTTTGCTTCATCGCTTGGCTTGCGACTTGGATGTCTTGCTCACCAAACAACTGTGCTCTTTCAGCACCAACATGAACCAGTTCCGAAGTTAGCAATTCGCTTTCTTTGCTTAACGTATCCAGCTCTTTCTGCGCACTGCTTAGCTTGTCATCCAGTGTTTTTTGCTCAGCACATTGGGTAATCAAACGCTTCTCTAGTTCAGCCTGTTGCTGTTTGGTTTGCAGCCATGTGTTTGAAGCTTGCAGTTTTTCAGCAAACCAAGCATCAATGTGTTCGAGTTCAGGTGACTCAATTGAGGTTTCCACAATGCTCTCTTTGAGTGAGTGCCATTGTTGGTCTTTGGCTTGCGTGGTTAGAGCTGCTTGCTCATTCGCGACTTGGTTTTGCTTATTAAGGTCGTTGAGGCGCTCCTCCGCTAACACAAGATTGGCTTGCGCTTTATCAGCCGTAACACTCGCTGATAAACGTTGTTTTTCCGCCTCGGCATAGCTGTTTTTAGCATCCACTAAGACTTTCAGCTGCTGCTGGGTTTGATTTACGTGAAGCTCGCATTGCTCGACGAAAGCCGTCACCGCCATCTCATTCCCCAAGTCAGTCACAGAAAGCAGTGTTAACTCCAGCGTCACATTAGGAAAGTCAGACAAACTCTGTTGAAGCTTACCTATTACAGATTGCCAATTAAGTTGAGCTTGCTGGATATCCGCTTGTGCTCGTTGAATATCATCGCTTAGTGCTGTGATCATAGGAGCAAGAGAATCCAACTGTTGGCGATGCTCTTGACCATCTTTCTTAATGACCGCCAACCCATGTTTTTCACGCTCTTGCTGAGCAACCAAGTTCGCCATGTCTTGTGACTGCTCAATGGTATGTTCAGTAGAACCACACAGCGGACATTCAGAGCCAAACTCCAATTTCGCACGATACTTAGCTAACTCTCCTTCTTGGTCTATTAACAAGGTTAAACGCTCAAGCGATGTCTCTTTCTCTTTGTATCGTTCTACCAGAACTTCACGCTCTTTCGATAACTTGTCAGCCTGTTGAACGTTAGTTTGATGTGTTTGTGTCTTAACAGCGAGCTGTTGCTGTGCGTTTAAAAAGCCACGATTGATTTCAAACAACGAGTGAGTGTTGCGATTCCAAAGCTCCAACAACTCTTTTTGGGCGAGTAACGCTGTTTCACTGGTGTTCGCGTGTAACGCTTCCCATTGCTGCTTGGTATTGTTCTCGGCCAGCACCAATTCAGCCAGAGCTTGATCTTGCGATGCTTTGGTTTGCTGTGCGTTTTTAATCACTGCTTGCTGAGCTTCTAGCGCCGTATAGGTTTGTTTGGCCAAATTGAGTTGCTGTGAATGCTGAGACTCTAACGTACGTACTTGCTCAACCTTAGCTTGCCACTGACCTAGGTGCTTTTCGAGGTGTTGGTCCGCCTTATGTGCCTCTAGGTACTCGGCGCTCAGCTTTTCTTGCTGTTTCAACTCGTCAATCTGTTGCGCCAACACAAGCTGTTGATTGCGTTGCTGCGCGTGTTGTTCGTTCAGCGTATTCGCGGCATTAACTGCCGAGGTATGCTTGTCTTTGAGTACTGATATTTGGTTGTCGAGTGGGCGGACTTGCTCAATGATCTTCTCTTGCTCTTGTTGCTCCGCTTTAACTTTTTCAACCGCTTCGCTACTTTGAGCCAGCTTAGTTTGGGCATCTAGCTTCTCGGTCTCACGCACTGCGAGCAGCTTGGTACTGTTATCTAGGTTAATCTGCGTAAGATTGAGCTCATGTTCGCAGCGTTTTAGGTCTTTGTGCAACGGTCGCAATTTCTCAGCGGGTTCGCTGTTTGCCAAACGAACCAAGGATGATTGGTTTTGCTCTAAGTCACCTTGCGCTGTTTTTAAATCCTGTTCACTGGTCGCAATAGTATGCTGCGCTTTGGTCACGTCTTTCCACCAGCTAAGGTGAGCTTGCCACTCTTTTAACTGTTCAGCTAAACGTTTCTGTTCAATTTCTAACGTGCCACGCTCTGTTGTCAGCTCTTGAATCTGCTCATCAGACAGTAAACTCACACCCTCAGCTTTTGCCTTTAGGTGATTAAGCGACTCTTCACTCGATTTGAAATGATCGTAAATACGTTCTGAAATCAGGCTATAGACTTCAGTACCAGTAAGTTCTTCCAACAATTCGGCACGATCATTCGCGTTAGCATTTAAGAAGGCAGCAAATTCGCCTTGAGAAAGCATGATCGACTTAGTAAAGCGAGAGAAATCGAGACCTGTCACCTGCTCAACCAACTTGGTCTTCTTGGTTAGCATGGTTTCTAAGACTTTATCAGTGTCTGCATCTGCAAATTCACATGTTGGCGTCTGCAGTGCACCATCGTGCTTGCCGCGAGCTCGCTTTTGGTGGAAGTTAGAACGGTAAGTTTTGCCCTGCACTTCAAATTCAAGTTCAGCGAAACACTCACCCGTACCGCGAGTCATCAGCTCGTTGTTGCCCTTCGCGATACTTTTCAAACGAGGTGTGCGGTGAAATAGCGCCAAGCAAATCGCATCCAGAATAGTAGTTTTACCCGCACCGGTTGGACCCGTAATAACAAACAGGCCGTTTTCTGCGAACGGTGATTGAGTAAAATCGAGCTTCCAACGCCCTTTCAAAGAGTTTAGGTTTTCAAATTCTAGGCTTAAAATCTTCATACTCGTTACTCTTCTACTTTGTTTGTTGCTTGAGCGCTTTCAGACACTTCGACCATGACCTGCTTAAACTTCACCGTCATTCGCTCTAAGCGGGCTTTTTCAGATTCAGTTTCGAACTCTTCTAAGGCAATACGCTTGGTAAACACGTCCATCGGGCTCAGTTCCGACAGGGTTTCTGCTGATTCTTGCTCCAACGCTTGGTTACGACGCTCTCTTGCGCGGCGCAGCTGCAGTACTTCCACATTCAAGCCTTCAGTCAATGCACGCATACGCTCTTGTAGATCAGATAGGTAATCTTGAGCTTGAACCTCTATCGACAACCAGAGACTTTGTTCACCATCCAAACCAATATATTGATTTAGTTGAGACTCTATCTCGCTCAAATCGCCTTTAATTTCAGCAAGCGGTTGGAATGTCGGGACAGCCAATTGAGAAATGGTTCGTTCGCCTTCAGAAAACTCAACCACGCACACCTGCTTTTGAGATTTAAGCTCATCAAAGCTAAGTGGGATTGGAGAGCCGGAATAACGAATGTATTCACGTTTAGCCACTACTTGTGGGCGGTGAATATGACCAAGAGCAATGTAGTCGGCATCAGGGAAACCGTCCGCAGCAAAGCCATCTAGGTTACCAACGTAAATATCACGTACAGAATCTGACTGTTGAACGCCCATCGCAGTAAGGTGTCCCGTAGCGATGATTGGCATGTTCTCATGGTTTTCATAGGTAGAGCGCTTAGCGACCGCTGCTTCATAAACACTTTGGTAGTGCTGCTTGATTGCATCGCCAAGCTGTTTTTGACGCTCTACGCCAGATACACCAGCTTGACTGGTAAGCACATCACGTGGGCGGATAAAAGGAATAGCACACACAAGCGCTTCTACATCGCCCTTTTTACCCTTGAGTTCAACAACCTGAGTCGCATGATCTTCGTTGGTATTTGGGATGACATCAGCACCCATGTATTTGAGCAGTTGTTGGGTCTCTTTCAAAACCGAAACGGAATCGTGGTTTCCGCCTAGTAGTACCAATTGACAGCCAATCTTATTCGAGTCGACGACAAACTTGTTATACATCTCACGAGCGTAACTTGGTGGCGTACTGGTATCGAAAATGTCACCAGCAACGATGATCGCATCGATGTCATGCTCAGTAACTTGCTCAAGTAACCATTGTAAGAAACGTTCATGTTCATTCTTACGGCTTTTGTTGTAAAAGTTTTGGCCAAGGTGCCAATCGGACGTGTGAAGAATCTTCATTGCTGCTCACTGGAAGTCGGTAATACCTATAATCTACCAAAATCGCCCATACAATTCCCTTTTATAAGCTTGTGAAAAGCAACTAATTTTACGCATGAACGCATCATAGATTATAGCTACAAAAAAGCCGCTCATAATCAGAGCGGCTTTCGTATCAACTATAAACAATTTCAAGTCTCAACATGCGTTAGAAATTGTAAGAAGCACCCAGTGTTACTGTGCTAAATGCTACGTCTCGGCTGCTTAGACGAACTTTATTACCGTTAATATAAGCGAAGTTTTCAACGTTCACGGCATCAGCTTGTGAGATCAGACGAAGTGTTAGGTTCTCTACTGGCGTGTATTCAACACCCACACCGAAGTGGAAGCCTGCACCAGAGTCATCGCCATAGAAAGCACTGTTGCTCGAGTTCAAATCTACGTAGCTTAAACCTGCTAGTACAAATGGACGGATTGAGTTATCGAAAGTGTAACCAACATTCGCAGCTACTGAGAGAGACGTTGGTGAAAGCTTCTTTTGGCCTAATAATTCATAATCAGCGTAGTCCGTGTAGCCTAGTTCGATACCGACAATACGGTTGAACTGATAACCGCCATAAAGGTTGTAACCCATGCCGTCAGAATCTAAATTAGCGCCACCGTCCGTGTCTGAATCTTGATGTACACCAAGGCCAGCACCAATGTATGGACCGCCCTCAATACCAGCAGCAAATGTAGGAAGTGAAACCAAGCCAACTAGGCCTAATAGAAATGTTGATTTAAGCATGAAAATACCCTTTTTAGTTTGTCCCACAGCACCGTTCATCAACTATTAATAGGTTTCCGACACTATTCCAACGGTTGCGATACTGTTTAAAATAAATTATTCAAGCGACTTCTAACAAACAATAAAACACTGTTCATTTGCGAAGTGATTGGGAAATTATCACGACAATTTCCATTCACCAAGCGAATAATTCATAAGTTTTATAGAGTCTTATTTATGAGACAAAATAGAGCAAAAGCTTAAAGATGAGTAAGAATCACAGTATCAGCATTGTACAAACCATCACAAAACAAATATAAATCAGTTACTTACAGAAAAGCCAATCATATAGAGTGGTTGGTATATTCTAGTTATTACTTAATACTCCCCTTTCTGGAAAACAAAAAAGCTCACGCTATTTTTTAATAGAGTGAGCTTTAATTTATCCTTTCAAATTATTCAGAACGAAACACTATTAAAATATATTTAAAATAGTGAATGCAATATTAATGAGCTTCCGCAAGGCTTGCCAAATAAGTATTCGTTAAATAGAAACCACTAAACTTCTCCACAAAGTCTTGAGGTACCGTTTTCTCCGTTAAGCCCGACTTAATCAAAGCGGTCTGCCACGCTTGCACTTTAGGGAAGCCTTCTAACATATCAAAACCTGAACGATCTTTTATCACCGATGCGCGGTGTAATAGTGGCAGCCAAGCTATGTCGACATTCGAGATGTAATCCCCTTTGAAGAATTGAGTATCGCCTAATTTATTTTCAGCTTTTAGAAACGCTTTTTGAAGATTAGCCAAACGTGTTTCAAAAGTTTCTTTGTCTTTGCTTCCCATCGTTCCGCATTGTGGCATGTAATGTTTACTTGCTTGATAAGACCAAGCACGGTCCAATGCTTTTTGCTCGGCTGTTACCTCTTCAATAGGGGCGTATTTATCATCAAGGTATTCAACAATCGCATCAGATTCAAACAATACCGTGTCGTTTTCAGTCACTAGCACAGGCACTTGTCCATTTGGGGAAATATCCAAAAACCACTGCGGCTTGTTGTTAAGCTCAATGTATTCGATTTCAAATGGCACTTTCTTCATGACTAGAGCCCCCATTACACGTTGAACAAATGGGCAGTTTTTAAAGCTAATCAGTTTAATCATCGTTGACTCCGTATCAGGTCATTAATTTGTAGTTACATCCCTAAGACGAACATCAACAACAAAAGACGAAAGAAAATTCTATTTTTTTAGAAATAATGAAATAAGGCCAGTTAAACAATTAATGATATTGCAATAGATGCCATTATCACACCCACGAGAAATTCCAACACCTTCCAGGCTCTAGGGTTCTTAAACAGAGGCGCCAAGAATCGAGCACCATAACCGAGCGAAAAAAAGAACACGAAAGAAGCCGACACCGCCCCCGCCCCAAATAACATTTGATTTGGTTGATATTGAGTTGAAATAGAACCTAACAGCACAACGGTATCAAGATAGACGTGTGGGTTTAGCCAAGTAAACGCAACGCACATGGCTATCGCTTTGGTTAACGAGTCTTTGGTTTCAGCACTTGCTTCTAGCGCATGATTTTCAGTAAATGCAGAGCGGAAACTTAAAAATGAATACACACCCAAAAACATTGCTCCACCATAACGAGCAATCAGTTCGATTTGAGGAAACTGCTGAACAATAGCTCCAAAGCCTGTGACGCCAAAACTAATCAGTAACGCATCAGAGACAGCACACACAGTACAAATGACCAAAACATGTTGGTTCTTTAGGCCTTGCTTGAGTACAAAAGCATTTTGAGAACCTATCGCAAGGATCAGCGAAAGTCCGAGGGAGAAACCAGCAAAATAAGTCGTCATTAAATGCACTTCGAAATAGGTTGAATAATCATAAGTTACTATAAATTGGTGTATTTTTTCACAAAATTTACAATATGATCACATATCCGTTACACAGCACAAAACCAACACAACCAAATTGCAACCAAGTGCATATGAGAGCTACTTTCTGACTTCGATTTTAGGAATGTAATCAAAGGAAGAAACATGATTAAAAACCTGTGTTTAACACTGATATTTTGGGTAATAACGAGCCAGGCATATGCTACATCACTTTACTATATAAACCGCACTGATAAACCCATATTGATAAACTTTTCATTAGACACCAGTGCTCCCGTGAGCAATGGTTACCAATACAAGCTATCAGAAAATGACTTAGTAATTTGGCCCTATCAAAAAGCTAAAGTGGCTGATTTTAATCGATATTATGGAATTGTGAATGGTGCTACATATGATTACTTTCTGACAATATCACGATTGACTGATGAGGGAACATGGGAAGTCAAACCGCAAGAACCAGTCGCTCAACTTAAGTTGGTTGGTCATGGTTCAGGCTCGACGTTGTCTTATGGCTATAAAGGTCAAGGTATGATGACTGACTACAACCCATACATTCTTCATCGATATAATCAAGATGGATATCACTCTGAGTTCGGCGTTAAAGCGGTATACACATCGGGTTTTGACGACGTTGAATTTGTTGTGTCTGAACATACAATCAATGACACAGAATATGAACCAAACATCCTAAACGTTGCATCATATAACTTATGGTTGCTTCCTTCTGTGTCTTCCAATATTGCAGGCCGAGCAAGCATCATGAGCCATAGCCTTTCTGGGTTTGATGTACTCACTTTGCAAGAAGCATTTTCTACCGATAGAGACATTCTATTCAATAAGTTAGCGGACGAATATCCATACAGAACAGAGGTGGTTGGTGGTAACAGTAATGCGCTGTACGATGGCGGTGTGGTGACATTTAGCCGACATCCAATCATCGACACCGATAGTATCGTCTTCGAACACTGTACAGGCACTGACTGCTACGCAGACAAAGGCGTTGTATATACCAAGATAAACAAGGATGGCGAGATATACCACATTTTCAATACACACCTTGCCTCTTTCAACACACCTTCAGCTAAGCGTCTAAGACGCCTACAACTCGGTCTAATGCGAACCTTTATGTTGACCAAAGACATTCCTGCTAACGAAGCGGTGATCTATGCTGGAGACTTCAACATCGACAAAAATAGTGACTTCTTGGAATACCTTTTGATGCTTGCTACGTTAGATGTTGATCCTCCAGAGTTCAGAGGCTACACCCGTGCAACCTTTGATCCGACGATTAACCCTTACGCTGCTTATAAGTATTCAGGTGGTGCTGATGTAGAGTATCTGGATTACGTTTTTGTAAGTAGAGTGCACAGACGAGCAGTAAGTAATACAAATACGGTGAAACTCAACCAAAGACTAAACTCTGAGACTTGGGGAAGTTGGCACTTATCCGACCATTTTGCTATTGATGCTAACTTTGTGTTTAGTCCAAATGAGTAGCGTTCTAAAATAACCATAAGGTTGAACCAACCAAACACACTTGGGATGCTCGTTCTGTTCCTCCAATAAGAAGATCGAGCTCCTTATCCCCCTCCTTTTCACTGGCTCAATGAAAACCTTCCCGCCTGCTAAATAACAAATTAATCAATTGATTTTTAAGCAGTTTAACCTTCAGCGTGCATTTTATAAATGTTGAATTTATTAATAGAATTTAGCTCAAACTTTAAAGCTTAAAAATCGAACACAGTGAGATCTCAATACCATTTCATTGACCAAGCGAATGATAGAAATCTAATTGCATATTACCTTTTGACTGCTTTTTGAACGGGCTTTTCCCGTTCACTAAACTGGCTAAACGCGTGTTTACGCATTGCGTTTAAAAACAGTTTTAGCCGCATAACTATAAGGACGCTACACAGATGAAATACGGATACAGACTTACAACTCTTACTTTAGCTATCATCGCTTCAGCACACGCCACCGCTACAACTGTCAATGAAGAGAGTGTTACGCCACACATCTCCAATTCGCCATTCATACAAGATGTAAAAGGTACGATTGTTGAGGACTACTCTAAAGCTCCCATCCAACCATCCTTCTTCTCAATGAGAATGATGAGCTCTGCTGATTCACAGCGCGGCGATTGGTTCAATCTATCTGCGAGCTACACAAGGCTTCAAGGAGTAGGTTCTGACGTGGTATATGACTACCTTATGCCACCACTAAAGCCAGAGCCAGTGATCGTGGCTGTTCTTGATTCGGGCGTTGATGTGGAACATGAAGACCTAAAAAACAAGCTTTGGATGAACAAGGGCGAGATCCCAGATAACGGTATCGATGATGATGGCAATGGTTACATCGATGATATTCACGGATGGAACTTTCTCGGAAACTCCTTAGGGATTAACGTTGACCAAGATACATTAGAGGTCACACGAGAATACAAGAAGTACCTGAAACTGAAAGAAAATGGACATTGGATTCCACGCAAAAAGCGTGAGTACTATGAAGGCGTTGAGTCCGACTACCTCTCCTCTTTAAAAGACGACCAAGATGCGTTAAATCGTGTCACTACCGCGATTGACCAAGCCAACGAATACAAAGAAGAGATTCTTCAATACGTTGATCAGAAAGACTTTTCGACTAATGGTTTAAAAACGCTATTAGATAACGAAAACGCTAGCGTCGTTGCAGCGGCGCAAGGCCTACTTAGCCTATTTGAATCTTGGTACTCATTTGAATATTTGGAATCTCGCCGTAGCCGCTATCAAGACTCTTTAGACTTCCATCTAAATCTAGAGCTCGATACTCGTCGCGACATCGTGTTAGATGACATCAATAACCCATGGGAAAAGGGTTACGGTAACAACGATGTAAAGGGGCCAGTTGGCTCACACGGCACTCACGTTGCGGGTATCATCGCCGCTGAACGCGGAAACTTTATCGGTATCGATGGGGTTGCAGACCATGCACAAATTATGGCGGTACGTATGGTGCCAAATGGTGATGAGCGAGATAAAGACATTGCCAATGCGGTGCGCTATGCCGTCGATAATGGTGCAAAGATCATTAACATGAGTTTCGGTAAAAGCTACTCACCTCGCAAGTACATTGTTGACCATGCATTCCGTTATGCCGCTCGTAAAGGCGTACTGATTGTTCACTCCGCGGGTAACAGCCGTAACGACAATGACATTAAACCAAGCTTTCCAAACCGCTACGCTAAGCACTACCGCTCAAAGCCTATCTCAACATGGTTAGATGTGGGCGCATCAGCAAAATACGCAGACCAAAGCTTGGTGGCAAGCTTCAGTAACTTCGGACAAAAATCGGTTGATGTATTTGCTCCTGGGTATCGAATTCTTTCAACTACACCAGGCAACACTTACGGTTCGAAAAGTGGTACCAGCATGGCAGCACCTGTGGTTTCAGGTGTCGCTGCTTTAGTGTGGTCTCGCTACCCTGACCTATCAGTGAAAGAGCTGAAGTCGCTATTAATGAACGAATCAAAAGTCTATCCAGAATTGCTTGTTAAAAAGCCTTCTAGCCCGACAGATTTAGTGTCTTTTAACACTCTATCGATTTCTGGCAGTGTGGTAGATGCTGAGGCTATATTCACAGAGTTGGAAACACGCTAACACCTTATTATCTATTGATTAATTATGAAAAAGGTTGCCCGAGGCAACCTTTTTGCTTTTCACAACAACAACAGAGATTCCAGACACCTCGTCCCTCAGTTCTGGAATGACAAGAGAAATAACGTGAATGTTTTATTCGTCATTCCCTACAGTGAGGAACGAACATGATAGGGAATCTCGCTCTGCGGTACGAGATTCCAGACACCTCGTCCCTCGGTTCTGGAATGACACGAGAAAAAAACGTGAACGCTTTGTTCATCATTCCCTACAGTGAAGGGGGAACGCAACAAGAAGTCTTGCTGTGCCGTAAGAGATTCCAGAGACCTCGTCCCTCGGTTCTGGAATGACACGAGAGAAAAACGTGAACGCTTTGTTCGTCATTCCCTACAGTGAAGAACGAGCGCAACAAGGAGCCTCGCTCTGCCGTAAGAGATTCCAGACACTTCGTTCCTCAGTTCTGGAATGACACGAGAGAAAAACGTGAACGCTTTGTTCGTCATTCCCTAGTGTAAAACGAACGTGATAGGGAGTCTCGCTCTGCCGTAAGAGATTCCGATACCTCGTTTCTCGGTTCCGGAATGACACGAGAGAAAAACGTGAACGCTTTATTCATAATTCCCTACAGTCAAGAGCGAGCGCAACAAGGAGTCTCGCTTTGCCGTAAGAGATTCCGATACCTCGTTCCTCGGTTCCGGAATGACACGAGAGAAAAGCGTGAACGCTTCATTCGTCATTCCCTACAGTGAGGGACGAACGTGATAGGGAATCTCTTTATACGGTATAATTCTAATAGACCATATTTAGCGTAATTCGATACTCATGAACTGGCTGTAAGGGTCTAATTCGTAATCCGCAAAGGGTTCACAGTAACCAAAGCCAAACTTCTCGTATAAGTTACGCGCAGGCTTGAAGTATTCCTCAGAACCCGTTTCCAAGCTGATTCTTTGATATTGGCGCGAAGAAGCTGTGTCTAGAACATGCTGCAAGAGTTTGCTCGCCACTCCTGTATTGCGAGCAAACTGAGAGGTTCGCATCGATTTAAGCTCGGCATGTTGGGAATCCAACTCTTTAATAGCAACACAACCCAATAATTGACTGTCTTTCCATGCACTGAAAAAAGTAATCTCTGTTGATCTCAAAGCATCAAGATCGAGTGCATGAACGCTTTCTGGTGGCGACGTCGCATACATGTCAGCTAAATGCTCTTCTAATAGCCGAATAACCTCTCCGCCTGACAAATCATCAATTTTTATTTTCATAACGCTTTAATTATCCTTAATAAAATTTTAATCCGTTTTCCATTCAGTAAAATCACGCTAGTGTAGTTAAATGATGAATATCATACTTTGCATGTAGAGTCTCGCTGCATTTACCCTGTCTATCAGCGATATACCCAAGTTAATGCAAAGCACCTTTTTGCGGTAGAGATTAATTGATCAGACCGATATGAGTATCCAACTAGACTTAACGACAGCCTTACCTTGCCAGAACTTCGATTCTGCCCAAGGCTACATTACCCTCCAGGATCATCAGGTCATTGATGTCGACGATAATATCGCGACCCTATTTGGTTACGATGACCGAGAATCGCTATTAAAGAATGTCGATTTCGTCTATGCCTTAATACCCGATAGCTACCATGGCACAGTGCGTGAACGCTACGTTTCTGCAATCAAAGGTCAGCTTCAAAAAGGTAAAGTCTATAAAGATATCCCTATTAATGGACGCCGACTCTCTTTGTTTAGCCTTGCGCACATGATTAAACTCAACAACCGCCCTGCTCTCCGCGTCATGCTTGTCGATATTACGGCAGTTGTCGAATCTGAGCGTAAGCTCCAAGAAAAAGACCACATGTACCGGACGCTACTGAAAAGCTCGAAACAAGGTGTGCTCATTCATCAAAACTTCAAACCTTTGATGGTCAATCAGGCATGGGTTGAAATGCAGGGTGCTAAATCTATTGAGCAAGTACTTGCTATGGATTCGGTCATCTCTATTATTCCACACGACAATCGTATCAACGCTCTAAAGCGCAACCAGAATATTATGGCCGGTCACACACCTAGCTTTAGTTCTGTAGTCGAAAACCGTTGTCTTGATGGAAGTAAGAAGTACTTCAATATCTACGACAACATCATCTTTTGGGAAGGTGAAAAAGCGATTCAAGTGGTCGTCGAAGACCTGACAAGCAAAGTTGCACTAGAGGAAGAGTTAATCCAGCGCGCTCTGTATGATGACCTAACACAAGTGCTAAATCGTCAGGCCGTCTACGACTGGCTAAAGAAACCAATCACTAATCAAGCTGATATGTCCTGTTTGTTACTCGATATTGATGATTTCAAAAAAGTGAATGACCAATTTGGGCATAGCGTGGGTGACACTGTTATTCGAACCCTTGCAAGCATCATCAAAAAGCATGTGAAAATATTAAACGGCGTCGTTGGACGTTGGGGCGGCGAAGAATTTATTGTCTTCTGTCCGAAGTCTCAGACAAACCATGCCACTGCATTGTCCACGACAGAATCCCAGGCAACAATTGTCGGCGAGCGTATTTGTGAAGAGTTTCGAAGCCATCAATTCATCGGTTTTAACCGAAAATCATTTAACACAAGTGTCAGTATCGGTGTCACCGACAGTTGTATAATACGAACGAGTAACTCGCTCAATAACTTGATTCGTGTAACAGATGATGCCCTCTATCAGGCTAAATCGAATGATAAAAATAGAGTGTCGGTCAACACGGAATGTGAATGCGCAGGATGTGAGTTATGAAAGAATTGCTAAGCATCAATAAAGGTTTATTAACTCGATAAATCAATCAAAGATTTTCTTGTTATTTTCAAGTTCTAGTTTACTATGCGCCACCCCAATTTTTTCAGCAAATGCTGCAGGCAAACATGTCCGCCAACGCGCTCTATACCGACCTATCCAGTTACTATGATTTAATGTGTGTTGATATTGACTACCAAGCGCAAAGTCACTGCGTTCGTAGGCTACATCAGATTTTTGGAAATGAAGGAAGAACTCACCTAGACCTTGGTTGTGGCACTGGCCCACACGTTCGTCACTTTATTGATTATGGCTATCAAAGCAATGGACTTGACCTAAACCAGCCCATGTTAGATATCGCTCAAATACGCTGCCCTGAGGCTAACTTTTCAGTACAGAACATGAGTAATTTTGAAGTGTCTGAGCCGTTCGACCTTATTACTTGTTTCTTGTATTCGATCCACTACAACGATGGCATCGAGAAGTTAAAAGAGTGCATTGCCAGCGTTCATAAAGCGCTAAAACAAGGCGGCGTGTTCTGCTTCAATGTGGTCGACAAAAATAAGATCTGTAATGATCTGTTTGTTCGCCATACGACAAACCAAGAACAGGATGATTTTACCTTCCGATCGGGTTGGTATTACTCTGGCGAGGGCGACAAGCAGGCTTTGAAGCTTAGCATCGAGAAAACCACTGCTGGTGAGACTCAGATATGGAACGATGAACACCCAATGGTTGCGTTCTCATTTAAAGAGTTAATCGAAATTTTGAAGCCCTACTTTGAGGTTCACATCTTCGAGCATGACTATGACAAGCTTTTACCTTGGGACACGCTTTCAGGTAATGCACTCATTGCGTGTGTGAAAAGCTAGTTTACTTCTCGTAAAGCGTTAGCCCTCACGAAAAGCGCCTAAATCAAAAGACCCCACACAACGTTAAGTCATGTGGGGTCTTTTTCATGTGTATTAACTTATCGGATCAAACGGTGATTGATTAGAAGTCAGCCGTCATACCTACGTAGTAAGTACGTGGTTCTTCGACATAACCCATGTTTTCAAGCTCTTGAGATACCGCTTCGTCCGTCAAGTTAGTGATACCCGCACGAATACGAACAGAATCATTCACGTTGTAAACCGTACCAATATTCAATGTTGTGTAAGCATCCTGAGTTAGATCCGTTTCGATATTACGTTCGCCACGGTAGCGCGCGCTAATAAAGGTGTTTAGATCGTAAGTAGGGCTCCAGTTTAGCTTAACCAAACCAGAATGCTTGTAACGCTCTAACAGCTCTTCACCCGTTGATTTATCTTCTGTGTCTAGGAAAGTGTAGTTACCAGAAATACCCCACTCGTCCGTGATTTGGAATTGACCCGTAAGCTCTGCACCTTGGACTACTGCTTCTGAAACATTAGTATAAGTACGTTTACCGTTTACATAACCTGTTGAGCTTGAACTATCTGCACACCCTTTACCCGCTTCAAATACTCCACCGTTCTCACAGTAGGTATCATCACGATCAATTAGGTCATTGATTTCATTTCGGAACAATGCACCTTCGACATTCCAACGCGGTTGGCTATAGATAGCAGCGATCTCGTAGTTCAAACTGGTTTCAGGCTTAAGGTCTTCGTTACCATGTAAATCACAAACACCCTTACAACTGTTCACTGTGTAATCCGCTTGGTTTTGTGTTAAAGATGGCGCCTTAAATGCTTTACCAACACCACCTTTGATGATTAAGTCATTCGTTGTTTGGTGAACCAAGTACACTCGCGGGCTAAATTCTTCACCGTATAGCTCGTGTTTATCTAGACGACCACCGATTGTTGCTGTTAGTTGCTCCGTCATTAACCATTGGTCTTGAATAAACAATGCACCTTGGTAAGCCTCGGATGTCCCGTTAACTAGGTTTTCTTTGTTTGTTAACTCACTTAACTGGTAATCCATACCAAACGTAACGGTATGACTATCACCTAGATAGGTTGTTGCTGAAGCTTCTACAATTTGCGTCAATTCTTCAACATCACTGCTGTAGTTATTTCCTAAATCAGCTGCGTCACTATCAGTTACGTTTTCACGCGAGTAACGCACTTGTGTATCACCCCAGCTCCAAAAACCGCTGTGTGTTATCGCTTGGCTGTTACGTACAACTTTACTGTCAATTGGATTTGCACCTGTAGCATATTCAGCCAAACCCTCACGTTGGTCGGCGCTGTAACCTAAGTCTAAATCGATGGTTTGATTATCAGTTGCATGCCAAGTTAACGTACCTAATAGGCTTAACGTATCGCGGCCTTCTAGTGCAGTCACATCTTCTCTATCATGACCCGAAGAGTGAATACCAGAATATGGCTGCCATGCATCACGGCTCGTTTGGTTAATAGAGAAACGAGCAAACAACTCATCTTCAATCAAAGCACCAGAGGTCGTTAGACCTACAGACTGCTCCTGCCCACCATTACCATCCATTGGTGACGAGGTATCCATACTTAATGTCGAACTCCACTCATTGACAGGGGCTTTAGTAATAATGTTGATGGTACCGCCCATACCGTCAGAGCCGTATAGTGCCGACATTGGGCCACGGATGATTTCAACACGTTCGATAGATTCAGTAGGAATTGTAGAAAGATCGAAATCGTTGCCACGGATAATGGCACTTGCTGAACTTAAACGTCTTCCGTTTACCATGATAAGCGTGTAATCAGAATCCATACCACGAATAGAGATCATCTGGCGGCCAGCACGCGTGCTATCAAAATCAGACTCAACACTCGTTGATTCAGCAACGATGTCTGCCAAGGTAATACCTGGGCTATCTTCGATATCTTGAGCAGTAATTACAGACATAGAAGCTGGTGCTTGTTTCAACGCCATCTCTGTACGAGTAGCGGTAACTACCATTTGCTCATCTGTATCCTTCACTTCCTCTTGCGCCAATAGGTTTGGCGAAAGTGAAGTACAAATAACAGCGACTGCGATCGATAAAGGCTTACGAGTAAAAAGGGATCTCTCAGACATGATATTTATTCTTATATGTGATTGGTAATGATAATGGTTTGCATTAAACAATCAGTTACCATTGTTATCAACGAAAGTTTCATACCAAAAATTCATTCTCGTTATTCACATTTCAAATAAGAGAAAAGAACCATATTCATTTCAATCTAATACTTAAAATCCCATTCATGATTATGATGTTTTAGGCGTATAAGTCTTTGAATAGCTGGCGTACCCAACGGCACATAGGGTCATTGTGGAAGCGTTTATGCCAATATAAGTAAACATCTTCTGACGGACTTCTGATCGCTTTCGGCACGCGTTTACAAATTAAGTCACGTTGTTTGGCAGCTTGCGTGGCAAAAGGGGTTGGTAGGTGAAAGATGATGTCGGTCGTCTCTGCAATATCTGCAGCGATATTGAAGTTAGACAGCTGCACTGGGATTGAAAGTTGGCGCTGCTTATCAATCAGCCCAAGATCTTTGAATCGATTTTCAATAGAGAGCTTCTTATCACCTTGTAGCGAGATCTGACCTAGCTGGCTGTTAAGCAAGTCATCGACCGTGATCTCTTTGTCAGCCAATGGATGGTCTTTGCTCATCAACAAGCGGTAGTCACGGCTTATCACGAACATTCGATACAAGTTTTGCTCTGAACTTAAAGGCTCATGGGTCGACAATACAAAATGTGCATCCCCCGACAACAAAGGTTCGAAATGACGTTTCGGAATAGAATCGACATCGACAACCATATTTGGTGCTTGCTTGCGAATCTCGGAAACGACCTTAGGCAACAGATGAGAAACCTGAGGAACCAAACCGAAGAAACGAACAGTACTGTCACTCGTTTGTGGTTCGAACACATCGCCATGAACCAACTTCTCTAAACGTGTCAGCACAGAATTGAGATCTTGCTTAATGGCTTCTGCTTTTGGTGTTAGCTCATAGCCGTAAGCCGCTCTTACTAACAGGTCATCGTTAAACACTGTACGTAGCTTTTGCAGCGAACGACTCACGGTAGGCTGGCTCATATCAAGTGCTAAAGCAGTATTGGATACATGCTTTTCTTCAAGAAGGTGTTTAAGGATAACTAAGAGGTTAAGGTCGACTTGCGCTAGATTCATTATTTAAATATTAACAAACTTGAAAATTCAGTGAGCGCATAGTGCAGTTTTCAGACATGCAATACAATTGATAATCACTCTTATTTTGATCTAAAGCAAAGTCTTTTGCCACCCTAGCCGCTAGGTATAGCGTCGACAAAAGTTATGACATTAATAAGACCGAGGTCATGATTCGATTTGGATTAACTAATAAAAAAAGAGAGGCACGATGGCCTCTCTTTGGTCTTTTACTTTATGGTGTTAAATCTACAGAGCTAGCAGATTAAAGCTTTGTCCAAGCGTCTTGCCAGTATTGGCTATCTCCTGGAGCATAAGATGCGCTTGCACACCACGCTGTGTATGGCCAAGGCTTACATTCGTATAAGCCATTGTCACTGCCGACTACAATATCGCCCGCTTCGTAGTTCGTTCCGGCTTCATACGGAGGGTAATCACCTGGAGGTGGCGTTGTACCGCCCTCTTCTTTGATAACGAATGAGTTATCGACCATCACCATTTCGCCGTCTGTTGCTTTACCAACGACTTCAAGCTTGTATTGGCCTTCGGCAACATCGTACAGATCCATTGTTATTGCACGACTGTCAGTTAGGTTAACTTTGGTCTGCTCTACTACAGTACCTGCGCTGTTAATCACCATAGCTGTTACATCTAACGCTTCGTTTGATGTCAGTGTGAATTGTAAACGTACATTGCCGTTATCTAGTACGTATTCCGACTGAAGGCCAGATACGTTCAGTTCTGGGTCACCACCTGGATCAGGATTTCCACCACATGAGCTGTCTGAAACCTTTCTCCAAACGCCCCACTCACCTGTCGTTCCTGGCTCTTCACCACGGGTATACCAGCCAGCTCCCCAAGTCGCGCCGTCGTGTGATACTTGGCCACCTTCAACATAAACAGTGTCGGCATCCCATGCAGCAGCACAGTTAGAACCATCAGTCACTGACACTTTACGCTCAGCAGTGATGGTTTGATGAGCACTGTCTGTCACACTGTATACAAGCGTGTAGTTGCCCATTTCATTCACATCGACACTACCAGTGTGTGTAATCGAACTTGTTAGGTCACCATCTTCAGCATCGTTTGCAGTCACACCAGCCATCGGATCAAATGCGCTACCTAACATGACAGTAGTATCAGACACGCCATCGAATACAGGTTTTTGGCTGTAAACTTCGACCGTTCTTGCTTTGGTTGTTTCATTGTTATCGCTGTCTTTCACGCGGTAGGTTAGAACATAAGTACCGATAACACTGGTTTCAACGTAACCTTCAACATCAATTGATGAAGTTAAATCACCATCTTCTTTATCTGTTGCTGTCACGCCTTCCATCGGGTCAAAAACAGTGCCGTGAAGAACACGTGTATTCTCAACACCTTTCAATACAGGCTCACCTTCTACCGGTGGTGGTGTCACTTGACCGTGAACAAAAGGACCGTAGTCTTTGATGAATTGTTCGTTGTACGCTTGACCGGCTTTGTTGGTACCCATATCCCAGTTGATAGACCAAGTCATCACGCCACGTAAAGGCTGACCTTGCGCCGTTAGGCTATCGAATGCGTCGTACAAATCTTGTGGCTCTTGCACAAAACCAGTAGCTGCAGCATCGATACTTGAAGGGATACCAAACACTAACTTGTCGTGCGGGATCTTATGGAAACCGCGTGTACCGTTGATTAGTGAGTCAGAGATGTAGTAGATGAATTCTTCTTTTAATGCATCGTTGTTTTGTGCGATCCAACCTACGCCTTCAACCCAGATACCGTCACCGCCTTGGTTGTAAAACTGCGGGTTGATCCAATCGTAGTAACCTTCCAAGTTATCGATGTAAGGGACATATTTGCCACCCGTCGTTAGATACGGGAACTCTGGCGCCATAGTAATAAGGAAGTTTTTGCCTTCAGCACGGTAGTGATCTTTCACTAGCTTAAGGGCATCTGGAATCACGGTTTGGTTGTTTGCTGCGGTTACTGCTGCTTGTTCTAGGTCGATATCTAGACCATCAAAACCATAGCGCTCCGTAAGACGGATAATCTCATCAGCAAAGGCTCTTTCATCACCTGTTTCAAGCTCTACGTGTGCATCTGCACCACCTAAAGCTATTAGCACAGAGCGACCTTGTTTGTTGAGTTCTGAAATTTGGTCAATAAATTGTTCTTCTGAAAGCCCAACAGTAGGGTCCAGTTTAAAAGTTGGAATTCGACCATCCGCCACGTCATACACTTTCATGAATGATACATTCACAATATTGTACATAGGGTTCACTTCATCCAGCGTTACACATGGCGCATTACCACCTTGGTAACCCCCACCATCACACCAGTTATGCCAATAACCAACGACGACACCTGAATCTGGATTCGTCATGTCAGATCCATTTGCATAAACCGCGCCCGACATGGCCGCCATACCGACTGATACTGCTAATTGTAGAGCTTTACGTTTTAACATTAGTCCCACTTCCTTACTTAACAGCTGTGCCAATCACAACCGAACCAATTCATTTTAATCATGAATATTTATAGAGAAGTAATGGAATTTATAGGAAAAAACGACCTTTGATTTAACTTGTGATTTTAAGTCACAGATTGAATATTAGAATCAATATGATTTTGACTTTTCATTCGATTTAAAATGCTAAATTAGAGGTTTTTCAATGGAATTAATTGATATTATGAATATATAAAACACAGTTAATTCACAATCAAAATTAAGCTATATTAGGTAAAGTTAATTTAATGAGCCAATTCGAATAAAGGCTCTAAAAGCACTGATATTAAAGACATTTAATTTTGCGAGTGATATCACTAAAAAATCAAAATCGTTCAGATTTCGTGTATTTAAAAAGTACACATCGGATTGGAACACTAGACTTAATTCTTTATTCTGAGATAAAAAATCAAACATTACTCACCAAGCTAATCACCAGAAGATGAATAATATCGCTCCATAAGCGCAATAAAATTCATCTTGTCCACTTCCTTAAGCTGATTAATTCCAGCAGCTGCCTTTCTTCCACCTCCCGTATCGAAACTAGAACAAACTTCATCGGCTCCAGTCCTATTTGATAAAGGTGCTCGTAAACTCACTGTATAAGACAAGCCATCAGGATTTTTCGTTAATACGGCTTGAGCGCGATCAGGATCTTGGTTAACGATTTCATTGCCAAATACACCACTAATTCGTCTTGCCCAAGTCTCGGCTGGCAGTTCAAACACTCTTGCAACGTTACTCTCGTATATTGGGTTTAAGCCAGATAGCTGTAGGTAGTCACTCTTATAGGCATCGCGAAGTTCATAAAACACGGAACTTACATCAGATAACAGAGCAAACGGATTTGGGTATTGGTAAAGGCGTTGATAAAGTTCAACAGGTGTAAAATGCAAATCGCTCAATGACGCACCATATCCGTTGTAATTTACCAAAGTTCCGAGCTCCTCTAAAAAGTCGATTTGTGGTTGGTCAAAACCAGTTGCTAACGCAAGTCGAGTCGCCACTGCTTTTAAGTTGTCACCAAATGCCGCCGCTATTGCCCATGCCACATACGCACCCTTTAGCTTTTGGTTTATTAACAAGCTGGTACAACATTCCGGTGCAGTGTTTATTAAGGTTTCGAGGTAATGAGACTTCGGTATTTCTCCCGTACGATGATGATCGCAGTAGAAGACGTTGATCTCACTATCAAGCAGCGAACGTAACTCGCTTAAGTTCTTCTCCATTGAAACATCTAAAATAGTCACCGATGTAATATCGCTTTGGGGATCCTGCTCCGCGAGTTGAACAAGCACTTGCGAGACTAGCTTAATATCACGCTTAACACCGGTGACAAGTGTGCTCTCTTTTGGCTCATGCAAGCGCAATTGCAATAATGCGATAATGCCATCTGCATCCCCATTGAATACGTCGTAGTGCATTTTGTTCCTCTTCCAGTGAGATTCAACCATTCACAATAACGATATTTGTTCGGACTGTATCGTGAAGGTATGAGTAAGCTTAATAGATAACAAATATTTTAACCTTATTTCATAGATACTTAAGTCCATTTTGGAATGCCTTATTCTGATAAACTTCTAGCGAAACAAAAGTTAACGTAAACCATCGATCATTTGACTTATTGTATGACATATATCACAGCAAGTTGTGAGTAAAAGATTATAAAATAAGCATCTCCCACTTGATGATATAGAGACGAATGAACACTACTACCACTCTTGTTTATGACACTTTAAAAAGCCTTGCTGCCCACGCTCCTGAGCAGCATGCCGAGATTCGCCAGCGTTTATATGAGCAGTTGAGCCTGCCATTTAATAAGCAGCTCTCGTTGTACGCTAATGTGCTTGGGCCTATCAGTTCAGGGAAATTAGCCGGATGCGACAACATTGATAAAGCGGTTGAACTTGCACTTGACGTGCTAGAAGGTCGAAGCAAATAACCTCCACGGAATCCCGTATTATCAATCATTAAGCTCAAACGACCCAGCTCCTCTCCCCACGGGTCGTTTCTTCACCCTGTAATGATCTCTAATGGTCATACTAATTCACAGTATAATTCATACACATCACTCACATAGTCAGTTAGAAGCATCATCCATTAAACGCCAGACACAAAAAAAGCGCAGATGATCCGCGCCTTTGGTATTGGTTTATCCTGAGGTACTTACGACGTCTTGAACTGCGCTACAGCTTGGTCCATATCATTCGCTTGCTCTGCGACTTTATCGACTTCAATCAAACAGTGTTGAGCTGATGCATTATTGTCATTAGAGATGGTGTTCAGCTCTGTAATGGAATCACTCACTTGTGCCATTACAGCACCCTGCTCTTCAATTGCTGACGCGATACGTTCAGAGTTACCTTGAATGCTCTGCATGTCACTTAAGATAAGCTGCAGGCTAGCATCCAGCTCTTCTGAATCTTTAAGCGTTAGCTGGCCTTGCTGGTTACACTCGCCAATTTCAGTCATCGATGCCTGCATCTGGCTTTGAATCGCACTTACCACCGAGGTTATCTCTGTCGTCGACTGATGTGTTCTGCTTGCTAGTGCGCGTACTTCATCTGCTACCACTGCGAAGCCACGCCCTTGCTCACCGGCACGTGCTGCTTCAATTGCAGCGTTCAACGCTAGTAGGTTAGTTTGTTCAGCAATGCCTTGGATAATGTTGACTGCATCACCGATTTGATCGACATGATGGTTCAGTGAGCTGATTGAATCTTGGCTGCTTGATAGACGTTCAGACAACTGAGTAATGTTGTTGATGGTATCGACCACCACTTCACGCCCCTTGTCTGCGTTCACTTTCGCTTGATGCACGCCTTCTGCAGCAACTGAAGTACTTTCTGAAATTTCACCAATCGTTAATACCATCTCTTGAACGGATGTTGTCATGGTTGAGGTGTGGTTGGCTTGAACTTCAAACTGTTTGATTACTGACTCTAGCTCATCATGCATATTAGAGGTACTTTGAGTAAGTTGTAGAGACTTAGATTGAGAGGCAGAAATCAAGCCTTCAAGCTGATCAAGCAATTGGTTGAAGTATTGACCTAAGGTGCTCAACTCATCTTTACCATCAAGGTGTGAACGTATTGACACATCGTTGGAATCGACAATATTGCGGATCACCGAAAGCAATGACTCAATTTTACCAATAATAGAGCGAACGATTAACCAGCTGAACAAAATGATCGACACAAGCAATGTGACGCAAAGGATGTTGTTGATCAGCGATAGTTTGTCCATCTCCTTTTGAGTTTCTTGGTCGAGCACTGCTGAAAACTCTTTAAACTGAGTCTCAATCACATGTGAACCAGAGCGTGCTTCCCCAAGAAGGCCCTCATTGTGCTTAAGTCCAATAACTTTCTTCTGTTCAACCACTTGCTTTGCTGTCTCTAACAAGGCACTCGAGCTTAAAGAAAGCATGCTCGGATCAAAGGTACCCTTTTCAATCAGTTCATTAAAAAGGTAAAGCTCTACTTTTTGCTCAGCGCTCGCTGTTGCACTCATGCTATCTAGCACTTCATGAAACTGTCCCAAAAGACCTTTGTCTCTCGTGAGTCCATAGACTTCCGTTGCTTTTACCAGTTCAACGAAACTCGTATGGTACGTCTCGATGTCTTCACGTAAGTGTGTGCTGTTTACCAAACCTAGATCATTCAGAACCACATTGAGCTGTGACTCTGAAGCCAAAAACTTGTTGTAGTTCACGTCGAACTTATCTAGGTATTTCATATCATTTCGCAACAAGAAGTCTTTCTCGTTACGGCGCAGGTTAAGCAGGCGAACTTCGAGTTCTTTGGTGATTTGTTTAGCTTCGCTCATTTGAGCAGTCGTATCTGCGAATTGTGAAGTGGTGAACAGCAATGAAACCATGCCGAAAATGGAAAACATTCCCAATGAATAGAGCTTTTTCTTTATATCCATAGATGTGACTCGTCTTTACTAAATTTAGGTATCTAAGGCTGGGCGTCTGACTGTTTTATCTCGCCCATGCTATTTCGTTATTTTTATCTTTTTACCAATAATGGGCGCTTTACAGGGGCTGTTTTGCCTCTATATCTCGCCATTGCACATTCATTGAAAATGCAAATAACAACACCCACTAAAGTTAAAAATATCAATAACACAAATTGGTGCGATGTACATTAGCAAGATTATAAAATTGGGATACAAAGGTTTCTCATGTTTGATACAAACGTTAAAAACATCTCTGACACCTTTTAAATAAAGGGATTTGGAGATTTTCTCACCGCCCCTTTTGTTTAGATCACTTCCAAGTGATAAGTACTTAATTTTAAAAAACAAGTAACTGATCAAAGTTCACCATACCCATTAACCAAATAGCAAAAAGCCGACATCAACTGTCGGCTTTGTAAGTTCATCTTGTGACACACAAATTCGCACACCCTTGGATGCGAGCGAATAACCTGGAACACGTTAAAAAGCTTTCACCATTTGAGTTAAGCACTTCAATAGCACCGCTTTGTCTTGTTCTTCTATGCCTTGGGTTAGCTCATTGACGAGATTTAGGTGAAGTTGGTTATGGTGAACGTGGATCTTTTGCCCTTCACCAGTCAAAGCAACCACAATTGCTCGTCGATCAGTTGGGTGCTCATGACGTTCAATCAACTCTGCTTTTACCAGCTTCTCAATTTGAACAGTGAGTGTGCCTGTTGTGATACCAAGCTTTTCAGCAAGCTCTTTCATTCGCAACGCGCCATGCATGCCCAATACTTCAATCGTATGGACCTGTGCGAGCGAGTAACCCGTTTCTTTAACAACGGATTGCTCCCACGAAGACATTTTGTCGTAGAACTCAGTCAATATTTGGTTAAGCTGTTCTATGTTTTGCATGGCCGTTTGAGTGCACTTCAAGAGTAAGATGATTAATCTTATCAAACTTGGCGAGCATTTGTTTATATTCAGAAACGGATTTGTCACTGATTGATTCAAGAGTAATCGCCGCTGAATAATGATGCCCGCTCACCTTCCACATGTGAAAGTCTGTCACAGAAGCATAAGGTGATAGCGTCTCGATCACCGAATCACGATATTCCTGATGAATGTTTTCATCCAATAAGATTGGGCTAGTCTGCTTCATGAGGTTCATGGTCCACTTGGCAATGACCAGCGCGCCGACCATCCCCATCACTGCATCTAACCAGTTCCAACCATAAAACTTACCAAACAGCAGCGCGACAATTGCGAGTAACGACGTTAACGTATCCGCTAGAACGTGCATATACGCAGCACGCAGATTGTGGTCATGATGATGGC
Organism: Vibrio sp. 070316B; assembly: GCF_013114115.1. NCBI lineage: Bacteria > Pseudomonadati > Pseudomonadota > Gammaproteobacteria > Vibrionales > Vibrionaceae > Vibrio > Vibrio sp. 070316B. The sequence goes on along the minus strand of NZ_VTYC01000005.1, from coordinate 183,315 downwards.
CGTTGTGACTATGATGATGCGTATCTTCCTGGTTATGTGAGTGACCATGTGAATGCCCGTGAGCGTGTCCATGATCATGGTCGTGATGGTGGTCCCCCAGCAAAAACATGCTGACAACATTCACCACAAGACCAATACAAGCCACAATAATCGCTTCATTAAATTGAATGGTTTGAGGGTTGAACAAGCGATGTATCGATTCCACCAGCATCAAAAGAGCCACAATACCCAAAGCAATCGCACTGGTGTAGCCCCCTAACACACTCGCTTTACCTGTACCAAAAGAGAAACGAGCACTATCGGCATGTTTTCTTGCGTAACGATAAGCAAACAAAGTGATGCCAAACGCTGCTGCGTGTGTGCCCATGTGCCAACCATCTGCAAGCAATGCCATCGAACCATAAACCGTACCTGCAATGATTTCGATAAACATAGTCGTGACTGTCAGTAGCAGGACATAAAAAGTGCGCTTTTCACCTTGGCTGTTATGTGAGGAGAAGTTGTGGTGGTGATGGGTTGTAAAGCTCAAAATGGTGTCCTTAGTCTTATGCTCAAAGTTGATGTCACTGAACAGTCAAACTACTTTGACGAACAAGTAGTTTGACTATCAAATCAATATCGCTAAATTTAGTTTGATAATTAAACATTGTCAATGCGGTATTTCCTGTGACGTAAACGGCAGCGACAAAAAAGCCCACATGGAGTGGGCTTGGATTCTTCTATAGAAAGGTATGCGAGCTATCTTGATAAGCTAATCAACGTTTGTTTGTAGCAATGTAATCTCATCATTCACCCATCCCAAAAGTTGCTTTGTGGCTTTCGATAAGACTTGGTTCTGCCTTACGATATAACCAAGGCTGGTGCTAGAAAAGTTGATTAATGGCGTGACCTTGGACTTAAGGTGTTGCTTAGTTGAGATCGCAAACTCAGGAATGATAGCGACACCAAACCCCGCCTCCGCCCAGTCAATTTGTGCGTCGACGCTCCCTACTTCCATGACTCTGTGATTGGGTAGATTCAAACTGGGTAAACCTTCATCGATGAAGTCACGCGTTCTCGTATCATGACCTAGTAGGATCAAGGTCAGTTCAGAATCGACTTCATCATTCTGAGTATCATTATCCTTTGAATTGTCAGAATTTTGAGGATCCAAACCATCTCCTAGTGCACACCATGATAACTCTTGAAGCTTGGTAAAATAGAGCGACTCGTTATGCTGCTCTTTCGCAATCACAAAGCCAAGGTCAGCCTTAGCGTTCTTCACCAAACTCGATGCTTGAGATGAGGTGGTATTGAGCAATGTGAGGTCGATGCCCGGGTATTGCGCTTTAAATTTCTGGAAAGGACGAATCAATAAAAATCGAGAGATAATGTCACTAACCGCAATGGTTAGCGTGCCAATTTTGAGGTCATTAATCGCATTGAGATCAGCCTGACATACCTGCAACTCAAGCAAGGTTCTTTGGCTGGTTTCTAAGAGCCTTTCGCCCGCTTGAGTTAGCTGAAACGGGCTTCTTTCTATCAGCTTGATGCGTGTCAGTTGTTCAAGTTGTTTTAAATGCAAGCTTACGTTTGGCTGTGTCATATGTAGAGCGTTGGCCGCCTTACCGAAATGTTTGTGTTCGGCTAACGTCACAAACGTGTTCATCAAATTGATATCAAGCATCATCTTCTCTCTTGTGTTACTTCCAATTGTTCGGCACTAAAAATGCGTCACTCTCTATTTCACAGTCCCACTGCTCCGTCATTCCCTACAGTGAGGAACGAACGTGATAGAGAATCTCGCTTGTGGTGTGAGATTCCTGATACCTCGTTCCTCGGTTCTGGAATGACGCTAACAAATCGAGTGAACGTTCGGTTCATCACTTCCAAAGCAAAGAACTACAAACGCGTGACTCTCTTTTCACAATCCACCTGCTCCGTCATTACCTACAGTGAGGAACGAACGTGATAGAGAATCTCGCTTGTGGTTTGAGATTCCTGATACCTCGTTCCTCGGTTCTGGAATGACGCTAACAAATCGAGTGAACGTTCGGTTCATCACTTCCAAAGCAAAGAACCAAAAACGCGTCACTCTCTATATTCACAATCCACCAGTTCCGCCATTCCCTACAGTGAGGAACGAACGTGATGGGGAATCTCGCTTGTGGTTAAGACTTTAGAGCTATATGGAATCCTTATCAAGATAATAAAGATAATTAATTTCTCTTATCCACGTCGCAGCACTAACATGATTTCTCAATCAGTCAGGAGATAAACTTATGCCATCTATCGTTGTTGTGGGTGCAAACTGGGGGGACGAAGGCAAAGGCCGCATCGTCGATTTTTTAGCAGCTGAAGCATCTGCGAGCATCCGTTTCCAAGGCGGAAACAATGCTGGTCATACCGTGGTTAACGACTTCGGTACATTCAAACTGCACCAACTTCCTAGTGGTATTTTTAACCCTGACTGTACCGCAGTTCTAGGCCCAGGTATGGTGATTAGCCCTGCGGCACTGAGCCAAGAGATTGAAGAAGTTAAAGCGGCAAACATTGACGTGAAACTTGCTATCTCTGATCGCGCAACACTCTGCCTACCATTACATGCACTAGAAGATACGCTTGAAGAAGAACGCTTAGGTGATGCTGCTTACGGTTCGACTCGTCAAGGCATTGCGCCAGCATACGGCGACCGTGTGATGAAAAAAGGCATCCTTGTGGGTTGGCTAAATCAACCAGAGGTTCTAGAGCAGCGCATTCAATTCATGCTTGATTGGAAGATGCCTCAACTCAAGGCGCTTTACCCTAAATGTGACTTCACTCAGACTGCTTCTGAGATGACGGAGTGGCTACTTGAAGTGACTAAAGCGTGGCGTCCGTTCATTTGTAATGTGACTGAGCCTCTTAAAGCCCTCCAAGCACAAGACGCAAACCTACTGTTTGAAGCTCAGCTCGGAGCGGGTCGTGATTTGGTTTACGGCGAATACCCTTGGACAACCTCATCAAATGTAACTGCAGCATACGCAGGTATCGGTAGTGGCTTACCAGCCCTTCGCCCAGAACGTATTATTGCGGTTGCTAAAGCATTCAGTTCTTCTGTAGGTACAGGTACTCTGGTTACTGCGATGGAAGAACAAGACAGCTTCCGTGAAAGCTCAAATGAATACGGTGCTACAACCGGTCGTCCACGTGATATGGGTTACTTTGATGCCGTTGCGACGCGTAACGGCGTTGAGCTTCAAGCGGCGACAGAAATCGCTCTCACTAAGATCGATTGCCTATCTGGCTTGGCTGAACTTAAGATCTGTACGGCTTACTCAGGTGAGCACACAGAGAACCCAATTTGGCCACAAACGGCTGAGCTAAAACCTGTATATGAAGATATGGCTGGCTGGGACGAAGACATCACGGGTTGCCGCACCTTTGAAAGCCTCCCTCAAGCTGCGCAAGATTACGTAACTCGTATCGAAGAGTTGATGGGTGTACCAGTTGTAATGGTATCGGTTGGTCCTGAGCGCGACCAAATGATCATTCGAGCTTAGACAAGTCAAATAAGCAAAAAGCCCACACTGGTGGGCTTTTTCGTACCTGTCATCGGCATATAAAAGTTGTATAACTTACAACTTGTTTTTCTTGTTGCGATACATGTTTGCGTCTGATGACTTAATCAAGTTTATGATGTTCAAGCTTTCAGAATCAGAGGTTCCGCACCCGTAGGAAAACCCTAATGGAACATCATCATCACCGCGAAACCCTTCAATGAACTCATGAAAATCTGCACGAATTTTTCGAACCAATTCACAAGCGTATCCGGTATCTTCTGAGTGAATAACAACAATGAACTCATCACCACCCACTCTCGCCGGTATCGTGTTGTATTTGATGTGGTTTCTTATGCACGAAGCAAAGCCAGAAATATAGTCGTCACCTTTAAAATGCCCGTAAGTATCATTGATGTACTTTAAATTATCCAAGTCAAAATAGAGACAAACGATCTCTCCATCATCAATGTTTGCTTTGTTGAACTCATGAAAGAACCCTCTTCGATTGAGCAACATCGTCATGATGTCGAAGTGGCTGTTTTTATATAAAATCCGGCTTTCTTCTTTCAAGAGGATTTCAGACCATAGCAAGGTTGAAATGTTCTCAATCAGGCTTACTTGGCTGTCCGTGTACTGGGTCGGGCTTAAGTCGAACACAAATAAAATAGCAAACACTTCGCCGTCTATAACACTTACGGGGATGCCACAAAAGGACTTGTAGTTGTCAGTTTCCCTGTCAGAGTTTGATTCGCCACAAGCACAACCACTCAAATAAACCGTGCGATTCTCTTTATATACATATTCACAAAAGCAACTAATTCGACTCTTATGTAACTCGCATAACTTGGTTGAAGAGCACAAAACGCTCTCAAAGCCCAAACAAGTAAAATCGGAGACCGTGATGATCCCCGCATTCGATGCGTCCATGATGTCGCATATGTTGTCCAATATAGATATCCAAGTATCTACATCGATATTGTTTTCCATCCCTTCGGGAGAGAACTTATCAAAAAGCATTAATATTTCTTTAGTTTCAAAAGTTTCAAACGATTAAATGTTGTTGAATATTCATTAGCGTCCGTTATAACAAAAATTCTAAGGGCTCTGAATTTGAGCAGGCTTACTGTGGCCAAGGACGACAGTAATTAGCGACACCCGGCCGCTAATCCCCTGCTTGACTCTCTATACCGCGCTAGTTAAAAAGCTAAGAGGCATTAATACTCCTAGTTTGTTAATTCAACAGCGTCCTTTGAGGCCCATATTTCCGCACGTCTGTTGTTTGCTCTTCCCTCTACGGTTTCATTAGAGGCGATGGGCTTGCTTTCTCCGAATGAGCGAATGACCAAGCGATGCTTGTCTACACCATCTACGATGAGCGCATCCGAAGTCGTCAACGCCCTTTGCATACCAAGAGCTTGGTTGTAGCCTTCATCACCAGTGCTGTCTGTGTGCCCATCCACCGTGACCGAACTGCCACTGGTTTGTAATTCACTAGCGAGCTGGCTCAGTGCTTTGCTGCCCATTGGTGTTAGACTGTGTTGGTCAAAACCAAAGTGGATTCGAGCCAACAATCCGTGGCGCTCTTGGCTGCTGATCCAAGTCTTACATCCGGTTTTATTGATACCTAGACTCGATTGGCTGGCTAATGCCTGTTTCAACTCGTTGCTATCGGATTGCTGTTCTATTTGTAGCGCCCCCAACCTGTGCTGCGCGACACCAACAACATCATCAACTCTCACACTGTGTTGATATTCACTGAATGCCGTGTCGCAATAAACGCTTATGCCGTCCTCCGCATTGGCGTGAAGGCTAAATTGCAATGTCGACAGTACAATGGAACCGATCATTAACTTTTTCATATTTTCCTCTAATACAACTTAGTGATGCCGCTTGTTTTTGAGCCTTTACGGATGAGTTCTTCTATCTTTTCAATCAATTCATCAAGGTTAGATACGTCGATGATGTCCTCATTTGGGTCGATAACACAGTCTTGAAAACCGCTTTGCTGAGAAGCACGGAAATCGATACCGATGACACCAATATATAAGCCAGGTATCTCCTCTCTTGCTTTGTCACACATGCCTCTATCAACAAGCCCTTTAAGAATGCCGTTATTAGGGCTTTCCTGACCATCACTCAAAATAAGCAACATCTTGATTTTCTTGTTGTATGCTTGCTGTTCTTCGTCATCCGAGCTATTGGGATCGCCATCCTTAAGAATTTGAGAGCCTCTTAAAATCCCTTGAAAAGCGGCGGTACCACCGTCTGCCCACATAGAACTAATCGGGTTTAAATCGGACAATTTGTTCGATAATCGAAGGTTTTTAAACTGCGTTGAACTTGAAGAACCATGAGCGTTAAAAAGATCCGTTCCATTCACACCATAGAAGTTGGGTCTTAAGCCCGACTTGTCCGTAAACATCGTGGCTACAGACGTCGATAAATCAACATAGTTGTATACGTCAGCAACGTGATAGTTATCTAAATAGATCACATCCTTGATGCGCTTAGCGTACTTTTGATTGTCCGATTTTGGGCTTGGGCAGTAGGACTGCCAATTCGCGCAATTAAGTACCTCATTCTGCGAATACGCACGCCAATAATCCCAATTAACATCATTGTAAGAATAAGGGGACACGTTGGGTTTATAATTGGGTTTATAACTCAACTGACTGGTCGCGTTCGCTCGACCACCTGAGACGATTTCCCTCGTTCTCACGTTAAAAGGCACAAAGCCCACTCGGTTAAGTAGCTTATCTCCGGTGGTGTCTTCTCCAGGTTCATCACACACCTCTTTCCACTCACCATCGACGTACTCTAAGTCAGTCGATGTGCACAGGATCTTGCTAGATATCTGATCGATGGCCGTTTTCAAATCATCAATTTTTTTATGACGACTTGACCCCCACCTATCATCCATCGAGCCGGAAAAGTCTGATACGAACACAATGTCGATGTTGTTATCACCAAGGTAAACGGGGTACTTTCGCGCTAATGAGCGCCCAGCAAGATCTTGCTGCTCATCAAACGAAGGGATAAAACTGCTCGCAAACCAAGAGTCATGAGTGGTCTTTGCATTAACCGTGTATTGGATATATTCAAGAATCCCTGCCCCCTCATCTTCCGCTTGATGAAATCTCTGTGCAGAAAGATTGGTAGACTTAATGTCCCTCACGTAATTCTCGACATATTGAGTTGCTAATCCACGCGCAAGATCAGGCTGATCTTCAATAGTCACCGCTATTGCCGCAGCCTCTGCGGAATCTCTAAGTCGACTGGTCTCTTGCACGTAGCGTGTACCTTCGACTGCCCAAAAGGTCATTCCCATGATAGGAACAAGCAATAAGCCCATCCATACTGCGGCGACACCTTGCTGTCTTTGTAGACTGAGATACTGACGATTGATATGACGTTCATGCTGAATTTTCATTTCATTATCTCCCAGGCATGATAGAAGAAGAGGCAATCTTAACCGTGGTACTCGTGCCATCATTAAAGAACGGCTTGAACCAAGAGTTTTCCTCTTCGCAAAGGCTAACGCGATACAAGGGGTAAACAACGCCCTTATCTACCGGCGCTAAATCCGCATGGTCAATAATTGAATCCGTCTGGCAATTTAAGCTTCTGAACTTACTGCTACTAAACTCAGCGACATTACTGTTGTTCGTTAACGACTCGATCTTGATTGCCACATTGTCTACGGGTGTATTGAGCATTCGACTTGCTACCTTCGTCATGTCTTGTAATTCTGAGTTAGTCACAGACAGGTTCTGCCCCGCCAATACATCCGCTTCAAAATAACGCGTGCGTTCTTTAACCACGTTCACCAAAGCAAAGCTGGACCTATCGAGCTTTGCGCGTGCGAGCAGTTGATGGCTTAAATCGGCGCCAAAAAGATAAACGCCCCACAACGCGACAAGGATGAACAGCAACTCAACGGTAAAAGAGCCTTGTTGGCGATTTCCATAAAACGCTCCTGGGTTACGGCGCATCATCGTTCCACCCCTCGTGTTCTAAGTTCAAAACCATTGTGCGTGAAATATCTCTATCTGCTGCACCAGCCAATTTAATGATTGGTGTGTAGTGATAAGTCACGGTAATTTCGGCCAGATCGTAATTGAAGTTCAAACCTTGGTCCGAATGCCCTCTGTTCTCAACAAAATCGTCGTAGGTTTTGAAATACTGACCCTTTATCGAGAAGCGTGAGCCATCAATCAAAAAGCTCCATAGATTATCGTCATCTTCAATCAAGCTTCGGAATTTGTTCTCGTATTGTTCATTGATCCCTTTACCTTCATAGATCTTGGTATTTCTGATGGTTTCTCTGAGCGAGTATTCGGTCATGTTTACAACGTAGATTTGGTAGCTCGACTCAAAGATCGCAAACGTTGCGAAGAACAGCACCAGAGCCCCTAAAACAAACTCAATCGCTGTCACCCCTTTCTGCTTATTAAGACGCTTCATCGCTCACTCCCAGTTGAGTCAATTCAGCAGCAATCACTTGAATTTCTTTCGCCGAAAAGTCGCCTTTAAGTAGCTTTTGGGCCGAATCAATCTGCTGAGTTTTCATCAATGCTATCGCCAAGTTCGCTTTTACAATCTGATTGGTTGGTTCTTCTTCCAACACTGGCGCTAATGTTTCAATCGCCTGCTGGAACTCACCATTAGCCATCTGGATCATCGCGATGTTGTTCTTAACCACTACATCGTTATAACCACGTAAGCGTGCCAGATTCAGCTCTTGATATGCTTTCTCATATTGGCCAGTTTTTGTGTATGACACGCCGAGTAATACGTGAATTTGACCAGCTCTGTTGCCAGCCTCGACAGATGCGATATAAGCAGCTATCGCACTATCCGTGTCATTTTTGGCATCGAATACTTGCCCTTCTAACTGATAAAGGTCTGGGTTTTCGATGCCCTCTTTTTTCAGGTGTTGAGCGTAAAAATCTGCGGATTCGATGTCGCCTTTATAGAAGTACGCCCATGCTAGTTTCTGTTTCACCACTGGATCTTGGGAGCCTTGCTCAAGCTGAGATTTGTAATGGTTAATGAGACCGTCGTAGTTTTTGACCTTCTCCATACTTGTCACCTCGGCAAGCTGGTGTTCTTGCTCGGAAGGTGTCGATTGGCACCCGGCTAACAGGCTTAGCGTTAGCAGCATCAGGTACATCGTTTTTTTATTCATGCTTCACGCCCCTAGATACTCAATGTCATTTGCATGATGCTCGGTGCGAGAATCAATATTACGATTGGAAACATGATGAAAAGAATCAACGGCACACTCATCTTTGCTGAGAGCTTACCTACCTTTTCTTCAACCGTGAGGATTTGAACTTTTCGCATATCCTCAGCAAGGTCACTGAGTGTTTGCGCAACAGAAGTACCGTATTGCAAGTTCTGAATAATCGTCAGAACAAAGCTTCGAACGGCGGGAGTTGGAATACGCTCAGTCAAATCGTTCAATGCCTTCTCTACACCATGTATCTTGGCAGAGTCAGAGGTACGCTTAATTTGGTAACAAAGGTCGGAATCAAACTCGGCCAGCTCTTTACCCAAGTACACTAAAGATGCCTCTATGGTCATGCCGGTTTGTACACATACCGACATCATGTCGAGTAAATAAGGGAGCTGTGCTGAGGTTTTGCTGATCAACATCTTGCGTCGCATTTGTAGCAAGGTATCCGGAACAACAATCACCGCAATTAGAGAGACAATCACCACCAGCAATTTGTTGGTCGATGTCATGTCCCCTAACAGAACCAAACCTGAAACAAGGCCTAACACCAACACCTTGGCTGGAAAGTAAAACTTGGCCCATTCGGTGTTGTAATAACCTGCTTCTATTAATTTCTGTTCAAGTTCATGTCTATGCTCCTTACCAAATCGAACAAAGAAGCGGTTCATGCGCGAAGGTGGTTTAATGGCATCCCCCCCAATATACGCAGCAACCTTCTTTTGCCTTTGATCGGCACGCACCGACTCAATAATCAAAAAGAGCAGCGAAAAAAACAGAACGATAAGCGAAGCTAGTATCATCATGCTCGTACACCTCTTACTAATAGCCAAACGATGAACAAGCCGAAAAGCTCACTGCCAAGTACGTAAAACAACACCACACGACCTGATTCGTCATACAGGACATAATTGACATTGTCGGGGTTTACATAATTCAGAATGATCATAAAAACCAAAGGTATAGCGGCAACAATCTTGGCGGAGATCCTCGCTTCTGAAGTCATCGCCATCTTCTTTTTTTCTAACGTTCTGGAATCCACTAGTACGCGAATCAATCGAGCTAACACACCTTTGAGTTGCCCGCCGCGCGCAATATTGGCTCTAAGCGTCACGGTGAAGAACAAAAACTCTGGATACGGGTAGTTTTTGCACGATCGCTTAAGCACCACTTCTGGCGATTCACCTAATTTCAATCGGTCGCCCATCAGCTTAAATTCACGCCCGATAGGGTTGTCCATCACTTCACCAACATAACTAATGGCTTGCATCAAACTGTCACCCGCCGTCACGGCACTCATCAGAATGTTCAACGCATCTGGGAATGTATTCTCGAAATCTCGACGCCTTCTGGTCACCAAGAAGCGGTAACCGAAAAAGGAAAAAATCGCAGCCAACACAGGTACCCACCAGGAGTTTGTCATCGAAAGCAAGTCAATCACGATGTACCACGAGGCAATTAAACTGCCCGTAATGTATAACGCGATGTACAAGGTAGAACGCGGCCCCAACACCATCAAGGTTGGTGAAATGGACTCTTTGAACGTGTACCAGCTCTGTTTACGAACCAATGATTTCACGTTAATAGCGTTAAAGTTTTCAGCTTCCGCTTCTTCAATATTGAAGAATTGATTGACCTTTTTTACCTTTGAGTCCCGAATCAAAAGCAGCACAAAAGCGAATAGGATCAACGAAATCCACAACATGTTATGCCCCCTTAAAGGATGCGATAAGCTCTTCATAGAGCCCAAAGAATTGCGCTTTTTTCACAAGCTCAGATCGCTGCATAATGCCGTTGGTGACAAAATCCCCTTTCACGTTTTCACCGAAATGAGCATCGTCGTAACGGAAGCGATAGATCTCTTCCATCACCACGCTATCGCCCTCAAGCCCGACGATTTCTGAGATGCTAGTAATTTTACGAGACCCATCACGCAGTCTATTAACTTGAACAATCATCTGCACGGCACTGACGATCGTTCTACGAATCGCATCTAGAGGCTGATTCAAATTCGCCATCATCACCATAGACTCAACACGGGCAATCGCATCTCTTGGGGTGTTCGCGTGGAGCGTAGACATAGAGCCATCGTGTCCGGTGTTCATTGCTTGCAACATTTCAAATGCTTCAGAGCCACGACACTCACCAAGGATGATTCGATCAGGACGCATACGCAGTGCGTTAATCACCAAGTCTCGCTGGGTGACCGCTCCGGTTTGTTCAACACTGGAGGTGCGCGTTTCAAGTCGAACCAAGTTGGGTTGTTGTAGACGTAATTCAGCGGCATCTTCAATCGTGACGATACGTTCATCTTCTGCAATGTATTGAGAGAGCGCGTTGAGTAGCGTCGTTTTACCTGAACCCGTACCGCCAGAGATCAAAACATTGATACGGCAGCGAGAAGCAATCATCAGTACTCTCGCCATGTCTGGAGACATCGAACCGAAGCCGATCAGGTCTTCAAATCCGATGTTCTGCTCTCTGAACTTACGAATGGAGATTGAGGTACCGTCTAATGCAATCGGTGGGATCACAATGTTCACACGGCTGCCATCTTCTAGCCTTGCATCGACCGTAGGAGAAAGCTCATCGACACGTCGTCCAACACGCGAGGCAATACGCTTAGCAATCGCCAATAGCTGCTCTTCATTCACAAACGAGACTTCAGATTTTTTGACCTTGCCATGTCGTTCGAAAAAGATGTTATTTGGCCCGTTCACCATAATATCGGAGATAGACTGATCTTCGACCAAAGGCTGAAGTGGACCAAGACCAAACAGCTCATCGATTAAACTTTTCACCAAACCAGACTTCATCATCGATGTGATGGGTCTTTGGTAACTGTTTGCCAGCAAATCAACCGCGGCTTGGATCTGTGATTCTAGGTCTTTGCGGCTCATTTTCTGAACCGCTTCTGCATCTAATGCCTCAAAGATTTGACCACGAAAAGCGAGATATAAGTCTTTGTTTGAACTCATTTAACACGCACCTTCTTTAACCAAGAATTCATCGCTTTTTGGTCAATCGGCTGTCCATTAATCAGCTTGACCAACTGTTCCATAGAACGGCTCACATGACGGTCGTGTTTATGGGCTCGCTTTCCATCGATAATGATGTGCGCCAACGACTTACAATAGTCGACCTCTAGATCAACATTTGCTCCGAGATACTTCGCGAGATCGGGTTTCTGCAACACATAAGCGCCATGCGGGCGATGGTAGTTGGCAACCATAATGACGCGCGTACGCGATGATAACGTGAGCTGTAAGCTCGCTATCTTTTCAAACAGTCGCTTCGCACTTCTCACTGATGACACCGATGCGTCGAACACCAACACGACCACATCAAAGTTTTCTACCAAGAGTTGTGGTTCAACTTTGAAGTCCACCGCGCCAGAAAAGTCTTCGATGATGAAGTTAGTGTTTCTTGCCAACAACTCACACAAGGTTTGGTTGTAATTAAGCACGTCGTTTTGACTCATATCACCGTCAATGGCGAGCAAACGCAGGTTCTTACGAGCGTTAGTGAGGTAACTCAATGCCCCTTCTTCATCCATTTCATGCAGTGGCGCGGTAAACTCATCAATGGTTCGTGGCTTAAAGTCTTTTAAACCCAGCAACACATCAATGTTGGTGTCAGCATATTGATGATCGACAAGAATGGTGTCTGAGCCTTGCGTCGACAACAGTGACCCAAGCTCGGTAGAGATAAACGACGTGCCCACGCCGCCTTTTGCGCCAACGATGGCAACACGCTTTGCTTTACGTTTCTGACTGACACCAGAGAAGGTTTTTAGGTTCTTACTTACGTGCGTTAAGAAATCTGCGAACTCCTGCTTATTCACAGGCCAGAACACATAATAGAAACCCATGTCTTTGAGAGAACGAAGCGTTGAAATGGCATCTTCTTTGCCAATCACGACCACGCCTTTATGAGTCGGCAGTTTGCTGGCAAAAGCTTTCGCATCTTCCACCACATTACTCGACTCATTAAGCTCTAGAATCACGATATGACTACTTTGTTGCTCGGTGATTTTGGTTATGCCCGCTGTCGCTTTCACACACGCAGGATCATTCCAACCTTCAAAGCGAAACACTTCCTGAACCAGGTTTAAACACTCTTGTGATTGGTAAAACAACGTACATCCAGAGACACCTGTCGAGGTTGCCTGAACTGGCTTGGCCTTCGTTGTTAATGCTTTCGTTAGATCAAACATTATTGTTCTCCTACCAATCTCGACTTGTACGCGACTTGCTTCAATCTCATCGATTCAACAAAACAATCGGACTGCCTTGCACGAACATGAATCTGTGCTGGTGTACATTCTTGGCTCTTCAATCCCGTTAACGTCACTTGGATATTTAGATCGGTTGGTAATAACTGGGCATGTCGATAAACCACTCTCTGTGGGGCGATGATGTGCGATGGGTACTGTGCAAAGATCCCCTGCAACATCTTCTTGTTAACGGCCGACTTATAATCCACCAAGTAGGTCGCTTCTTTATCCATCGACTCAATCTTATGTATTAAAACGTCGAGTTGCTTGGTGGTTTCTGCACGGCTTTTAATCTCGAACTTAAAGCTGTGATGCTCTTTGTATACCAGGGCTTCAGAACCATGACCGACAAAATATTGTTCAGAAGCACAGCCGAATAGTGAAATCGCAAACAACGCCATCAATACTAGTTTCTTCATTGGATAAATCCTCCTTGCGACAGCAGACGAATCGTTGCATCAGAAGACGTCACCTCTTTACCGTCCCATTTGATGTTCAGCCAACGTGCCAATGTCGATGTTTTCTTGATATATGGCAGTTGAATATCTTTCGGCTTCATCGGCTCCACGAGGTTTACGGTGGCTACGATGATCAATTCGGTGCGTTTTCTTTCAGTGGTTGCTTTTCTAAATGCGGCACCAAGAACTGGAATATCGCCCACAAAAGGGATCTTCTGCATTTTTTCCAAGTCAGCACTGCTCATCAAACCACCGAGAACAAAGCTATCTCCATCGGCTAGCTCCACAGTTGTCATGGCACGTCGAGAGGCCAATTGCGGTACTTTTATACCGGCGGCTTCTACGTAACCCTCAACCTCACTCACTTCCGGTGCTAGTTGCATACGGATTTTGTCTTGGCTCAACACTTTGGCCGTCAGGTCCAGCTTGATACCGAACTCTTTAAATGAAATGTTTACGTTACTGCTTGTAGAGACGATAACTGGTACTTCACCGCCAACGAGAAAGCTTGCAGACTCGCCAGACAAGACCGTCAAGTTTGGCTCTGCGAGAACCTCTGCGATTTGGTCGTTACCTAACGCCGTGATTAAGGTACTGAGGTTAGCCGCATCAAATTGGTCGAAAACAAACTCACCCACGCTTGAGCCAACAGTGCTCCAATCAACACCAACGGTTTGCCCAAACGATTCGGTTACTTGAGCGACCGATATCTTGACATTCACCTGCTGAGTCGTCGCGACTTCAATCCGTTCAATGATCCCTTCCCACGTCATATTGCGGGCAAACACCATGCTTTCCGGTTCTTCATAGTCTGAACTATCAGATTTAAACTCTAGCTTTTGCGTTTTGTCCCATTTCTCCGTTTTTTCTCGACCTAGCAGCGTCGCGACCAAGCGGTAGATGTCGTCACGCGTTGCTTCTGAGTCAACAACGCCACTCACTGCGACTTGCTCTCCCACTGACTGAACCTTGACTTTGGCATCAGGGAAATGGAATTTGAGTTGTCGCCTGATGTCCGTTAAGTTCAGGTCAACAATAATACGGTCTGATAGCAGTACATCGTCATCAACGCCGTAGACAATCAAACGCGATTGACCCACGCTATTGGCAAATACTACAAGGGTATTGTCATTGATTATCTTGTAGTCAACGATACTTGGGTTGTTAATGAACACTTGACCGATTGGGCTTTTAAATTGGATGTGCTGACCATCATTGAGCGTGATAGAACGATCAGCAGCAAAAGTGTTTGTTGTAGAAAGTAAGCCAACAAGCGTTACTAGAATAGAACCAAACAGTGCTCGTTTAACTCGATGGGTAATTATCATCACAAAGCCTCTCTTGGGTTGTTCTCGTTACCACGTAACTCAACAATGCCTGTATAGTTATCGATGATATTGCGTACCTCGGCGAACTCCGGCTGCAAATAGTGTTGACTGCGATAGATTTCGATATGCATGGTTCGTTGCGCAAGCGCGAGTTTTGGTAGTTCATCCGGGCTCACTTCAATAACAACGGTTGTCAGTCCATCTTCTTTACTCGGAGAGCGAGCGGTAATAGAACTGTCACCCGTGTCATCATTTCCGATATTGAGTACCTTGACGTGTTTCAAAAACATCGACGCCTTTACTCCCCTAAAACGCTTTGGCTTATCGATGTTGCCAGCCAAATTGGCGTTAGGTGAGCTCACCGTAAGTACATCGATAAACGAACCCGGTCGGATGTAATCATTAATCAGATTTTTATCGCTGACCTTGAGTGGGTATAACGTCATGCCTTCTGTAACTAGAAGGTCAATGTAGCCAGGCTTGCCCGGGCTCACTTGATATTCAGGCAATACAACATCGCCTGCTTTAAGATTTCGATTTAATAGAATGGAAGGTGAAAAGCTGATCTGAGCATCTTCTCTAACACCAAGCGTCAATGCTTCACTGAGAGGCAATTGCTGTTTAACGACACCTTGTGCATTGATTGCATGCCCTTTTTCAAAGCTTTCGGTGCTAATCCAAACCCCAACATGCTTTTCGCTTTTTTCAGCGACCACTTCATCAGTTGTTGTTGGTTTAGGTTCACTTTTGAACAGATCGATAACGCCTAATGCGCCGATGATTAAGGCAGCAATGGCGACAAGTAATACCAGTCGTGATCTCATAATGTGCTCATATTTTGAGGATTATATATATGGCGTAGATTGAGTTAAAATTGCTAAGTAAAAGCCGATGCTAATAGCGATCCCATATGGAATACCCTCTTGAAAACCAACTTTATTTCTTATTAACCTTTTACCCACTAGATAAGAGATAGCTAAAATACCACCAGAAAAAGCCGTCAGAATAAACGCCAATAATAAGTCATTAACAGGGATGGTAAGCGACAAAATAACGACGTATTTAATATCACCCGCCCCAATCCAAATCAGTTTATAAAGAATAAGTCCGATACCTAACATCAGTAAAAAACTCATAATTTGAATATCTAGCGGAAATAAAAAACACTGCAAGAAGAGTAATAGGCACAAGGCGTAATTTTGTATCTTACGATAGAGAAAATCAGTGGCCGACACGTATAAACTCAATACTGCCAAAGTCACTAAATACAATTCATGACTAAAAATAGGGAATACCGCCTAAACTTGGTGAGAATTAATCTTATTTAACATCATAAATTAACTAAGCCAGACCGATGCAAAACATAGGTCTGGCACAAATATCTTTCGATATCATCTACACTAGCCAATAAGGCTTAATGTTAGCTGCTCGCAGTATCAATAGCGGTAGCAACTTGCTCGAATGCACCTTCAAGCTTGCCAATGAAACCGTCTGCACCCACTGCTGTCGTTACTAATACAGCCATTGCCACAGCAATTAGACCATATTCAATCGCAGTTACGCCGCGCTCATCGTTCTTGAATTGAGATAAAAACATGGTTGTTTTCACGTATAGCTTAGTAATCATTATTTATTCCTATAAGGGCTGTTGAAAATTCGTCGCCATTATAATTAGCAGGTCAAAGGTAAGGAAAATAACCCCTATCGACTTTATCAATAAGAAGAACAAAAAATGATCAAAATAAAATACTCTACTACACCAACTATGAAAACAAATCCATATGTAACAACAAGTTACATATGAAATCAGTTCCAAAGATCAATATTTAATTTATTTTATAAACTTGAAAAAGTAAGACTCAGCTCAATATTTTTAGTTATATCGGTCTTATATAACCCTTAGATATAAACAACTTAATAATTTATCAGGCATTATTATTCATTATAAAAATTGTTGAAATACGAAGATCATCACGCTATTGTTCTTCGAATCAGAAAACCATAAAAATTATAATTTCTTTGTGTCAAAAGGTTAGTGGAATCATGAAACTACATTTCGAAAATATTGTTTCGTTCATAGCAGTAGTTGAAGAAGGTTCATTTAGCTCTGCTGCTCGCAAACTTGGAAAATCACAATCGACAGTTAGTACAGCTGTACAAAATCTAGAGTCAGATTTAGGTTTCAATGTATTTAATAGAGAACACTCTAAAGTTTGGTTAACAGAAAAAGGAGAACGCCTCTTCCAATTATCTTTACCTGTGGTGTCGAAATATCGGGACTTGGTGACCGTTGCTCAACAAATGAATATTTCAGACCAAATCGTTTACCGAGTAGGTATCGATCCATTGGTGTTTGATAAAAATGTAAAGAGGACATTACTGGCATTTTCAGAAGCATTCCCAAACGTGGACTTATTGGTCGTCACCAAACCCAGTTTCGTTTTAGGTAACTATATCAATGAAGGTAAGATAGATTTAGCGCTAGGTAACCCCTACCACAAGACAAGTTATGACTTCAACGTAGAGGAGTTATTTCACGTTAACTGCTGGTGGGTGGCTCATAAAGATTTGGGGCCTATAAAGTCTCACGCTCCATCTCAGCGAGTGCTATTAATGGATGGATGTGAAGAACTGCTTAACTTATCGACTATTGCAGCATATAACCTTTGGCGGCTAGATGATTTAGATACCATCATCGATTTATGTAAGGCTCAAAAAGGCATTGCTTTTTTACCCAGTTTTTTAATCGATAGTCATGTAAAAGATGACAAACTTAAGGTTATTACCGACCACCCTGATTTTTTTGGTAAACGAGTTATTGCTTCCCTTTTCTGGCAAATACATTCTGACTTTAGCTTGTTTAACCAATGGATCAAAAAAGAGCTCAAATCCAGCACTCACTACCAACAAACATTTATTGCGGATTTAGCTCAATAACGCTCTCTTAAATACTGATAGTCATATCTGGTGAGTAGAGCGCCCTTGGCGAAATACTTAACATTCGCATAGTTCTTGATATAGAACCGAAATAAACCATAGAAAATAAATATAAATTGAAATCCCACATTTTTTTATTGTATAGCTCATTACGTATAAACTAACTTTGTTTATTACCTTTCATTGCTTCGGCTTGATCGATATAAACAGCTTAATCACGTTTAATAATCTCCAATGTTTATAAGTAATTTTTGGGGTATTAAAACGTGGATAGCGTTAGATAACACGTATTCAACACGTAGGTAATGAGCTCACTATGGCTTATTTATGCGAGAAGTTAGCAGGTTAAAACTAAGTTGAGGCGCTTAGCGATGCTAAACCACAGAGAAGCGTTCTCGCCACGTTGACGCCCGCTGGCACTTGAGGGTGTGACTTACAGACTTGAAGCAACAGATGTGGCATTAAAGCAAATCTAAGAACTGTTGATGTAGGTAAGACGAGCGTTAAGTAGAACTAGGCCTGGGTAAATTGGCGAATTTCAGACACAAAAAAGCCCACACTAGGTGGGCTTTTTTGCTTGTTCCTAAGAACGAATAATGGTGCGTCCGAGTGAACTCGAATCACCGACCCCCGCCATGTCAAGGCGGTACTCTAACCAACTGAGCTACGGACGCACAATGTTCTTAATCTTCTTTATGACGATTGTGACTAAATCAAAAGCCGCTACTTTGACAAAAAGTAACAGAAGGAATGGTGGGTCCGGGCGAACTCGAATCGCCGACCCCTACCATGTCAAGGTAGTACTCTAACCAACTGAGCTACGGACCCATTCCTTAAGAACGAGGAAGATATTAACGACTGATGTATTGTGGCGCAAGTGGAAATTGCACTTGAATCAACCGTTTGCTCTTATTCGCATCAATACGTTGATTTTTTAGACGTGAAACAGAAATAAACTTGAGTTAGGTCACACTGAGCCTGTGCCCTACTCTTTGTTATTCCTCTTCTACATCGAACACAACATTGTAGTTTTCGGTATAAGTACAGTTCGGTTGACGGCTACAAGTGAAGAAACGTCGTCCTTTGTAGTCACCTTGGCTAGCCAGCTTTATGATCATCGGGCTGCCACACTTCTTACAGAATCGAACCTCCTTGGCAGGTTCGATAAGATCGATATGTGTCGCGAGCAGTCTCTTCAAACGGCTCACTTGGTAACTGTGTTTTACTGAAGCGCCAATGAGTGGCAAACCAGCAGACTTACACACATGGATAAGCAGCTTCTCTCGGTCCACTTTGCCTTTATTTAGCTCTTTACCATTATCAAGCTCGATGATCACGCGTGGTTCTAGCGTTCGTGGGTCACAGACCACAAAATCAAAATAGCTACGAGAGATCTTGTTATTCGCGATAAACCAATTCTTCTTGGTGTTCGTTTTCGCAGGCGCCAACACATTCGACATGTTCACTTTGGCAAACACGACACCGTGAGTGCCAACCGCCGTGGTCAGCGCATTATAAAACGCGGCTTGTTGCATGTTGAGCAACGCCCCTCTCTTTTGATACGCGTGGTCTTTGGTGTCGTCATGTTTAAATACGTACTTCTGGATGAAGTAAAAGAAGACAACAAGCACTACTACAACGATAAATATATTGGTCATTTCTAAGTACAGTTAAGGGAATACGGAGATATAGAGAGTTTGTAGCGTAAGTAGAAAACAACAAACAGGCAAGAAAAACAGAATCAGTTGTTAATGGTAATCACGTGCTTTTAATGATCTCAGCTAGCTAAGTGCTTGATTGTAAATTTTAGTGGCTCGACACAGCTCAACAATTTGAATATTCTTCTACGATTCAAGCCCTGAATTGATCTAGATCAATTCCCAGCGTTTTGTGATCAATTAGCCTAAAAAACGTTAGCCAAATGTTAATAAGGAAATTGATATGGAACTCAAACAAGACCCAAGATGTTATACCGACGTATGTGTAGATGGTAAATGGTTCCACTATGATCACTGTGGGACTCAAGCCTATATGCTCAAAGGTGGATCTTCAGCAGTAATCGAACTTGCTAAAGAGCCAAGCACTGAAGGCGAGCTGGTTGAGATGCTACAAGGTATAGCGAAGTAATCCACCCACCCAGTTACATAGCTAAAGACGCTAATCGCCCCACACCTCTCTTTCACATTTTTGTATCAGCGATAGCAACACTTAAAGCCATTCTATCTAATCAAGATCAGAGTGGCTTTTGTTTATCTTGCGTTTACTGACTACCCGGCCATTTTGTAAAAGCCAACAGGTTATACCAAACTTAATCGCCCTGAAGGCTATAAATATAAAATTACGAGATAAGTGCAAAATTTAAATCTAAGTTTTCCACTATTGAGCAGTTCAATATATAGAATGATATTTCATATATAGGTATGCTTTACTCTGATTTCCAGTTAAAGGCTCTCATAGAATGGCTAAGCGCAGTAAGGTCGACACCTGTCGAACTATCCAACTCATCCTCGATACCAGCTGTCACCAATTACTCACAGTCGGATATCAAAATATGTCTTATACCACGCTCAGCCAAGCGACGCAGATATCCAGAACAGGGATTAGCCACCACTTCCCCAAGAAGACTGACTTTCTGATCGCCCTGGAAGGACGATTCTTAAAACTCTTGATTGATCGTTTAGTGATAAATGAAGGAAGCGAAGCATTGGAACGTTCATGGCAGAGAGCACTTCTGAACAGTGAGTTTACCGCGATTCTCAAATTGGTATTTCACCACTCGGTTATCCGTTCTGAACATTGCTCTTTCTCTCAACGCTTGATGGATAACCTCGTTAAGGTGGTTACTTCTCACGTAGGAACACAAGCGAACAAGCAAGTCGAGCGTTTATTGGGCGTTAGCCTTGTACATATTGCCATACATGATAGGACATAGAGAAAAGCCCATTACTTCGCACTTGCTACACAAACCACTCTGTTTCGACCAGATTCTTTTGCTTGGTACAGCGCATCATCGGCGACTTTAAGGTGCTTTTTATAGGTATCGCGATTGAGCTGATCATTCGCAATACTCACCGAAGCGCCAATTGAAGTCGTGATGTCTAAAGGCCCCGACGGCGTATCGATCGGGGTTTGTGCAATCGCCAAGCGGATGATGTCTAACTGCTGCTGTGGGGCCAGAGAGCCAGAAAGCAACAACACAAACTCTTCTCCTCCCCAACGAGCAACCACATCATTTGAGAATAGGTGTTGTTGGATGCGTCTCGCCACTTCCACCAGCACTTGGTCACCGACATCATGTCCATGAGTGTCGTTCACTTGCTTAAAATAGTCTAAGTCCAAGATAGCTAAGCTGGTGCCAAATGAGTTACCGTTAAATGGCGTAGAGCTCGTCAGCAGCTTTTCTAAATAGCGTCTGTTGTACAAACCTGTGAGTTCACACGTGGTAGATTGAGCCAGCAGCGCATCGTTTGTTCTTTGGATTGTTCTCAATCTCACCATCAATAAAACCGCACTGATACCCACCATGATACCTAGCGCCACTACAATACGATTTCTTAATTGCTGTTTTTCGAGCAATAGCTTGTTGAGGTCTTTCTCGGTATTAAGTAATTCATTCTCTTGAGCAAGCGACGTGGTTGCATAATCTTGTTCTAAAAGGAAAATGTCACTCTGTCGTTTGTCAAAGAGCAGCGCTTTATTACCGTGGTAATACTGTTTGAAGTAATCCAACGCAGTTTCTAAATCGCCCTTGGATTCGTAGTATTCTCCAAGCGTTTTAAGCGCAAGAACTTTCCAACTTCGACTGCCGACTACCTCAAACATGGCGAAAGCACGTTCTAGATCACCCAGTATCACTTCATCTTGGTTAAGACCTATCTTCGCCAAGGCGCGATTCAGATAACACTGTCCGTTTTGTAGTGTGTATTTTTCGATGCCCGTTGAATCAAGGCACAGATTGGTCACCGATAACGCTGCGTTAAAGTTTTCTTCCGCAAGTAACACGTCACTGTACGCTCTTAGCAAGAGGATTTTATATCGATTGCTCACTTTATCGCTGTTGAGCGCTTCTGCCTTTTCATAAGCAATACGACCGTTGATTAAATCACCACTACTTAAGTAACTGAACGATTCGTTGATATAAAGGATGCCAATAGCTTCATCTTCAAATAGACCACTGTCAAAATAGAGCTTTTTGGCTTTTTCTAGAATGCCTAGTGCTTTCGGCCAATCTTCTAAGTAGATGTAAAGCAAAGCCATATTCGACATGAGCTTGCTGTTATAAATATGCTTTGGGTACTTCTTCCCTAGTTGTAACCCTTTATGGAAGAAATACTGCGCATCTTGAAGGTCATTACGCACATTATTAATTGCACCCGCCGTGTTGTAAGCTTTGACCAATAGCTCATCGTAACGAATCGACTCTGCAATCCCGATAGCGGAACGAATCTGAATTTCAGATGCTGCAAGGTCGCCCTCTTTAAGATATTCAATTGCAGATTCAACCAATGACTGCGATTTCAACCACAACATACCTTCTTGTTCAGCAAGGTTGTTGATCTCGTCTAAATATCCCATCACCGCTTTAGTGTCTTGCTGATGTTGCGCCACGTTCGTCAATATCATAAGACGGTACGCTTTGTAGATGGCCAAGTCTCTTGTTGGATGCAGCCGAGGTAGTTGAGCCAGCGCTTTATCAGCGAATAGGGGATCGCTTCGAGACAAATCGAGAATATGAATTAGCTTTTTTCCATATTCTGTTTTAGAAAGTTCTTTTTCTGGGGTGTAAACAGCGGGTTCGTTGACTTGAGTGTTATTCAAATCCACATCGTTGATTGGATACAGCAGAAAGAAGCCTAGAACAGCACTCATTGTAACAACAAGCAGGAATGACCCTAATACATTGTTTTTATTCATTTATAAGTGCCATTATCAGTCGCATAGTTCTCTTACTATTTGCGCAGTTTTCTTAGTTTCTGCATAGTTAATTCCGGTTCGCAGTATACCCGAGCAATATACAGATTAAAATGTTGTCAACTTATAGAACTGGATCTTGTTTTTCTCATAATCTGAAATAATCAGGCGGTTTTCTTGATTTAACTCAGGCAATCATCCTACAAAAAGGCGTTATAGTGATTTTCCTGTTCCTATAGCCGTGACTTCTAAGGAAAGAGCGGAAACATAATGAGAATTAACAATGACCCAAATTAATGAACAACGTCTAGTCGACCATTTCTGTGATCTTGTGAAAATCGATAGTGAATCACGCAACGAAAAGGCAATTGCAGAAGCACTCGCTGAGCAGTTAGGCGAACTAGGGTTTGACGTTCACAAACTGGCAGTTCCTGAAGAAGTATCCAATGGCTTCAACATTTACGCGCGTTTAGACGGCACCCTACCGGGTAGCACGGTATTCAGCTGCCACATGGACACAGTAACACCGGGTATCGGCATTGAGCCAATCATAGAAGATGGCATCATCCGTTCAAAGGGCAACACGATCCTTGGCGGAGACGACAAGTCTGGCATTGCGGCTATCATGGAAGCCGTTCGCTGCATTCAAGCTGAAGGTCAGGCACACAAAACAATTGAAATTGCATTCACAGTGTTCGAAGAAGGCGGTTTATTCGGTTCTTTGAACTTCGATATGTCTTACATTCAATCTGAGCACGCTATCGTTCTTGATACAGGCGGCCCAATTGGCACTATCGTAAACGCAGCACCAGGCCAACAAAAGATCGTTGCTACGATCAAAGGTCGCCCTGCTCACGCTGGTCTAGCACCAGAAGAAGGCATCAGTGCAATTCAAGTAGCAGCAGACGCAATCACTAAGATGAACCTACTTCGCATCGATGAAGAAACAACTGCGAACGTGGGCATTGTTGAAGGTGGTCAAGCGACTAACATCGTAATGCCAGAACTAAAAGTGGTTGCGGAAGCGCGCTCTCTTAACGGCGAAAAGCTAACTGCTCAAGTTGAACACATGATCTCGACATTCGAAGAAAGCGCGAAGCAATTCGGTGCTGAGGTAGAAATCGAATCAACTCGTGCTTACGATGCGTTCGTTATTGCAGACGATCATCCGCACATTCTTTCTATCAAATCAGCGTTTGAGAAGCTAGGTGTAACTGCAAACACTAAACGCACTGGCGGCGGTAGCGATGCAAACAACTTCAATGCGAAAGGTCTAACTACGGTTAACCTATCTACTGGTATGGCGAAAGTACACACCACAGAAGAGTACATTGCAGTGAAAGACATGGTTGCTATCACTGAGTTTGTTGTGGCTTACGTAACACAATAATCTTACTTCTAAGCTAGATAAAGAATGTCACCTAGCTAATGTCAAAAAGCCGAGTTCTATAAGACTCGGCTTTTTTGTAGTTCAAATTTGTCTAGAAGTTCGAGGCTAGAACCCCCTGCGCTTCCAGAACTGGCCTTCGTCTTTTGCTACTAGGTCGAATGTCTTGTCTGCGATGATGTTGCCTTTGAGTTCGACCGTCATGCGCCATTTACCAATCTTGTTTGAGACTGGCGCCCAAATGGTGTCGCCTAGGTAGAAATCCCAATCGTTATTGCCGACGTACTCTTCACCATCGAACGGCTCAAGCACTTCGCCTTTGTCAGTTGTGATATCCGGGTGATAAATGCAGTAACGGATTTTTTCGCCTTTGGCTTTTTTGATATTCAAGATATAGCCAAACTCGACGTCGATTTCAGCGTCAACGGTGGTGGTAAACTCTTGTATTTTAGGTAGGTCTTTAGACTTAGAATCCCACGTGGTGTAAATACCGTAAGAAGTCATCTCTACGACGACAGAGCGTTTTGCCATTTCAATCGTTACCTTGGAATTGTTTTGTTAGTTTAATACGAGGGGTTACCCAGTCTATAGAGTGACATCAGAGTAGAGCTACTCTTGCCAATCTCTCGCCATGCGCTTGAGCACTGATGGTTCAATGTCGTGAATAGTGCCGTAGTTCTCTCGGCAAACTTCAATCACTAAATCCGCCTTGTATTTAAGCGCGAGTTGGCGATAAGCCTTCATTTCCCAGTGCTTGATGAAGGTATTCGATACAACGACATCTTTCCCTTTCTTAAGGCTATTTTCAGCGGTGTTTTGGCACCACTCATGGGCCTGTTGTAGCTGTTTGGGGTCAAAACAGTACTCACCTTGCTCATTAACAAAATACATATCAGCTTCGACATGCAAGGCGTCATAAGTTTTTGCTTTTGTTGACTTACCCGAACCTGGCAGCCCTCGAATGAGTATTAACTTCATTGATGTTTTTCGGCTTAAATCAAAAACATGAGTTTATCGTAAATAGTAGAGTGTTGCTCTTATTACTGCCGATATCAGCAATCAATCACACTTGTACATTGTCTATGCATTGTTAAACAGAGGCAATAACCATAAGGCGACTAAGTGCTCTCTTGATAAAAACACAAATAATTTACAACTATCCATTTTGTATATCGACAAGCGCATCAAACTATTATAGATTTAGAAGTATAGACGTCTACATATCTAGCTTAGGGAGAAAGCTGTGCCTATTCGCATTCCAGACCAATTGCCAGCGAGCGATGTTCTTCGTGAAGAAAACATCTTTGTTATGCCGCTATCAAGAGCATCGACACAGGAAATCCGTCCACTTCGAGTCTTGATCCTCAACCTAATGCCGAAGAAGATTGAAACCGAGACTCAATTCTTACGCCTACTATCCAATAGCCCGTTGCAAGTGGATGTTGAGCTGCTTCGAATCGATGATCGTCCAAGTAAAAATACACCGACCGAGCACTTGGATAACTTTTACCGTCAATTTGAGATGGTCAAAAACCGTAACTTTGATGGACTGATCATCACTGGTGCGCCACTGGGCTTGGTTCAGTTTGAAGATGTTATCTACTGGGACCACCTAAAAACCATCATGGAGTGGGCTAACAAGCACGTTACCTCGACTCTCTATGTGTGCTGGGCTGCTCAAGCGGGCCTGAAACTGCTGTATGACTTACCGAAGCGTACTCGTAAAGAGAAGCTGTCTGGCGTTTACAACCACGAGATTCACAACCCTTACCACCCTATTCTTCGTGGTTTTGATGACACCTTCTTAGCGCCACACTCTCGTTATGCGGATTTCTCGCCAGAGTATCTAGCAGAGCATACCGACCTTGATGTACTTGCAACTTCAGATGTCGCTGGTGTGTATCTAGCATCAACCAAAGACAAGCGAAACGTATTTGTGACTGGTCACCCTGAATACGATGCACATACACTTCACAATGAATACATCCGTGATTTAGGTGAAGGCATGGAGCCAGTCATCCCTATCAACTACTACCCGAACAATAACCCAGACAACAAACCGGTCGCGAGCTGGCGCAGCCACGGTCACTTACTGTTCTCAAACTGGCTAAACTACTGCGTTTACCAACAAACGCCTTACGATTTGGATCACTTCAGCGAAGAGAACTTCACCAAAGACGATTAACTATTCGCTATTTAGTCAGTAAAAGAAAGCTGCGTACAATAAACTGTTGATTCGTTTAACGATGAAAACAAGCCAGTTGTACGCAGTTTTTTTATGGAGAGTGGGTCGCATTCCACCATAGATTTACCACCTTATGTTTATCAATCTCATATGATTGTCTGGTGTTCATAAGGAGCTTCACATGCCTGCCAAGTCATTGTTTTCAAATCCCCTATTCTCAGCTCTGATTGCATCTCTCTCATTGGTTGGCTGTGTCTCTGTAACAGAGGGACCACCGAAAATAGAAAGCGACCCGATTGCGATGTCGGAATCTCGCATTGAATTAGGTTTGGGTTACATGGGTCAAGGCAATATGGTCAGGGCTCGTGAAAACCTAGAGCTTGCTATCAAACACGCGCCAAGCTACTACCGCGCTCGACTCTCTATGGCACATTATTATGAACAAGTGGGCGAAGTAGACGAAGCAAGATCAACCTACCGAAAAGCGCTGAGCCTCGATTCGAGAAACGGGAATGTATTGAATAACTACGGTACGTTTTTGTGTAAACAAGGCGAGTATGAGCAGGCAGATAAGTACTTTAACCGTGCCATCGATCAGCCCTATTATTATCTAGTATCTGCCAGCTATGAGAATGCGGGGTTTTGTGCTTTTAAGGCAGGTAATACAGAACAAGCCAAGTACTACTTTACCCGCGCCATTGACCATGACCCGAACCGGGTAAAGTCGATATTGCAGCTATCCAAGATCGAAGTGAGTGAAGCCGATTACAACGACGCTAGGCTTCGCCTGTTCAAGTTCCACCAACGATATGGCTATCAAGTTCCATCGCTTCAAATATTAATCGACCTCGAGCAGAAAGCAGGAAACCACGCGCTTGAGAAGAAGTACCAAAGTAAATTGGATGAATTGCTCTCTGCTTAGGCACTCAAAAATATAAAACGGGCTTGTTGAATGAACAACAAGCCCGTTTTTATTTAAGAAAGTTAACGTGACTCTCTAACTTTGAAGTGTGAACCGTTATTTAAGCGCGATCCACTCTTGTCTTTGCGCGTCGTCCATAAAGGTCCATGCTACAAAGCGGCTCACTTTCTGGCCTTGAGACATCTCAACCACTTTCACTTGTTTCGCTCTCAGCTTGCCTAGCTCAGAACGAATCATATCGACGTTGTCTTTCTTCGAAATCAGCGTTGTGAACCACAGCACTTGCGTTGCAAACAATTGGCTCTCTCTTGCCATTTTCATGATGAATGCCGCTTCACCACCTGGACACCATAACTCTGCTTTTTGGCCACCAAAATTTAAGGTTGGCTTATTTTGCTTAGCTTTTTTCGATTCAGGTTTGAACGTTTGGCCTGCTTTCTTAGCTCGATTTGCCGCTAGGTTGTCTAATTTACGCTGTGATCCCTTTTCAGCTTCTTCTAGAGAGCTATGGAATGGAGGGTTACAAATAGTGACATCGTAACGCTCATTATCCTTGATCACACCCTTAAAGATAGATTCAGAGTCCGCTTGCAAACGTGCTTTGATCTTACCTTTTAAATTAACGTTACTTTCAGCAATGAAATTCGCAGCTTTCACTGACACAGGGTCAACATCGCTACCCGTGCAACGCCATTTGTATTCCGTGGTACCGATAATTGGGTAGATGCAGTTAGCACCAACACCGATGTCTAGCGCTTTCACTGACTGATGGTTGTAAGCTTCACCTTGACCATCGCTATTAAGGATGTCTGCCACTCTGTGGATGTAATCTGCTCGACCAGGAATTGGCGGACATAAATAACCAGCAGGAATATCCCAGTGCTTAACACCATAGTGATGCGCCAGTAGCGCCTTATTGAGTAGTTTAACCGCTAGTGGATCAGAGAAATTGATCGTGTCTTCGCCTACTGGATTCTTAACTAAGTGTGATTTTAGCTCTGGTAAAGCAGCGACCAATAAATCAAAGTCGTAACGTCCTGAATGTTGGTTTCTTGGGTGTAAACCCGCAGCTGGCTTTACGGTATTCTTATTGCGTGATGCACCACCAGTGCGCTTCGATCCAGCTGGCTTTTGAGAGCCGCTCGATCTTTTGGGTGCGTTCTTATTAGAAGTGCCTTTTTTAAAAGGAGCTTTGCCCTTCCCGCCTTTATTGTTGCTTGGTTTCGCAGAAGCTCGCTTAGCTTTGTTCTGTCCAGTCGCTTTTGAATCCGCACTGTTACGGTTTTTATCAGAAGCACTGTTTTTTGATAGGCTTAGCGTGGTTCTTTTTTGTGATTGGCTCATTGGGCTACTTCTTTAAATCTAAATAAATCATGAACAAACGGGCATCCAACTCTAATTGATGATATTCCGGTTCCATGTGACAGCATAGTTGGTAAAAGGCTTTGTCGTGGTCTTTCTCTTTGATGTGCGCCAGTTCATGTACCACCAGCATTCTCAACAAAGGCTCAGGGGCATTACGAAATATACTGGCGATACGAATCTCATTCTTCGATTTGATCTTGCCACCGTGGTTCTTGGCGACATAAGAGTGCAAACCTAATGCATTGTTGATTAGGTGAATCTTGCCATCATAAATCACTTTACTAATGGGTGGTGTTTTCTTCATATAGCGATTTTTAATCTCAATCGCATAATCAAACAGGGCTTTCTCGCTTTTTATTTCATGATTCTTGGGGTAACGAGCTTCAAACCACGGCACCAATTTACCTGACTCAACAAGCTGAGTAACAGGATCGATAATGTGTTTAGGATAGCCTTGAATGTAGCGTAATGAAGGATGCATGCTGAAAGACCGTACAAGTTGCGTCACATCAAAACGTTGTGACGTCGAAAATTGAGCCGCATAGTGTAACTGATCACACTTTTCTAATCACCTAGGATTCGTTACACTTTAACGAGATTCACCAAGAGCTAGACTCAAAAAGAGACTGTAAAGATGAAACGTGTTGTATTGTACGTGGCAGACAAATGCCCGCACTGTAAAGATGCCCAAAGATATTTGGACTCTAAGAAGATTGTTTACCGCTTAACGAATGCGAAGATGCAACGCGGCCGTAAAGAATTACAAGCGATGGGCGCTCGCTCTATCCCAGTGCTTAAAATCGGTGACCAAATTATGGTCGGATGGAACCAAAAGAACTTCGATAAGATGTATAACTCAAAAAACACTTAACACTATTTAAGTTGCTATACCTCTTTACAACAAAGCCCGAATATCTCACCTAAGATATTCGGGCTTTGTGTTATCAGTATCGGAAACCAAGGTCTACCTTTCCCTTTTCGCCACTATCCTTTTACCTTCAGAACGCCACTACAAGACGCGCATCTGTATTTCTCTTTTATACCGAGAACTTTGTCGACTGATGTTCTGCGAACTCTAATGAGCCTTCGTTCTTTACACTTACATTTCATGGAGCTAGGGTTGCCTAATTGATTAATTTAAAGGCAGATAATATCTCCCAGTCACCACTTGTTAACCATATTGTAGGGCACACATTTTTCACAGAATAATATAATCGACGAATTAATTTTCAAACGGGCTCATTACTCTTATCTCAATACCTAGCCCTTTATTTTAAAGACAGTATCGCACTTGCTGCATTTATATCGACCCTTGATTCCTAACACTCGGTCGAGAAACGTTCTACGAATTCGTATTAACGTTTGCTCCTTACACCCACATTTCATAGTCCCTCACTACCTACTCAAAAAGTACTAGTATTATTTAACGGGCATGCATACCAAGTAAATTAGAAACTGTTAATATCCGCGTCACACATGGTGATTTGCGTCGCATAATGCCATGAAAAATGTGATGTTAGTCCCAAGTATTTGTGGGGTTAATATGTTACTAATCACACATATTGTTTAACGAAGTCGATAAAGGTTCTGTCAGCCTTAGACAGATAGCCCTCTTTTCGCCACGCCAAAGATAGATTAAGTTTTACTGGGTCTTTAAATGACACACCAACAACGTCGTCTTCATACTCTGTTACTAAGCTAAGCAAAGCGGTAATGGCGAACTCACGCTTTACGATGGATAGAATCATGGGCAGTAAGTTAGTCTCAAAGGCGATAGTCATATCTAAATCGTATTTTTTACAAGTCGCATCAATAAAGTCACGATGGAAATACCCTGATTTGAACATGATCAGCTCTTGTCCAAAAAACTCTTCAAAGGTAATAGATGGCTGTAATGCTAACGGATGTTCTTTGCCGACAACGGCTAACATTTCAGAACTAAGCAAGTGGTCAGTTTCTAGGTCATCCGGTACATTTTCATGATTGATAACACCAATGTCGAGTTCACCGTTCAATAGCATTTCACGAATCGATGCAGTGCCCGCATCAATCAACGTCAACTTCAGGTTAGGGTACTGGCTTTTGAACGCCATCACGACTTGTGGAAAGAAGTAGCTCCCCATCATGCTTGGGGCTCCCAAACGCACTTCGCCTTTTTCTAAACCTTTCAATTCGTTCATCGCCAGCTCTGCATCATCAAACTGTTGGGCGATTCGCTTGGCATGCTCAAACAGTACCTTTCCTTCCTCCGTCAAAGTGACCGATTTATCTCCGCGCCGGAACAAAATCAAATCAAGTGTTTGCTCGAGTTTTTTAATGGATATGCTCAAGGCAGGTTGAGCGATATGTAAGGCTTTGGCCGCTTGGGTAAAATTCCCAAACTGTGCAACGGCGAGAAAATGGCGAAGCGGTTTTGATTCAAGCATATCAATACATTAAATATATAGAGGTGATATTTTTAATATATTTCTTTAATCCAACTTGTGCTGATAACTTGTTCACAAACAGCTTAATTATTCCGCATAGGCACAAGATAAATGTTCGATAAAGGCAGTACTCAATACAAACGGATCACTCAATCATTAGCGATTGGTTCATTTATCATTTTCTGTAATCTTTATGTGTTTCAACCTATCTTGCCGCACATGGCTCAGCACTTCCAAGTGTCTGAAACCCAAATCAACTGGCTATTTGCTGCAACCACACTTGGGTTATCAATTAGCTTAGTACCGTGGGCTATCGCTTCAGAGTCATTTGGTCGAAAGCCTATCATCCTATTTAGCCTTTTTGCGATTCCAGTAATTGGTTTAGGCATGGCATTCACCACGACGCTGTTACAACTCGTTATTGCTAGAGCATTGATGGGAATTGCGGTCGCCGCTTTTGCTGGTGTCGCTGTCGCCTATATGGTCGAAGAGTTAACACCCAAAGCCTTTGCAGTCGCGATTGGTGGCTATATTGCTGCCAACTCATTAGGGGGTATCTTTGGCCGTGTGTTAGGCGGCTTGCTGACAGATTATTTCGATTGGCACGCTACCGTGCTGATCTTTGTGGTGGGCTCGCTATTAGGCGCTTTATTCATTGCCTATCGACTACCCGACCAGCAAAACTTCAAACCGCAAAAAGGGCTGTTCTTTCATCATAATCGCTCAGTTGTGATGCATTTAAGAAACCGTACCTTATGGCTTGCTATGTTGATTGGTGGAGCCAACTTCGCTCTGTTTGTGAACCTGTATTCAGTAATGGGCTTTAGATTGGTATCCGAGCCTCACTCCGTCCCTGTTGGCTTAGCATCACTGATCTTTCTCTGCTACCTGGCAGGTACCGTCAGCTCTAAGCTGTCTAACAAATGGACGCTACGTTTCGACCCGTTAAACGGAATTCTATTAGGTGTATGTATCAGCTTGCTAGGAATGCTGGTCTCCGCAATTGATGACATTCCGTTCATGCTTGCAGGGTTATTGCTGATAAGTGGCGGAGCTTTCTTCTCGCACACCCTAGCCTACTCTTGGGTCAGTCAAAAAGCGCCAAGCGCCAAAGCAACAGCAACCGCGCTCTACCTCGTACACTATTATATTGGTGGCAGCTTGGGCGGGTTTTTACTCTTATACTGCTGGCAGTTATTTGGTTGGAATGGCGTGATTGCGGGAGGTTCTGTCTTCTATGTCGCGATATTTGCTTGGGTCTACCAGCTGAAACAACGTCAAGTAGCGACATCTAAACTCGCAGAGGCATAGAAACAACAGCATTTTCGAGACAATTAGTGCTTTTGATTAACAACCGTTCTGATATCCTACGCAAAATTTCATTTCGGAACCTGTTATGTCGAACACTCAAAACACTGATCTTCAAACCATCCATGACCAAGTAAAACAGTGGTTAGACGATGTTGTTATTGGTCTAAACCTGTGCCCATTTGCAGCAAAGCCACAACGTAATAAGCAGATTAAGATCTTTGTGAGTGAAGCGGAAACCGAAGAAGCGTTGCTGGAAGACATCATGACGCATTTTGTTGAACTCGATAACACGCCAGTCGCTGAATTAGAGACGACTCTGGTGGTTGTCCCTAACATGCTGCAGGACTTCTTCGACTACAACATGTTCATTGATTGGATTGAAGCTTTGATCAAACAGCAAGATTGGGAAGGGGTTTATCAAGTGGCGACCTTCCACCCAGATTACTGCTTTGGTGGAGCGGATCCAGAAGACGATGAAAACTTAACGAACCGTTCTCCATACCCGGTTTACCATTTGATTCGTGAAGCGAGCATGGAAAAGGTGTTGAAGCATTACCCGAATCCTGAAGCGATTCCAGATACCAACATCGCTCGAGTTGAATCGTTAACACCAGAAGAGCGTCGTAAATTGTTCCCGTACTTGTTTAGTTAATCACTTAGTATTCCCCTGCAGCAGTAACTAAGTGCCTTTTTGCTGATGATATGGACGAGACACAAACTGATCTCGTCCATTGTCTTTGGCAACATACAAACACTCATCAGCTACTTTAATCAGTGAATCCAACGCTGACATTCGTTCATTGCGTGTTTCACCAGCACTTAATTCGAAATGGCAAGCGCCAATAGAGATAGTGATAGGCGTTCGATCTAGAGTGATTTTTTTGACTTCTTCTAGCAAAGTAGCGAGTTTATCCTCGACACAGTTTGAAGCAATATTGGGATACCAAATCACAAACTCTTCACCGCCAAAGCGTGCGACAAACTCCCCTTCCTGAGCATTACTACTTAATACATTGGCCACTTTCTTCAGGACAACATCACCCATTTGGTGACCATAGCCGTCGTTTACTGACTTAAAGAAATCAATATCAACCACCGCTAACGTTCCTTTGCCTAAAGAGCCCTTAAGTTGCTTTACTTCTGCGTTTAACGTTTTAAATAAAAAGCGTCTGTTGGGTAAATGCGTCAATGGGTCATAAAGCGCCTGATACTCGAGTTTTTCGTTTAACTCTTGTAGTTTTCTCTCTTGCTGCCTGCGAACAAGCTCTACTTCAATCCATGAGGCCATGAGCTTCATCACATCGATATCAAACTCTTTAAACTCGCGGTAGTAAGGGTTACCACTCGAAAAGTTAAGCGTGCCGTAGAGTTCTTCATCAACGAAAATAGGGATACCAATATATGACTCTAAGCCGAAGGATTGATAAGCAGGGTGTCTCGCATAGGTGTTGTGTTCGCCACAATGCTCAATGCAAATCGGACCGTTTGATCTGCATGTAATTTCGCAGTAAGTCGAACGGTAATCGAACATATCTCCACTTTTCAGGTCAACGCCTTCAGGTGTGACACAGTGCTCGACCAAGTAAGTATTACCGTCCACTTTTGACAAGATACCAATATCCAAATCAAAACGTTCGAGCCCCATAGCGAGCAGCTGAGCGATCTGACTATCGAAGCCTTTTCGATATTCATTGGTAATTTGATACAAGCGGCGTATAACAATTTCGCTTTCACTAGCTTGGTGCATAACGATATCCCACTGCTGCCTAAGTGAGTGACAACATTAATATTTCTAATATAAACAAGAGTAAAGAGTAGAAAAACATAATAATCAATTGATTTGTGTGCAAAATACCTCATTGGTCCAATGAATAAAAGTCGCGTTCTTCCACTTTGCGTTAGCACCCCATTCCTACCTTTGTTAAAATGGTCCATTAACGAAACAGAATGGATAGGAATATGAACCTTTCTCAACTAAACCAAGAAATCTACGATCACCTTTACCGCGACATTAAAGAGTTCCGCAGTACTTTTGATCTGCCGGTTGCTGCTCCTGAAACAATGGACGAAAAAGGCGATACGCTACATACATCTCTAGCGATCGAAGAGCTAACAGAACTTGCAGAAGCGGACTCAAAAATCGAACAAGCGGACGCTATTGTAGACAGCGTTTATGTTTTGATGGGACGTTTGGTTCACCTTGGCCAATCCAAAGTAGAAGACAACCTAGCGATCAGCTACTTAATCGACTTACTGTTGAACGTTGCCAAAAACCGTTCAATTGACTTCTTACCTTGCTGGGACGAAGTACACTCAAGCAACATGAGCAAAGTATGCCGTAATGAAACAGAATACGCAGAAACAGAAGCATTCTATGCTGAGCAGAACATTAAGCTAATGGCGGTTCAAAAAGGTGAATACATCATTGCTAAATGCGCTGAAGATTTTGTATCGGAAGGTAAAACGGTTCGCCAAGGCAAAGTACTAAAATCGGTACACTACCGTCCTGCGAACCTTGAGCCTCTTACAGCTTAAGTAAAGTTAAAACTGAAGCGCTTCAAAGCATCAGTTGACTGAAATAGAAAACGCCACGTTATTGTAACGTGGCGTTTTATTATCTATTGGATAACTCTGGCTGTTTTAACTGTAGCCGTGGTTAGAAGCCGAGCGCTATACTAGTCGAGCCATGTGATAAGCCGCCACATATTCGCCATTTCTAAAAGCGAACCCTGCAGACTCCCCCTCAATCACGAAGCCAAACTTCTTATACAGGCTGATCGCTCGTTCGTTATCGGTATAAACGGTCAGTTCCAGTCGTTTGATGTTAATCCAGTTATCACACAAGTCGATTGCTGTTGCGAGCAGTTGACTACCAACGCCTTTGCCTAGCACATCGTCTTTAACACCCATACCAAATGAAGCCACATGTCGTCTTCTTGGATTCACACACACTTCCATTCCCAAGTTGCCAACAATCTCATCGTCGATCATCGCGACATACGAGTACACGTTGTCAGGCATATTAGAGATTCGTTTTTGCCAGCTTTCCAGAGATGGGTTTGGGAGTTGCAGCGTACCGGTATAAGCATTAGTGCATTCGTAAATTTCTTTGATTCCCTTTGCATCTGACGGCTCAGACCGTCTCACTATAATACTCATCGCAACTCCTAATATTTCTTCGCTAAATATGAAACACATCATCAATGTGCACCTAAACACACTAACAAATAGTAAATATTTAACAATAGATTAGATGGACTTATTTTATTGGGCTTAGTTGATACTGAGTAAACGCCCTCTTTCAATATCTTGCTCAAGCACCTCTGGTGTCAAATCGCCATGTCCATGGTGGTCATGATTATGGTGATGCCCATGATCGTGGCCTTGGGAATGACCTTGATGTTCATTTACTCTCTGAGCTAACTTGTCTGAGTCCAAATAGGTATCAGTCAAATCAGCACAATAATCTTCGGTCCATAAACGGCGAGCCTCATCATCACTCATGATTTGCTCGGCTTTAGGGCCCAACTTGTCCATGTAGAACATCCCTAACTCCTCTCCTTCCACATTGGCGTGGTTGATAAGGTTCATGAAAGCAGGTTCTTGGTTTTCATCAGAGAGATGACCATTTTTGTAACACACAGTTAGACCAATAATGTCATCACCAAGTTGTTCTAGTGCAGGGTTGAAATGATTGTGACTGTGATTATGTTCAGCAGCGGCTACAAGCATTGGAGTAAGTAAAACACATGCAATAGCCAGTAGTTTAATAGTGTTATTCATGGATAGACCTTCTAAATTTGAGAGAACAATTTGATTAGTTGCTTGGCTTAACTTCTGGTGAGATGAGCGGATGGGAACATCAGGAATATTTCAGCCTGAGCGCCTCTTCATCTCACGACAAATAATCAATATGATTAGATAACGAGGCTCGATATAACGAGCATTCTGAAAACAAAAATCACTTATCAACCACGATTCTTGCTGGAGCGATGGTGTAAGCCATCTGCTTCATTTCCCATTGCCCTTTTGCTTCTAAGGCAACCGCTAATGCTTGCGCCTCTTCACATACCTTCGCTGGTTTTCCATCAGCCCAGAATGAAGGACCCGAGGTGTATCCACACATAACAGAAAAAGCGTGTTGGCCATCCTTTATTGTGTATTCCGTCATAATGCCTCCACCTTCACCGTGCGTTATTTTTAGCGAGCCTTCATCGGCAACATGCATTGCATCGGAAGGGTTCGGTTTGACATACGTTGTGTAGGTGCCGCCATCTGACATGTATTGGTTGTCATACATGGTGTAGCCTTCTTTTTCTGAAGGTAAGGTCAGTTCGTAGTTAGGATCAATATCCGCTAAACGTTCTGAGTTATTCGTCGCACCAGGTTGATAGTTGTGCGCATTTGATTGTCCGTTCGCGAAAACAGACCCGGCCACTAAAGATAGAATGACGACCGCTAAAATTGATTTTTTCATAATGAACTCCAGATATTCTAAGCAAAGATGTTGCTAGCAATGATTTTTATGGTTGAGTAATAGAATGGGTTTGTTTACCTAAGTTTTTAGGATGTGAGGGCACATCAGCCCTCACTACAAATACCCTATTTGTTGTCGGTTCCTGCTCCTTCACCAGGCTCAGTTGGACGACTTACCGACTTGCGCTCAAGATTGTGGTGAGCACGCACTCTATCCATGTATTCTTGCTTGGTGTTCATACCTTGCTTCATTGCTTCTGGTACTTGTTCAGCTGGGATCACGATGTCACGGTCGACTGGCCACTCAGTTAACAGCTCTGGATGATAGCCTTCTGGGTAGTACAGTTTCGGATCCAACTCTAAATCACGAATCTCTTGTTCTTGTATGTCTTCACGGCTGTTTTTCGGCAACGGAATTCTAAAGTCAGACCCATCTGCCATATCAAATTGTGGCGCTCGCGCATTCGGGAAATCAGGTAAAATACCTTCACGAACCCACGCATTATCTTTAGTCATGTTAACGACAATGCCATCTGGCGCACCGAAGTGGTAAGGTCCTTGCCAATGGTGGCGAACCTCTGCAACGGTTTCCTCATTAAGATATGGGTCGAATGTCATGTGCGTTGTCATGAACAAGCGCGGTTGTACTTCATTCGCCACATAGCCCGCCGCGTACGCTGGCGTGTGGTGAGTATCAACGGTGTAACGTGCTAAGAATGGCGGCACACCTTGAATAATCGAAGACACACCAAACGTTTCAGTTTGCAGCTCAGTAATGAACAAGTCTGCGCCTTTTGCGTATTTCAAATCCAACTCTGTTGGGCGACCGTCTCCTGTCCAAACAAATGAAAGCACTCGACCGTCATCTTGAGTCCAATTCAAGCGGTAACCAGACGCGCCGTCTTTTGCGTGGCTGCGTCGCCAGTGAATCACTTCCACATTGTCTTGGTCATAGATGACGCCTCCGTCATCACGGAAATCAAACTCGTGAACCACAATGTCGTTGCCTGATGGAAACACATCAAATGCATCGGTGTGCCAGTTCAACATTTGCTGCATGCCTTCAATCATATGACGAGTGCCATACTCTGGAGTCGCACCACTCGGGCCATAAATGTTAAGCGGTTTTTCCCAGCGACCATTCCAGCCGCCAAATTGATACAGGTAAGGTAGCGAGCCGTAATGGTCTACGTGTAAGTGAGTAATGAAGATATGGTCGAGCTCATTCATCGCGACACCCGCCGCTACGTAGTTCGCAATAGAGCCTTCACCTAAATCAAAGACAAAGTTAGCGCCGTTACCCAATTCTACGTATATCGAGGTGTTTGCCTGCCCCGGGCGAATCATTGGTGATGTTCCCATGAACGTGACACGCATTTCATCCGGTTGAACTTCTTCAGTGCGTGGGAACCAGTTTGCGCCCGACACCATGTGATCGCCATAAGGTGCAATGCCCTCAAACATTAGGCCTTCTTTCCAACCTGAATTGGTTTCTTTGCGATAGTCACCATTATTTACACCGCCCATTAACACAGAAAGCACCTCTTCTTCTGAAGAGTACAAGTTCCCCTTAGGTTGGTTGCTCAGATACTCTTCAAGGGTTTCACCCTCGTGATATTCAAATTTCTCGAGTTTTTGAATATCAGAGTTGGTCTGCTTGGTGTTGTATTGCATCATTGGGTCAGCAGCAAAAGCGGTTGTCGTGATGATCATTGCTGTCGAGATGATTGATAATTTTGCGAAAGTTCTCATAGTTTCACCTATCGGTCTGAGTATTTAGTAAATGAATGAAGTTCCTTCCTCACTCCGATGCAAACAAGTTTATTAATAAACATAACCTTGATATATAGTGTAAACTTTACTTAAAACCTCCATTTCATTTATGAGTTAATAACGATTCCACCATGATTTGGATGAGTGGCAATAAGAATAGAGGGAACTGAATTTGGACCTTAATCTACTGACGACATTTTTGGCCGTTTACAAACACAGCTCTATCACCGTGGCATCAGAGCAGCTCGATATTTCTCAACCCGCGGTAAGCGCGGCTATTAAGAGACTCGAAGGGGTCGTGGGCAAAGCTTTATTTGTGAGAGAAGGACGAGGTATCGCGCCCACTGGAGCTGCGGTATCACTCGCTAACAAGATAGAAGACCCATTGAACATCATTGGAACGGTTGAGCAGCAAAAGAATGACCTTAAAGTCTATTGCACAGAGAGCTTGCTTCATTTCGTTAGCCAGGTTGAAGGCGTAAGCTTTACGGAAGCGCCGCTCGAAGAGGAAGAACTGTTTGATGCGCTTACTGCACAAAAAGTGGATATCGTCATTGATGTACTTTCGAGTAAGAAACACTCATTGATTGAAGAAACCATCGTCGATGAGGAGCCCGTGTGTCTGACTCGAATCAACCACCCTCGAATTGGTGAGACACTGAGTAAAGAGGAGTATTTCCAAGAGGAACATATTGCACTCAAGATCAAACGCGCCAACATGAACACGGTCGAGTTTTTATCAGAGAGCGATATCGAGCCGAGAAAAGTCAGAATTGAAACCAGCTCAATTTCAAGCATGCTGATTTTGGCAAGCACGACAGATTACATCGCCGCTTCTACTCGTTCTTTTGCAGAAATGCTCGCACCAGCGCTTGGCTTACGCGTTCACCCTATCCCCATCAAATTAAAACCGCTCACGTTTCGAATGCTCTATCACCGCCGTTATGCTAACGACGAACAGCACATCAAAACCCGTGAAGCAATCAAATCGGCATTAAGAAAACATAAATGAAACTGAGGTTTTAACTAAAGTTAACCCTATTAATATAAATTTGGTTTCATCACATACTCTCCAGCAAGTTAATTCAATAGAACAACACTGGAGAATACATGAACAAACTTAACCTTATTGCACTACCACTTACATTACTCAGCAGTGCATCGTTTGCGACTTCGACTCAAGTTTACATCGAACAAAACGTTGCCTCTAATGCTGCTGATAACGGTGTCTATACCACGGAAGCTGGCGCATTAATCGACACCTCAGAAAATGGACAAGTCTATATAGGTTTTGATGACCAGGGTTGGTTGGCAGCGGGTTACGGCCACGACTTTCACATCAGCGAATCCTTCACGTTCAACCTATACGGTGAGCTTGGTAAATGGGACAAAGGTGAAGAGTTATTAATCGAAGGTATTATCGATTACCAAGTGAACGATAATTTCAATGTATTCAGTGGATTGGGATATAACCAGTCAGGCCAAGTACTCGAGAATGTAAGCGACACCACGATTAATACCAATAAGTTCATCGCCGGTGCGGGGTACTCACTCGCCGGTTGGGATTTAGCTTACCAATACACTCACGCAAACAGTGATGGCTCCAACGGCGGATTTACCCATGACGGTGACAATGTCTATTTTCATCAAGGTGACTACCGTACCAATGAACACGAAGTCGTTCTCTCTAAGAGCATCGACGACTGGACACCCTACGTGAAATACACCTATTTCAACACCAACGAAGGTGACCTTTACTTGAACGGCCAATCGATGGGCCCGATCGACAACGACAGCATCATCACACTTGGTTTGTCTTACGACTTCTAAACATCTCAGATTCAATTCTCATAGGCAGATGGATTTGCCCACCTTTCGAGGGCACTACTATGAAAATGACTCCTCAACGTAACAAAGTCATTAATATCGCTGCAGCGATCAGTATCGTTTTGTTTTCCGCGATTCCCACCTACGCGAGTGCTGATCACTTAGATGTCCATTATCTAGAATCGAGTTATCTAGAAACCAGATTTCTAGACTCCTCCTTCTTCGAATTCATGACACCAGATTTTGGTCAGGGGTATCTTAACGATGAGATTAAAGAAAACCTTATTCTGGAATAATTCGCTAACACATTACAAAACGCAAAAGCTGAGGCTTGGATACACTCGATGGAGTAGTAAATGGGAACATCGAAAAATCCAGCCGTTAACCCAATGTACTCTTTAGTCAGACTTGAACTAATAAAGATAAACACAATTCACTTCACAGTCGACCCAGTACTATTATTTTCATGGCGATATCGCATCATGCTTTACTTATACCCCACAAAAAAGCACCACACTTATAAAGCATGGTGCTGATGTTACTGTGTAGTTTTGACTAAGCTAATTAGTATCTTTAAAACAAAGACTAGTTAGCTGGACGCCAAACGCCCCATTTATCATTTTCGTAGGTTGCTTGAGGGTTTGTACCACCTTGAATCCACCATTGTGCTTTCCATGACTGGTTCGAGTAAGTCACGATTTCACCACCAAGGTAAACCTTAGACGAGTCCCACGTGCCTAGATCTGGGTCAGGTGTCGGATCTGGATCCGGCGTTGGATCTGGGTCAGGAGTTACACCACCATCTTCAGCAATCACTTCGAACGTGAAGGTTTCTACACTTTCGCTTTCAATTGAGCTAGCAATGAACGACAAAGTTTCGTTCGCTGTAATCGCAGTCGTATCGACAACAATTGAAGCCGTTCCGTTGTTTTGAATGCTAACGGCAGAACCTTGAGTCTGAGTTAGGTTTGCTGCTTCGCTCGTCGCAATTACAACTTTGTCGCCAGCATTAACGACATTGTCACTCTTCACTAGTTCGTAGATGTCGCCTTTTAATGGCTCAACACCGCCGTCGCCACCTTCAATCAGCGTTAACTGACCAGAAGCACGGCTATCTTTTGAGTTAAAGAAGTTACGTGACGGATCGTTTTGGAAGTACATGTAGTGCTGCATTTCAGCGTGCCAGTCACCAATGAAGATCGCACCGTCTTTAAACTCTTCGTGCCAACCATTAATTTCCGACGCTAACAAGCGAGCCCAATCGTTCACGTTGCTCGCATCAATCACGATATCGAAGCTACGTGCGATTTCACCATACTTGTTGATGATGTCGTACTTAACGGTGTCGCCAATTTCTGGTGTACCAAACTGGTCAGATACAAACAAGCCGCCACGTACTAGATCAGGTTGTGGTGTAGGCTCAGGCGGAGGTGTTGTACCACCTGTAATAGTGATGTCTGAACAGTTGTAGAAGCCTTCACCCGCTGCATC
Organism: Vibrio sp. 070316B; assembly: GCF_013114115.1. Classification (NCBI taxonomy): domain Bacteria; kingdom Pseudomonadati; phylum Pseudomonadota; class Gammaproteobacteria; order Vibrionales; family Vibrionaceae; genus Vibrio; species Vibrio sp. 070316B. The sequence goes on along the minus strand of NZ_VTYC01000005.1, from coordinate 141,485 downwards.
GTTACGCTGCCAGCGTACATATAGGATCGCGTCACCAGAACGGTCAGATGGAATCGTCACGTTGATACGGTATTTGCCTCCACTTACAGGAACATTGCCCACTTCTTGGATAAGATCTAAGTCACCCCACGCTAGGCCTTTGCTCAAGTCTGCATTAGGTTTCGTTAGGTAGAACTCCCAAAATGAAGGATTGTGTGGTGCAGTCGCGTTGAATACATATTCAAACGTGCCTGTACTTAGCTCGGTACGAGTCCAACCAGTATGAGGCGCCCCCATACCGCGCTTTTGCGAATCGTTGGCATAACAGAGCGTGCCATCAGGAATCGCTGCTTTCACTGCGTTGATGTTGTTGAAATCCTGAATGTTTTTTGCGTATTCGTTACGTTGAACAAACGGGTACGAGCCAGAAATATCTTTCGCTTGAGCACATGCCGCATTCGGTGGTGTACCCGACCAAATCCCGCCTTGCTCGTAACACGTGTTCTGACGTGCGCTTGGAAATTCAGACCATCCATGAGCGTTTGCCACTGACGGCACACTCGATAGCATAGCCATACCTACTGCTACTTTTAGAAGATTATTATTTATTGTTGTCACTTTCCCACTCTCTATTATTTTACCCTGCACACAAGACCAATTGGTCAACAACCAATCAATATTGCAGTTCGAGGGTTTATAGTTTTTGTTTAAAGAACAACGAAAAATATATACGTCAATTTTATCAATAACAGCGGGTTTTATATTGATAGGAATCAGAGTCACACAACTCATAGAAATGCGTTGTCGATAGATGATGTTGCTTCTAATTATTGGATCTCAGTATTCCGTCTTGATTGGCGCAACATTATTCAAAGTGAATAAAAAAGCGGCTTGATGATTAAGCCGCTTAGGGGATATACAGGATGTTAAATGGTGAGAAAAGATTTAATAGCGGCTATGCATGCCCATGCGATGTGACATGTCGTCGTCCATACGACCGCCCTTCCAACCGCCGCCACCCAATAGATTAAGTACATCTCGCGCGGTGTAGTCTTCTCCGTCAAAGAAGTCATTAGACACATAATTACGCAGCAACTGAATAGTTGGAGCTAATTCAACAGCAAGATCTTGTGGATCCGCAAACAAGGCTAAAGCAATCTGTTGTTGGCGTTTACTCAACTCACGAGAACTTGTTTCAACCTGCCCAATAGAGAAGAAATCACGGCTTCCGTAGCTCTTCACCATCTTTGCAGACAATGACTTAATCACCTTTTTGATTCTTCTTCTTTGGATGTATCTAAACATGTTTGCTTCCTTTACTAACTCGCCTTGAACTCAGTAACCGGCTTAACCAATTAGTTTTTTAACCAAACAACAGATAGGTTTGATTATCGACTGAGATACTTTTGACTTCAGTGTTGAACACAGACTCTAGTTGTTCTGGCGTAAGAACTTGTTCTGCACTACCTGATGCTTGAAGTACACCTTTATCAAGCAACAACACCTGGTCAGCGTGTCTTAGGGTACGATTTAAATCGTGGTTTGCCACGATCACCGCAATGCCCTTCTCTGCCACTCGTTCAATGAGCTTGTAGAGTAAGGCTTCTTGAGCAATATCCAATGGCGCAGCAGGCTCATCGAGAATCAACAACTTCGCGTATGGGTTAAGTGTCGGCCAAATTTGCAAACACATGCCCGCCAAGCGAACGCGTTGCCACTCACCACCAGACAAAGCTTGAATAGAGCGATGAAGCTTGTCTGCAATATCGAGCATCTGGGTTATCTCTTCCAAAGCAGCATTGATTTTAGTATCAAATCCTTGTGAAGAGCTTGGCAGAGACAACGCAAGGTATTGGAACACTTCTAAGTTGAAAGCAGGTCTTGCGCTTTGACACAAATAAGCGCGATGCAGTGACAAGTCTTGCAGCGACAACTTTGATAAGTCTTGTTCATCGAGCTTGATATTGCCCTTGTAACCATCACCGATACCCGAAATGGCCTCAAGTAAGGTACTTTTACCACTGCCATTGGGGCCGATAACGTGAGTCACCTGCCCTTGGTTAAGCTCGAATGATAGCGGTAATAAACGAGCGCCGACGCTCAGGCTCTTAATTTGAATCATGATTTTTAATTAACATCCAAATGAAGATAGGCGCACCGATACTTGTGGTCATCACACCCAAAGGTAATTCTGCAGAATCCAATAAGGTACGCGCGCAAATATCAGCAAACACCAACAATGCAGCCCCCGCAACAGCAGACAAAGGAAGCAGGTATTTGTTGTCAGTACCAATCGCTAAACGAAGTAAGTGTGGCACAACCAAGCCCACAAAGCTGATTACGCCGCCTAATGCCACTGCACAGCCGACCAAAATAGACACAGCGAAGATTAAGCGCCAACGTAACTTGGGTACATTCACACCCAGTTGCGCAGCGTGTGTCTCCCCTATCATCATTTTGTCTAGCTTACTGCCTTGTAAACACAACCAAATAATCACAGGGATCATCACTAACGTTAGCGAATGCTGATACCAAGTCACACCACCTAGGCTGCCCATTAGCCAGTACATCAATAAGCGAAGGCTAAGGTCGTCACTAAAATAGAACGCCCATGTCACCATCGCGCCAGAAAGAATGCCTAACGCAACACCCACCAACAGCAGTTTAGCTGTGGTCAGTCGCATCGCTTTTACCATGCTTACCAGAATCACGGTGAAACAGAGTGACCCTAATACGGCTGCAATCATAAAGAGTTCTGGAGTCGGCGCAAACGGCAAGAAGAACAGCACAATCACCATGGCGAGGCTTGCACCACCAGAAATGCCGAGCACACCTGGTTCTGCTAATACGTTGCCTAATAACACTTGTAAGCTTGCGCCAGAAACCGCTAGCCCTGCCCCGATGGCAATAGCTGCTAATAATCGAGGTAAGCGTAAATCAATCAGTAGTTTTTGTTCTAATGTGGACAAGGTGCCCAGAGGGGAAATGAAGAGATCGCCAACCATTAGGTAAATAGCACTCAGCGCGATAAGCAGTGATGCCATCAGATAAATGGCTCGCGTCCATTTGCGCTGTTTTTGGTGAAGAAGTTGTTGGAAATCCATATCAAGCTACTTTGAGATTGTTCGCGTAACCTTACCTGTATACCCAAATAAACTCAAGGTTCACACCGTAATGTGAACCTTGATATTTCAACCAGTTGAGCGGTTATTCAACGAACCGTCGTCGCTGCTACAGATTAATCGTAAACCAACTGCCCGTGGTCAAATCGTGTTTCCACTTCACACACCATTAAGGCTGCTCGTTGACCGATAGCAACATTACGGTTTGGGAACACCACTGCTTCGTTTTCATTCTTCGCCATTAATGGTTTATCACCATCATGGCCAAAGACTTCACCGTGCTTGAATGCAGTAAAGTTCTCTACAGAATCTGAGAACATGAAATCGAAATCATCATGTAAACGAACAATGGTGCGGCTCACACGATAAGTAATGGTTCGCTTAGGCAGATGCTCTGGCTCAGCTTCCGCGATTAAGTTACGCATGGCGAGATCAAAAGCCGTTAGTCTATCAAGTTGGTTCTGACCAATTCTCGCGACCTGCCCGAGTTCCATTGTCAGAGCCTGCGCTCCGAAGTTTTCAGCGCTGTACCAGCTGAACGTGCTGGTAGGTGCATTCGACAGCAACACGGCTTCAACGTGAGCACTGTTGATGAAGTCGAATAACTCTTTGCTACGTACTTCGTGGCGAACCTTAGGGCTCACAGCAAATGAATAATGCTTAGATAAACGGATTGCACAGTGCAGATCTAAGTGCCAGCGCGTTTCTGGCTTGGTTTCTTTATAAAACTCTGTCACCAGATACTTTAAGTTCTGGGCGATATCCACTTCTCGATTGCTCTCGTACTGCTTTTCATCAAACAGACGGTTCATATTCACATCAAGAAAACGGGTATGCGCGTTGGTTGCTTCTGGGTGAGCTATGATAAACAAGCATCTAGCGTTCACTGCCTGAAAGCCTGTTTCAATATCCTCAACGAGCTTATCAATCAGCTCCATTGGTGAGGTTTCGTCGCCGTGTACACCGCTTGAAAAGATAATGTTCTTGGTTTCAGAACTGTAATCAGCGGGAATCACTTCCAACACGCCACGTTGATGAAGCTTAATTTGAACACCGTTACTCAGTACGGTCTGTCCTGCAAACACTTCTTGCTCAAGATCTAGGCTGTCAAAAAGAAATGATTGGCGAAAGAGGGTCTTCGTCATGCGTTACTCCTTAATTGCACGGCCGTATGTTAATAAATTGTACATAGAAATTGTGTTGCTAGGATCGCACTTATCAACAGAAACTCCGTTATCACTCACAAATACTACCCATAAATTTTATATTTCCTGCTTATCAACAAACCGAGGCCTGTGCTAAATAACTTTCTCTATTTAAAGCAACTTTTGGTTATATCAAGTTCTTTCAGCAAGATAAGAGCCACGTAAGCTAACACAGCTCTTACCTGCTATGAACAGATTGAGATCAATTAATCTTCCTGATCGAGCAATCTTTCAAATTCATCGATCTGAACTTTGACCATGTCGATGCTTTGTTGCCAGAAATCGGCTTGAGTCAGGTCCATTCCTAAGTGTTTTTGAACCACTTCTTCCGCCATCATGCTACCCGTGTCACGAAGCAATGAGACATAATCATCGTAGAACTGCTCACCTTTCGCGTCACGCTGAGCGTAAACACCTTTACTGAACAGATAACCGAATAGGTATGGATAGTTGTAGAAACTCACTTGAGAGATGCTGAAGTGTAACTTGCTCGCCCAAAAGTAAGGGTCTGCTTCGGTCATTGCATCGCCGTACCACTCTTTCCAAGTGCTTTCCATCAGGTCACACAATTGTTGCGCCGTCAGCTCGCCTTTTTCACGCTGCTCGTAAAATGCTTTTTCGAATTCGAAGCGCACTGGAATGTTGACCATTAAAGCCAATGAAGAAGACAACTCTTCCCACAGCATTTCAAGTTTCTCGTTTCGTGTTTGGGCTTGCGTTAACAAGTGGTCACGAACGATGTTTTCAGCAAAGATAGAAGCTGTTTCTGCGAGCGTCATTGGGTAGCGTGTCTTGCACAACGGCATGTCTTTCATTACCCAGTTGTGGAACGCGTGGCCTAGCTCGTGTGCCAATGTCATTAAGTCAGAGCGGCTGCCACTCCAAGTCATGAACACAAGCGGTGTGCGTGTCGCGGCAAACTTAGTGCAGTAAGCACCTAAACGTTTGTTGGCTGCTGGTGCGGCATCAATCCAACCATTCTCAACCATTAAAGCGACAAAATCAGCCATCTCTGGATTTACTTCTGCGAAAGCGGTTTTGATCACTTCGATCGCTTCATCAAATGGGTAAACCTTAGATTCCGCATCACCAAGTGGCGGCATTGCAGCTAAGTGATTCCATGGCTTCATTTCATCTAAGCCGTGAACTCTTGCCATCAATAGACCCGCTTTCTGACCTACTGCGCGATTAGCTTTCGCCACAGACATCATTGTGTCTAGCGTTTCATGCACAATTCGGCTGCCGTGCAAGCTTGGATCTAAGAAATGCACATCTGCGATTTTCGAGCGCTTTTTGTTTTCAGTCAGACGCCAACCTGCAAGCGCATTTAGGATCGAAGCAAATGACTCTTGGTGAGTCTTCATTGCACCTTGAACCGCGCGCCATGCTGGCTCTTGTTTGTCGAATTCGCTACCGTATAACAAGCTCGCCGCTTGCGAGAAACCAAGTGCTTCTTCTTCACCATCAAGTTTCAAAGACAGTTTCAAAGAGCCGGTAAGGTTATCGTATAAACGACCCCATGCATCACGGCCATCGACTTTCATGGCTGCTAAAAGCTGTTCTTCAGCCACACTGAGACGGCTGCTTGATAGCTTACGTGAGCTTTCAATCGCAAAGCGTTGGCCTGCAACATCTGCACTCTCGTGTTCTAAAACGGCATCAATAAACTCTGGTTCTGCGTGAATCAGCGTATCTTCATAAGGGCTAAACGCTTGTGACATTTCAGAGTTCAGCTTTGCTACACGGCCAAGCAGCGCTTTGGCTTCTGTATGAGTCGCATCCACTGAAGCGTGACAGTTAGCAAAGGTGTTAATTGTGCTTAGTAGCGTGCCTGCTGCTTCTGAGGTCTGGATTGCGTTTTGCATTGCCAGAATGATGTGACGCTTTTCAACATGCAGGTACAAGAGTTCGATACACTGTTGAATGAGTTCAATATCCTGTTCAATTTTTGCATCATCAAGATCGCGATAAGCAATGCTTAGATCCCAACTCGGTGTTGTCATGACTAAATTCCTTTCACGTAGGTAGTAATACCAATCTGGTATAGCGACTGTTAACGCCACTTTATACTTCTAATTACTTTTAATACTTCTAAGATTGTTAATTCTTAAACTGTGTTTTTGGACACTCAGAGAACAGGCAGGCCTATCGCTTTGACGCTGATAAAGCTCTGCGCAAACTGAGTGACTTGAATATGGGTTATCGAGGCATTCTCAATCAATAGCTTCGAGTACAAGCTCGGATTTTTCCAATCAATATCAAGGCAATGCGCCAATAGCATTCGAATTACGCCACCATGAGTAACCATCAATAGATTGTCACTTGAGTTATTCAAAAGTTGCGACCAAGCTTGAGTTACTCTGTCGTGGAAGCTCTGTAAACTTTCCGCTCCAGTCAGTTGATGATTTGCCGGGTCTTGCCAAAAGGTGTCTAGCATCGCCCACTTATCTTCAAGCTCATCAAACGCGATGCCGTCCACCTCACCAAAGTTCATTTCTTGAAATTCTGGTGCAATCGACAAAGGCACCGACATGCGCTCTGCATATAAATTTGCTAGGTCGCTGCAGCGCCTTAATGGCGAGGTAATAACACCATCAAGAGCCACACCGTGTTGCACCAAGGCTTCACATATTTGCTGTTGAAGCTCAGGGTTAACCAGCACGTCAGATACACCGTTTAGTGCAGCTTTTCCTTCAACCTTGCCGTGTCTTAGCAAATAGATATTTTTGGTTGTTCCATTGACCATGTATGAGACCTAGCCTTGAGCATCAAACGAATGATTTGAGGGTTTTAAATTCAACGGTAATCCTGCGGCGATCAACGTGACTCGTTCGACAACGCTTGCGAGCGCTTGGTTCATTCGCCCAGCATTGTCTACAAATAAGCGCGACACTTTACCCAGAGGAACAACACCTAAACCCACTTCGTTAGAGACCATGATAATTTGCGCTTGGCTTTGCTCGACGCTTTTGACCAATACTTCAACCACGGCTTCAACCTGTTCATTGGTTGCGTCGTCACCCAGTTCAAAGATGATGTTGTTCAACCACAATGTTAGGCAGTCAATCAGCACCACATCTTCTTTCTCAAAAGACTGCAATTTTTCGGCTAATTCGACGGGTACTTCATGCTCAATCCACTCTTCACCACGACGATCTTTGTGATGAGCGATTCGCTCGCGCATTTCATCGTCTAAATAGGTAGCTGTCGCTATGTAATGTAGACGCCCATTTGAACATGCTTCAATTGCACATAATGCTTGTTGTTCTGCAAAACTCGACTTACCTGAGCGCGCACCACCTAAAACAAGATGGCGATAACTCTGATACGCTTGATTATTGGTTGTCATGTGTTGCCTCTAAAATCCTGAATGAGTTACATAAAGCCGTTATAAAACGCAGCGGTAAACACAACGTAAATCAGCAGTTCCATCAACTGTTGAACCGCGCCCAAACAGTCACCAGTAAAGCCACCAATGCGTGCAATTAACCACTTTTTGAAGCCCACTCTAAACAGATAAGCAATCACAGCTAAAACACACGTAAACGCTAACCCAAACCACAAGCTTGGCAACAGACCAACCAACATAAGGAAGAGAAGCTCCCCCTTGGTTTGTTTGTTGGCTAAAGGCTTACTCTTGCTCGTATCCAAGTCGCTAACATAAGGCATGTCATAAATAAGGGAGGCCGCAATCGCTCGGCTAAAGGTGTAGCTCGTCACGATGACCATAAACAATTCAGCCATGCTGACGAGTTCATTGAGCAGAACCCACTTACCAAGCAAAGCCATGATCAGCGCAGACGCACCGTATGTACCGATGCGGCTGTCTTTCATGATGGTCAAACGACGTTCCAATGTCATACCACCACCGATGCCATCCGCCATGTCGGTCAAACCATCCTCATGGAAAGCGCCAGTGAGCATTAAGCTAAAACTCATCATCAAAAAGATGGCAATCGAGCTTGGTAACACAGTATCAAGCAACAGAAACAAACCGCCGCACAAGACACCCAGCAACAAACCAACTGTTGAAAAGTAGCGACCAGAACGGTTCATACGCTCGTCTGAATAAGGCGTACTCTTCGGCATCGGCAAGCGAGAAAAAAAGCCCATTGCCAACGAAAACAGCTCCCACTGATAAGCTGCGCGATCTTTCAAAGATCTTTGTGGCGTATCACTCATTAAACTGTGACTCCAGCGCTCTCGAAGCTCGCCATGCTGTTATAGAACTCCGCTGCCGCTCGGGTGATTGGCATAGCCAAAGCTGCGCCCGTGCCCTCGCCTAATCTCAAGCCAAGGTCAAGCAACGGTTCCGCGTCTAAAAGTTCTAGTAGGATTTTGTGCCCTGACTCTTCAGAGCGATGCGCAAAGATCATGTAATCGCGACAGTTCGGCTCAATCAAGGTCGCAACATACGCCGCAACTGACACAATAAAACCATCGACCAATACTGGTGTTCTGTTGTGGTATGCACCAAGGAAGGCACCCACCATTTGCACTATTTCGTAACCACCAACTTGAGCTAGAATCGATTTAGGATCGAGTCCTTTGCAGCGTGCAACACCTTGTTCAACCACAGCCACTTTATGAGCTAGTTGTTCGTTATTGATGCCTGTACCTAAACCAACACACTCTGCCGCAGTTCGCTTTGCTAGTGCGCTTAAAATCGCTGACGCGCTGCTGGTATTGCCGATACCCATCTCACCAAACATGATGATATTGGTGCCATTCGAAATGGTTCTAGATACAAGATCTGCGCCCAATTCAATCCCACGTTCTACCGTTTCTAAACTCATCGCGGCTTCATTGGCAAAGTTATTGGTTCGTGTACCCAAACGCTGGGAGATCAGCATTGGGTTATCAGATTCGATTGGTAACAATATTCCTGTGTCGACCACCGTAATATCGATGTTATTCACCGCACAAAAACAGTTAATCGCTGCGCCGCCGTTTAAGAAGTTCAATACCATCTGCTGTGTGACGGCACTCGGGGCAATACTCACGCCTTCATCAGCAACACCATGATCACCTGCAAAAATGATGATGCGCGGTTTATTTAATTCAATATGTTCAACCGCAGCTTCTTTTCCTTGGCTTTGAATCAGAGCCAATTGATGAGCAACTTTTTCCAGTAAACCAAGCGCGCCTAGCGGCTTAGTTTTTTGGTCAATGCGATGTTGGATGTACTGCGAGTATTTTGTATCTAACATAAAATTATGTGGCACTTACATTGAGGAACGGGGTTTAACGATCTTATTCGCTAAAGCTAAATAGTTAACGCTTACTTAGGACGAGCCACCGAGAACACATTGGATAGCGTGGCGTATTCGCCTCCACCTAGTCGAGATAAAGGATCCAGTGCGAGCGCATCTATCTTCAGGCGGTCGCTCTCTTTATCGATCACCTCTTCAGCTATATACACCTGCTCAATTTGCGCAAAGATAAGGCTTTGCGGTACTTCACCGACTTCTTTAACTTCATACAAGGTGCAGCCAAAAGCCACAGCGCACTCCTTCACTCTAGGTAAAGAAAAACCTTCAAACTCAACCAACTCGATATTATTCGCGGTGACTTCAGAGTCACCATGATCGAGCGAGGCTGCTGTCGCTGTCATCACCTCGGCAGAACTGGCTGACGCGATGTGAATAACCAACTGACCCGTTTCAAGGGCATTACGAGTGGTGTCTTTGATTTCGCCCGATGGCTTCTTCCCGACCGATAACATCAGTAGCGGCGGGTTACTTGAAACAGGCGTGAAATAAGAGAAAGGCGCTAAATTGTATTCTTGGGCAGCAGATTCCGTTAATGCCCACGCGATAGGACGAGGCACAACGGTTTGCGTCATCAGGTGGTAAATCTGAGTAGGAGCGAGAGTATCAAGCTTGAGGTTCATAGCACATCCTTGGTCTATGTGAATTACGACCCAGTTTACGTGTTAAGCAAAGCTGTATCTATGCCTAAGTAACAGAAACCGCAGAGAGTGTTCTTAATTTAAGCAATTCAAAACCACTTTTTCTCAAATTGAGAATCAAAAAGACTAACAGATTGTGCTTCGTTTGCCATCACAACGAAAAATCAATAACTTACGTTTTGGCACCCTTTATGCTTTATGTAATGTACTTGTTAATCTCTCCATTGATAAGTACCCATACAGTGAACACCCACGCTGTTAGCTACAAAATGCAACACCAAGCAACACAACCGGTTGAAAAAAGTAAAGCTCAGAAAAATGATTTAGGAGGTGCGATGATTCCAAACTCAAGCAAAAGAAAACCAAATAAATCAGGTAAGAAAGCAAGCAAAAAGGTAAGGAAAATCCCACTGTCCTTCACCTAAATTTTGCGAAGAAAGTAACAAGCCCGTCGCCCAACGGGCTTTGTTATTTTTGAGGCTAAAAATAGATTAATGCATCACTTCATCGCGCCATCATCAGATCTCATAAGTTAGACAATCCGTACACTTTAAAACCAATAAACCAATTAGATTTCAAGCATTAGTTCACTTGTTAAACTTCGTAAACTTACCCTTACATTTCATAAAGTTATAACAAACTTTCATTTATTTACTCCCTCCCCCTTATTGATAGACTTACCCCATCAATAGTTAAGGGTATTTATGAAAAACAAAGGCTTTACGTTAATTGAGTTGGTTTCGGTTATCGCTATTTTAGGTATTGTCGCTGTCACGGCTGCACCTCGATTTTTAAACATCAAATCGGATGCAACAAAAGCAACGCTCGATGGCTTCATCGGCGCTTTTAACGCAACCAATGAAATAGTCATGGGCAAAGCAGCCATCGAAGGCTTAGAGAAAGAAAAACTCATTCAATTGCCAGACCAAGATGTATGGATTAGATGGGGCGCTATTGCATTAGATTCAGACAATATTAAAAACGCGATGCAAACTGATGACTATCAGTTGCTCAGCTATGGACCGAAATTCAACCCAACCCTTATAGTCTACACGGGCAGAGAAAGGCAATTTAGAGAATTAAAGGGCTATAACTGTTTTGTTCAATTCACGCGATCTTACACATTAGATCAAACTCAACTCATCAATATTGGCGATCTAACAATCAATAAATTCTATGATGGGTGTTAACCTCTTAACTTAAAAATCTATTACGTTCATTATGTTGCCTGATCTCTTTAAGCCCGTATACGCGGGCTTTCTTGTTTCCACAACACTATTTTCTTGTAGCTAATGCCGATGGCTCGTCTTTAATTTGCACGTGCCTTCACATTAAAAGCGAACAAGTTTTCGTCATTGAACAAGAAGGTTTAAATTGAAACAGTGACTTACGTAAACGTTAGGGATAGTTATGAGTATTTCTGGAGATAAGACATCAATCATAGTGGCTGGTGCTACCGGACTGATTGGTCATCATGTGATGAACCTGCTCATCAACGAGCCTGCGATACAGCACATTTACGCTTTGTCCCGAAGGGCACTCGATTCACAGTTCCACTCAGAAAAACTCCACACGCTGATTCATAGTGATCTGCAAGTCACCAGTTGGGACGATACCAAAACCACACCCAACCTTGGGATCATCTGCTTAGGCACCACCAAGAAAAAGGCAGGTTCGAAAGAAGCATTGCGTAAAGTCGATGTAGAGTTGGTCAGCCACGTAGCTCAGTCGATGAAGTTTCTTGGAGTTCAACGCCTTGCGGTTGTGTCCAGTTATGGCGCGTCCGCTGATTCCTATTCGCACTACCTCAAGTGTAAAGGGCAAATGGAGCAGAACTTAAAGCGTATCGGCTTCAAGCAACTGTTCATTGCACGCCCTGGGCCATTGGTTGGCGAGCGAGAAGAACCAAGAGCCGATGAAAAGCTGCTACAAAGCGTATTTCCTCTTCTGTCGCCTTTTATGTTTGGGAAATTCAAAAACCTACGCCCTATCCAATCAAAAGATGTCGCTCAGGCCATGTTGTTCCGATTGTTCGAAAATAATTTCCAAAATATCGAAATTTACTCATCCAATGACATGCTCAATTTATTGGCAAAATATCGCTAAAAAGCTCATCTATTCACCATAATGTTGTATATCCACTCATACCATTCGGTGGATATTACCTATCGTTCTATTTAATTACTTTTCCTTATTTTACGTTTTGTTACAGGTCGCTACTGTAGCTAACAGTATTTGCGCCCATATATCTAAGCGCCCTATCGATTTAAAGAAATTCATAAGGAAAACAAATGTCACTTTCAGCTATCGCTGCCTTAGCGGTATTCACTGGTATCCTCTTCTTTCTCTACGGACAGCAGAAAAAAGAAAACACGTTATCGCGCTTAGTTCTGTTAGGTTTAGTTTTTGGTAGTGCTTTCGGCCTTGGTCTTCAGCTGCTATTTGGTGAAGGCAACCTTGTTATTAACGAAACGCTAGACTGGGTAAACATTGTTGGTCGTGGTTACGTTGGCTTACTGAAAATGGTCATCATGCCATTAGTACTAGTTTCGATGATTGCGGCGGTAGTTAAGCTTGAGAAAGGCGGTTCACTGGGCAAAATCTCTGGCATCACGATCTCTGTGTTGTTAGCCACCACAGCGATTTCTGCGATTGTTGGTATTGTAGTAACTCAGGCATTTGGTCTATCTGCTGAAGGTTTGACAGAAGGTGCACGTGAAACAGCACGTATCGCAACGCTAGAAAGCCGCATTGGCAGCGTTTCAGACCTAACAATTCCACAAATGCTGGTTAGCTTCATTCCAACCAACCCATTTGCAGACCTAACGGGCGCTCGCTCAACATCTATCATCGCAGTTGTTATCTTTGGTGTGCTAACGGGTATTGCTGCTCGTAAAGTAATGGCAGAGAAAGAAGAGCTAGAATCACCAATTCGTACGTTCGTTGAAGCAGCTCAATCTATCGTGATGCGCTTAGTTAAGATGATCATGGCATTAACGCCATACGGCATCGCAGCGTTAATGGCGAAAGTAGTAGCAACATCAAGTGCTTCTGACATCTTAAGCCTACTAGGTTTCATCGTAGCGTCTTACGTTGCAATTCTATTGATGTTTGTAGTTCACGGTGTGTTGGTTTCTTTTGTTGGCGTAAACCCGAAAGAATACTTCCAAAAAATCTGGCCTGTTCTAACGTTCGCTTTTACTTCGCGTAGCTCTGCTGCAACGATTCCACTGAATGTTGAAGCTCAGATCACCAAGCTAAACGTGCCACCAGCAATTGCTAACCTTTCGGCCTCTTTCGGCGCAACAATTGGTCAGAACGGTTGTGCGGGTATCTACCCTGCAATGCTTGCAGTTATGGTTGCACCTACAGTTGGTATTGACCCAATGGACATCAACTTCATTCTGTCTCTGATTGCAATCATCACGGTGAGCTCTTTCGGTATCGCTGGTGTGGGTGGCGGTGCAACGTTCGCAGCACTTATCGTACTTCCAGCTATGGGCCTTCCTGTAACGATTGCAGCACTGCTTATCTCTATCGAGCCACTTATCGATATGGCTCGTACAGCGCTTAACGTATCTGGTGCGATGACAGCCGGTACGATTACAAGTCGCCTATTAGGTAAGAAAGACAAGCAACAAGATCTGGAACAGGCGAACGCTTAATTCTGAATCAAACAGCTCGATCAACAAAAAACCGATGCCCATGCATCGGTTTTTTATTATCTGTCTTATGTCAGAACTGCGTTGTAAACGTTAGAACTTAAAGCACTAATCGAATCACATTCTCAGCTAATGCTTCATCGTCATCTTCACTTAATCCGCTAATACCAATAGCACCAATCACCTGCCCTTGATACTTAATCGGAACCCCACCTTTGAATCCGGGATTTTTGAGTCCGTCCAATAGCTAAGATCTTTGCCAGTTTCTCTCGCCCAAGCGCCTAAATTACCACTCGGTTGTCTATCTCTAGCCGAGGTATAAGCTTTGTTTTGAGCCAACAAGCCTGCTTGCACGCTAACATTGTCCATTCGGGAGAACGCCAGCAGTTCACCATGTGTATCACATACACTCACAGCGATGGATTGGTTGTTGTGCCCTGCAATGTCGAGTGCACTGTACACAAGTTGCTGTACTATTTTTTGATTCAACATGTTCATCCCCTATGGCAATGCTTGACCACGTGAGTACACGTATAAGTTGTACCACTCTTCACGAGTGAGATTAATCTGAGTCGCAACCGCAGACGCCTTGATTCGCTCTAGATTGGTGGTACCGATGACAGGCTGAATACCAGCAGGGTGACGAAGTAAAAACGCCAACACAATCGCTTCGCTTTCTACGCCATATTGATTGGCTAACTGGGTGACATAGTGCGCGGTCTTCTTCACATTCTCATGTTCTGAATATAAGCCTTGCTCAGCAAATCGACCTTGTGCCAAACAGCCCCAAGCTTGCAATTGGATATTATTCATCTGGCAATGTTCAAGAGTACCTGCAGCGAAGTCTGATTGATGGTGCCCTTGCGAGTTAATCATCACCCCATCATTCAACCAATCCAATTTGGCTAAGCTCATCTCAACTTGATTCGCGACGATAGGTTGCCCGAGCGCAGATTGCAGGTACTGGATTTGGTGACTGTTCATGTTAGACACACCAAAGAAATCTACCTTGCCCTGTACTTTCAGATTCTCCAGCGTTCTTGCCAGTTCATCCAAATCCATCAACGGATCAGGGCGATGCAAAAGCAGCACATCTAGCTTTTCAGTATTCAATCGCTTCAAAATACCTTCTACCGATTGGCTTACCCAATCTGCCGAGAAATCATAACGACCAACGTTGCCTTCACCTTCAAATCGAATACCACACTTGGATTGAATGAACATCTGATCACGCAGTTCAGGGGCTTGTTGTAACGCTTGACCAAAGGCTTGCTCTGCCTTACTGAAAGTATAAATATCAGCATGGTCAAACAAGTTAATTCCCGACTCTAGTGCTGTGTCAATTACGCTACGTGTTTGAGCTACATCAGCACTCGTTACCGGGTTGTCGTTCCAGCCACCTCCAAGCCCCATGCATCCGTAGGCGATTTGCCCAACACCGTCTAGATGTTTTGATAGTGGGATGTTCTTTTGATTATCATTTTTGTTCGTTGAATCAATGCTGTTCGTCATACTTGATCTCGCTTAGAAGGTTTGATGCCAATAAATATGCCTCTATCATATTGTTCTTTTTAAAGAACAGAATATGCTAGTAACGAAATGATTGTTTGGTATAGCGAACAATAAAGATGGGTAGCTTTGAAGGAATACGCGAATGAACGAGCACAAAAGAATAGAACGTCTGATCCTATTTGTAGAACTTGCTCAGCAACTTAACTTTACCAAGGCAGCGGAAAAGCTTGGTATATCCAAGAGCTACCTTTCAGAGCAAATCAAACGACTAGAAAGGGACTTACAGTGTCCATTGCTTGTAAGAACCACGCGCAGTGTACGACTAACCCAAGAAGGCGA
This sequence comes from Vibrio sp. 070316B, assembly GCF_013114115.1. Classification (NCBI taxonomy): domain Bacteria; kingdom Pseudomonadati; phylum Pseudomonadota; class Gammaproteobacteria; order Vibrionales; family Vibrionaceae; genus Vibrio; species Vibrio sp. 070316B. The sequence continues at coordinate 125,755 of NZ_VTYC01000005.1, read as the reverse complement.
ACGCGCACTGCAACAAGGTTTAACGATACGCTCTCAAGTGTTGCAGCTCGAGCGCAGCGTTTCCGAGCAACACGACATCGTAAAAGGCACGTTACGCCTTACGGCACCAAAGATGTTTACAGAGGTGTTCCTGTTCGATATCTGCCAGCAGTTTAGACAGCAATACCCCGAGATTCGCTTTGAGATTAACAGCAGTTACACCAACTTTAATCTCAACCACGATGATATCGATATCGCCTTTCGTGCCACCAATACCCCGCCAGATAACATGATCGCGAAACAATTGATTACCTATCAACACGATTTGGTTGCAACGCCCAGCTATCTTAACCAATTTGGTCGCCCCACCAACGTGAGCGATTTAAGCAATCACCAATGCTTAGCAACGCTTCATCAAACTGAGTGGCCTTTAAAATCGGCAAATATCGATGTGTCAGGTTGGCTTTCAAGCAATGACAATCACTTACTCAAGCAACAAGCCATGATAGGAAACGGGATTATTCGTATCGCGAGTTATTACGTTGACAAAGAAGTTGAACGTGGCGAGTTAGAGCGAGTATTACCCGGCGAGTGCTTACAACAAGGGAACAGTATTTACCTGTTCTATCCGCAAGTCATCTACCCTGCTAAAAAGCACCAAGTGTTTATTAAGTTTGTTCAGAATTACTTTGAAAGTTTGAGTCGATAAATGATGGGCTAGTGATTTAAGGCAAGCGAAAGTAACTGATTTAGATAACACGAAATAGGGTTTAAATAACACGAAACAGAGTTTAAATAACACGAAATAGGGTTTAAATGATCCCTTCGTTTATATACCTATATTTTGTTCGGGGTTATTGAACAATAATAAAGCACTTTTACTCGTCCTCCTATTAGATATCTTATTTAATTACAGGAAATCGTGCATTTGTTCAATAATACAATGAGTTAGCTATGAAGTATCACCGTGATTGATATATGATTCAACACCTCAATATGCTGCATTAAATTGACACCAGTTCGATAACGGGATCACCATGAGCTTTATTATACTTTTACTTCTTCTACTATTGGTTTTCATAACTCGCTTACTTCAATGGCGAGCAACTTCCACTTTTTTATCTCTTGTTCTTATATCGTCATTTGTGCTGATTGGTACGGGTTTAATTCCTCGTTATTTACTAGACGACCTGCAAGCGAATTACGAAAGCAAGCCTGAGATCCAATGGTCGGATAATAATGCGATTGTTCTTCTTGGTGCAGGCACGCAGCTAATTAAAAGCACACAAGAGTTCGAGCCCGCCTTTTTCTCTTATGGCCGAATTAGTGAAACGGCAAGCCAATACAAAGAGTGTGCTAAAACGCAAACTTCATGCAAAGTAATCATCAGTGGTGGTGATGCTCAGAATAACGGTGTCACAGAGGCTGAAATTTACGAGCAACAACTGCTTAGACTGGGTGTTCCAATCGCCGACCTTATCCAGGAGCCGAACAGCGTCAACACTTGGAAAAATGCGCAGCTGACCAGCGATCTGATGAAACATCACCAATTCGACAACATTGTGCTGGTTTCATCTGGCCTGCACATTCGCCGTAGTGAACTCTACTTCAACCACTTTGGATTGAACGTGATTCCAGTGAGAGCTGACTACATGGCAGCTCAAACTTCATGGCTGCCATTATGGTATAACTTTGCGGTAACAGACTTTGCTCTGCATGAACAAATCGGGTTTGCGCGATACAACATCTACAACTTTATGGGTTGGAACAGCAAACGCGAAAAACCAGGCGACGCGTAATAAGACACTCGCCGATTACCGAAGGCTGCTCTGAGTAAGGTAGTCAAATCACTATAAATGAAAATGCAGCGACAACCCTTGGGTTATCGCTGCATTTTTGTATCTGTTTTGTCTATGTTCTTTACCATCTATGCAAGACAATCAGTATCAACCTGTTTGTTGAACTCGCCACCTTTCATCATTTCATCGAAAGCCTTACACACACCTCAAAAGGTATCCCGTACCTGAGTACGCACCGCTCAATAAAAAAGACAGAGAATAAAGAGAAAAATCTTTATCAAATAACACTTCAATCACTAAAAGCACCTGAAATTAAAGAGAATTTCTTTTCAATTCAATTCAGTATTTTTGCGATCGTTTTATATGACAGAGTACACGCCGCTAGGAGCCCTCGGCTTCAAATAACACATATAAATAATATCTAATAAAAAAGCCAAACAATGGCAATTAGGAACTCATTAATGTTCAACGTCAGTAAAACTGTGCTCTTTATCGCTGCCACATCATTAACGTCTTATTCTGTTAATGCCAAAATCTATTCAGACCAAGTCGTGTTGGATAACCTCGGTGAGGATGTTTGTCGCTCCGACTATCGCCCACTGACTCATACTGAAGCGCAGGAACACAAAGCTGCGCTTGTTTCTCGCATGAACGTTTGGGATATCTTTGGTCTTAAAGATGATTGGGTGATCATGGGCTCTGGTTACCACGGGCTTATTAAGCATGGAGAGTTAAGTGACAAAACCTGGTGTTACCCCAATAAACCAGAAGCGGGTTTACCATACTACCCAGCGCAAGCAATCCAAGAAAGCAGTAACCTTGGGGTTCAGAGAAGCTTGGTCAATGACAATGCATACTTCATCAGGCCATTAGCATATCTCGCACACAACCTTGGTTATGCATGGGTAGGTGGCGATGACGGACGCTATGTTGGTCAAGACATGGCGATAAATCAGCTTAACGATGGCTGGGAAATCAAGGGAAAGAGTAATGGCAGTTGTACAGGCGACCGTTGTAATGAGAAAACGACAATCACCGTCGATAACTTCGCTTACACGCTCGATACGAAAGGCTTCTCATACGGTACCGTTGAAGAAACAGACCAAGAGCTAATTAACACCCTTTCAGCTTACGCCATCAATAAGACCGAGCAGCCTAAACAGATCATCGTCGATCTTCATTTCTTACAATCAACGCAGTGGAATAAGACCAATCGTTTTGACCTTGCAGATGTTGTCTTGATGAACGAAGACTTTAACTGGCCTCAAGCTGGAAAAACCGATGTTCGAGTAGTGTTAGAAAAAGGCCAGCATTTCGCTGATACCAATAGTGGGCAGCGCTCTAAGGCGAGTGACCTTCAAGCCATCTTAACGGTACCTGCTCGTTCAGTATTACCATTTAGAGTTGAGTTCTTGCGCTCTACCATCTCTTACCCTTATCGCATCAAAGCTAATATGAGTTACGACGTAAACTTCACAGGCTTTCTTCGTTACAGTGGTAATGCGTTAGTTTCACACCCGACTAACCGCCCTACTCTCTCTCACACATTTACCATGGGCACCAACAGCGAAGAGCAAGCGAATATCCGCTACCAATGGGACCACCGTTATATTCCCGGTGAGATGGAATGGTGGGACTGGAGTTGGGCAATCAACGAATATGGTCTGAGCAGCATGCAATACGCCGCTGGCGCGAGTGTTCGCCCCTTCTACTCTTATGTTTCTGGTCAGTTTAATGCCGAGTCACAATATTCTGGGATGATCGATATCGGTGCTGAGCACTCTGTCGATTCATTTGATGCCGTGAACATATTAACCAACAACAAAACCTACTATGCGGGCGATATAACTGTTGTGACCGATTTCGATCCTGAAGCACTAAATCGACTCGGTTATCACGATGCTCAGCTAATGATTACTCCAATACAACACTAAAAACACGCCTGTACTCAAACACTAAGCTCATCACTCCGGTGGTGAGCTTTTTGTTACCTCCGTATCCAAAAGTAAACCAAAGCACTTATTCAACAACTGTTCTGGGCAGGTTCCCTCTGTCGTCAGTAAACACTGTTTGAGAAGTGCTTTTCCTCCCAACCACCAAAGAAAGGCACTATCTAAATATGACCAAGAAAATCCATTTATGGCGGTTCGCAGCCATTGTCTATAGCCCCTTATCCGTCGCATTTTGTCTTAGTGACGACGTCCAAGATACTCAATCATTAGATGCGATTACCCAGAATCGTATTACGTCCTGGGCTCGAAACGAAGTTTATTCAGAGCCACAGTTTGGCATTGCACTAGGCGAACTTGAGCACGATGCTCATACAAACTCTTTCTCGGCAGCTTGGCCACAGACAGAGCAAGCACTGGCGAGCGTCCCGCAAACTTTTGAAAGTACACTAAGCGAACAAAGTCTATTCAACCGCCTCGGTAAAGCGGGCTCTTCTACGCTCGAAGTTTTAGGGCCAGTTGGAGATGCGGTCGCCGTGGGCTTTTGGCTAGACAACGTGGTAAGTACATTCTCTCAGGAATCCTCTACTCGTCTTGATGAAGCCGCTTCTGTTTTTTCCATCGTTCCTCTCGTTGGTGATGAGTTAAACCTATTGTCGAATGATATTAAGTACTTCGCAGCGAAAGAAAAAATTGAAGAGTTTGAAAACCAATCACATTACGTGTTTAGTGACCACTCGCCAGATTTTTATCGCTTCCATCACAAAAAAAAGGACGCAATTGCTCTACTTAACAAATACGACAATCACGTATTACAGAGTGCCGAAATGTATGTCGACCACTTACTTCTTGAAGCTGACACAGAATATCGCCGACTGACCGCTGCATACGATAGGCAACTTTCTAAACAAATGGCACGCATTGATTTAGAAATGTTGAAATCTATCGCGCATGTATCGCCTGAATCAAATCTGCACCAGCCGCTATGCCACAACGTTCACTCTTCTTTAACAGAACTAGAACGCTGTATTCGCACTGAAGGGGCCTCACGCATTGACAATTTAGTTAATAACCTAAGCAAAGATGACTACCACGCGCTCGCTTTAAAATTACATAGCAAGAAAAGAGAGCTCGTTGAAATCGCTTTACGCCGACTATCCACGCACAGAATGAACATAGTTAAAAGGCTAATAGAAAGGGCAAAACCTCACGTCGCATCGATCATAACACACAGCAAAATCAACCGAAGTACATTGGAATTTCAAGTCAGGCAAAGTGGATTGAGAGAGTATGCAAACGAAGTTTGGGGGCTTGATTATCTCAGTGAAGAGCAACTTAAAACGGCTACCTTACTGATACGCCCAGCCAGAGAGTGTTGGGGAGTTCCTGCCATTGTACCCGGAGGCATTCAATCCTCTGTCGATGCATGTAAAGATTCTGGTGCATTATACGATACTTACCACCCTATAAAGGACCCAGAGTTATCAGAAGTGTTGCTAAAAAAGGTTGAACTTAATGTCGAAGAGCATGTTGCATCGAGAGTTATTGCTGGTTGGCCAGTTGGCTTATTTAAAACTCAATTAATCAGTACTGCTAACGCCTATATATCTGGCCAGTCGTCGAACAAACTATTTGAAGATCTCCTGTCCAAGTTAGCAAACATAGAAGCTCTCCCCTACCAAACGTCTTTCAATGATTACTTGGAGAGCAAAGGAGTTGACAGCTCAGACCCCAATAATCGCAACAGTTGGTATCAGGTTAGCCGTTGGTACGAGCTGCTGCTAACAGAACAACCAAGTGGTGGGGTATTAGATCTAATCAAACAATATGAAATTTTTAAACACTTTATTCAGCCTCAATTCAAGATCGCTATTACCCTTTCTTACATACGCTCTCTCAATTACTCAGTACCCTACCCAAGCGTATACTCTGCAGCAAACCTTAGGTTTTATGCCCCTCAAATGGCAGACATACTCGATAACGTGATGTCGCAACCTGGCGCTCACTTTGAGCGAAACTTTCAAAACGCCATTGACAGCATAACGGAAAAGGCGATGAAAGCGACAAGTGCCAACCAACTTCATTATTTATTGGGCGATCTTTCTCTCTATCTTCAAATCGCACAGCATCAACAGTCAGAATCAAATATATCAACCAACAGTAAACATCAACTGTTCAACAGCACGCTATCACCTCTTCATCTGAGCTACCTATCACAAGACCATCAAGACACCATTGCGTTTCAAATTGGGGAAATCTCTACCCACCAGCTTTGGTCGGACCTAGTTGATATCAAGAGCGCGTTAAGCCAAGGGGATATTCAAACGGCAGTAACACAATTAGGAGCCATCGTTAAAGAGGATGACTTTACCATGCTTCCACACATCAACCATATGCTGCTTAGAGAGCTAGAAGATTGGATTGAAATTCAATTGGCATTAGAGGAATAAGTCTATGAAACATAAAATTACACTAACCCTTTTGACCTTGATGCTGCTCATCAATTCAAGCCATACATTTGCTGGAAAAGGATCTGAATTTGGACTCTTTTATGATGATCCAGACGGCGTAAGAGTCATCGAAGGATACAATTCCGGGGCTTATGGAAACCTTTATCGCATGTCCAAAAATCTATACGTGCAAACCAAGAGTGACGCCTACCTTGCAGACATGAGCGTATTGATTCGCAACCTGCAACTATCGCCAACAGGACGTGAGATTTTGCGACAAATCGCGACCTACGAACCAGTAAATGCACCCGATGATGCTGTTGAACCACTAATAGAACATACGATCGGAGTCGATCAATCAAAGGCCACTGTTGTCACGGTGATCAGGGAACCTGAAGGCCCAGGCCGACTATTCGAGACAGTACCTTCGTTGTTCGAAGACCAGCAAAAGGCTTCACTGGCATGGCAACGACAATTCAATGGCAAAGGTGTATCGAATACGATTCTCTTCTCCACCACAGAGATGGTTAACATTCCAGGAAAGAACACACCATTTGATCAAACCGTCGCTTTAGGACATGAGCTCATCCACGCTCGAGATTTTTCTTCTGGCGCTGTTCCACAAGGCAGTACACCTCTGTCTCATCGACATCCCGACACCAACCAAATCACCGAATATGTCATTCCGAATTATGAGTACCAAGCGACAGGAATTACACACTACAACAATGCTGAAAATGGGCGGGATCCTGTAACGGAAATCAGTAGTGCAAGACAATCAATGATCAACCTTCGCGAAGAGATGTATTTCCATTGGAAAGCACTCGGACAAGAAAAGGCCAAGGCGTATTTAAAAAATGAAAAAGTGGTGAGCGAGTTTCATTTAGCTGATGATCTAGGAAAAGAGAAGCGCAATACTTATTGGCCAAAAGAGCATTACGACTATCAACCCTACCCCCTTGAAACTAGACCATCTGCAACACCTCAGCATGCCCCTAAATGGGATACCGTAGAAGGAAAGCAAGCTCATATAGAAGTTAAACAAGCACTCCAAAAGTCATTAAGTGAAGGGAACAAGCCAGCGATTGTTATCGTTGACGCTACCGAACAGCGTCTTTCTCAAAGCCTGCAAAACTCGCCAGCACTTACACGAAGAGGCCTTAGTAACCAAAGTTCCATTTTGAAATACGCAGCACAGAACGACATCAAAGTGGTCAACCTATACAGTGCCGCGAACGAAACGCCACTGAGCTCGCTTAAAAAAAGGAAAAAGAACCTGCTATACCGAGCGATTTCCGGTCAAAAAACAGAAGAGACTCAAGGTTACCGGGATGTTCAGTACAACGAAGGTAACCAAACAGCCCTAACCTCAGCACTGGAAGACAACGACGAAGTGTTAGTGATGGCCTACTCTGACGGCAAAGTGACAACCAATATTATCGACAACCTTTCAGAGAACATGCAAAAACAAGTAGTGGTATCGCGATACGCTAACTTGGATTACCAACCATCAAACCTCAGTGCAGAAGAGAGCACAGCCTGGAAATCGCTAAGAAGGAAAGACAATGTAAGAATGCTTGGAGGTGGCAGCCGCTCTCGCTTCAATATATGTAGCATCCAATAAATGAGGCTCAAAAAGACAGTTTGCCATCAGTAAAACGTCATATACAACCAGCCCTTTATTAGTGATTAACCGCAATAGCAAAGGGCCGGTTTATGACAAATAAACTCGTTGCGTGACTTAAAAATGCAATCACAACGACACAAAAGTTTGAGTTAATGAAGCCGGCTAAAGACAGAGATCCCTAACAGGAGGAGCTATGAAATACTGTCCATGTTGCTCAACAGAGCTCATCTCACGAGATGATGTACACATTTGTCCACGTAACGAAATCGGTGACTGCTATTTTGACGGGTATGAGCAATCTCATATTGAATATCATCAGCTCAAAGACTACCCACAAGATTCAGCGTTCGATATCGCAGAGGGCATCGCTGACTAGCTCTAATAGAGTTGAAAAACGGAGTTTGTCTCGCTAGCAAATCGTTTCGGCTTACGTTTATATTCACCAAAATTAAAAAGCCCTGATGTTAATATCATCAGGGCTTTTTTGTCTTTCAGCGCCATAAACATACAGCGAATCTAGAAGTAATTAGCTAACCATTACCACATAAGATCATCTGGGATAACGAAGTCTTTGTACGGGTCATCTTCATCAACTTCATCGCTGCTTGCCGTTTGAGTATCAACGATTGATTCTTCATCACGCATAGCGATTTTGTTTGCTACCGCAGTTGGAATAACCACATAGCTTTCGCCCTGACGCGCAATACTCAAGATGCCTTTACTCAATTGCTTTTGAGTCAGCTCTTCTACGTATAGGTATTTAACCAAAGTACCGTCGGTGAAGTTATATTTGATCTCACCATTTTTCTGGTCAATCTTATTCATATCAATCAGCTGTTTCACTTGAGCTTTGATCTCTTTGCTCAACTGTTTCTCTTTCAGCTGCTGGTTTAATTCTTTGTCTTTTGCTTGCTGCGCCAGTTTGTTTTCTTCTGCCGCTGCTTTTGCTTCACGAGCTTGAACGCGAGACTTTTTAGAGCCTTTCTTCGCCTTCTTTAATTTTTTCTCATTTACCAAGCCAGCTTTAAGCATCTGCTCTTGGAGTGTTAACTTTGCCATGACTTTCCCAGTTCAGGATTAAAAACGGCACTATCATACCTGTTTTTCGAGTTTCTGTTTACCAGACAAGAGTAAATTACTCAACAATTCCAAAATTAACACATCCTCTGAAAACGACTTATTGTTCATTCTCTTAACCGATACCAATTCACCTTCCAACTTTATTGCGCGCGCGTAACACTTCTCATTCCATCAGAACAATATTTTCATCTTCAATAGATGGTCAAATTTATAAAACCTTGGCATATATCTCATAATTTAATATTGCTTATAGAGTTATAACTCAAGCGCAATATCTATTGACTACGTTATTCATTACACCCATTAGTAAGGATAACGTAACCAATGAAAAATCAATGGACTAGCTTAAGTGCATTACTCGCATCAGCTTCATTCTTATCTACCCCGGCTATCGCCGATACCGACGTGTATCTGACCAATAACACCAATCAAGTAATGACGATTCAAGCCAGTCACAGTGGTACTGACCTCCTTAAATATGGAGACGAATGGCAACAACACGTTGAACAAATTGGCCCTTGGGAAACCAAAAAACTGATCAGCTTTAATCGTTGGACGGGTGTCAAATCAGGGGAAACTTATCAATTCAATACTGTGGTTTCGAATACTGTGGGTGAAAGTATCACTCTTAATCAAACCATGAATGGACACTGGTACAACTCTACTCTACAACATGGCTTAAGTGCTGCTGATGTTAATTTGAGACTCTACGATGACCGTAATATTCATCGCAGTACGACCGATGCCTTTGACCTGAATACCGAGCTCGCACTCAAAGCTGATAACACAGCACGTTACGATGACATTCACTACACCATCACTCCAGAAAAAGTAGACGAGCAACCGAACCCTGATGCGAATACGTTGAAGGTCATGACGTATAACATTTGGGCTCTTCCTGCGATCGCCTCCCACATTGGCGACCGCTACGACCTGATCCCTCAGTATGTCGAAGGCTACGACGTACTCGCACTTCAAGAGGTGTTTGCCAACGGTCGAGATGAATTCTTACGTGAGCTGGCCAAAGAATACCCTTACCAAACTAAAATGCTCGATAAAGATGGCATCAACATCTACGACGGCGGCGTCATCATTGTCAGCCGCTATCCTATTGTTAACGAAGCTCAGTATGTGTTTCCCGACTGCACTGGTACTGACTGTTTTGCTGACAAGGGCGTGAACTACGCAGAGATCATCAAAAATGGACAGGCATATCACGTGTTTGGTACTCACACCGCATCGTTCGACACCACAACGGCACGTAACTACCGACAACGTCAATTCAGACAAATGCGTGAGTTAGCCGTATCGCTCGATATCCCTGCATCAGAAACTGTGATTTATAGCGGCGACTTCAACGTTAATAAGCTTAAGTTCCCAAGTGATTACCAAGAGATGTTTGCTAACCTTCAAGCGATTGAACCCGAGTATTCAGGCTATACGGCGTCGACATTCGACCCACGTATTAATAACTTCGCTGGCGAGCCAATGTCCGGTGGGGAAAACGTCGAATACCTAGACTATGTCGTGGTCAGTTCCGAATACGCAGTGAAAGCGCATAACAATAACCGGGTTGACGTTCCCCGCTCTACCAGTAATGAGCTTTGGAAGCATTACAATCTTTCAGACCACTTCCCTGTTAGTGCAGTCATCAAGTAACGTGGTGAATAAGAAATGCAGCGCGTTATATTAATCATCATGCTCACCGCATTGGTGGGCATGATTAGTTATTCATGGTCATCGAAAACACCAGAAACATCCACGGCTTTGGTTGAACAGGAAGCAGTTGCGCAACAAAGCGATGATTACCCTCTCATTGAGAATCACGAAACCGAAAGACAACAAGACGCTTTGCGCCAACCCAATCTGCCTGTAACGATTGATGGCAAAGCGTATGCTGAGCAGTTGGTTAGCCTTGAAGGTAAAAGCTTGTTCAGTGAGTTTGACCAATTTTGGGCACAATGCGAACAGGCCAACAACTGTAAGGTACAACTATCGCAACTAGAATCTGAGTTACCAAAAGAATGGTTTGAATTACTGAGCAACTATCCTGCTCTCTATTCAGAGTGGAAAACTATGGAAAGTACCATCCCTCTCGACTCTGTAGATGACTTAGAGGCGCGCGTTGCCTTGTTTAAGCAATCCGCGCAACAGATATGGGGTGAGTTAGCCCACCAGCTGTTTTCCGATCAATTTGCGCATTTAGACTTTACGCTTAGTGCAAAGGCAGTTAATTCGATAGAAGCGAACGAGTTTACTTTGCACTATCAAAAATTACTGTCGCAGTGGCAAAGTAAAGCCGAAGCATTAAACGTAGAAACTAAAGCACAACAATACGAGCTCGCTATGTCATTACTTCCGAGTAGCTTTAGCCCAACCGAGCTAGCCTCCATTAAGGCAGAACTGCAAGAGATATATTTGGATGAATCACAAGCAAGCAACATTGTGGCTCGTGAACAACAAGTAGCGAAGCAACAGCAAACGGTGGCAACTTATCATGAACAATTCGCTCAACTAAAGTCGTCCTTAGATGTACTGCGGTCTACCAGCCATAGGGACTGGAGCACCCAAGAGTGGGATACATACTATCAACAACAGGTGTCTGGCTTTCGGGAGACCTTCTTTAAATAACCTCTTTGGACAATCTAGCTTCAAATCACCAGCCAACTACCGTGGTATCGGATCAGCTGAGGTCATTGCGAAACTGTGCTGGTGTTTTATGAAGCCAGCCTTTAAATGCCCTTCTGAAGTTTGCAGGATCACTGTAGCCAAGCCTTTCACCGATATCCTCAATGCTCATGGTTGTCGCAAGCAAAAGCTCTTTGGCTAACTCAATACGAACTTCCGATAATAATGTCTGATAACTGGAATCATGAGCGTTCAGCTCGCGCCTGAGTGTGCGAGAGCTGCAACCAAACTGCTCTGCGAGTCGCTCAATACTGGGAAAGTGACCTACCGTTTGGTAGAAGATCGTTTTTATCTGGTTGGTTAATAGATGCTCTGAATCCAAGGTCTCAACAATCGATTGGCAAGAAGTGAGGTAACGTTTCAGAGTGGCGGCGTCATGAGTTGGTAGGGTTTGGGACAACACCGATGCATCAAATCGCATCTCACAACTGACCTTAGCAAAGGCGACATCACACGCAAACCGTTCATTATACAATGCGGCGTAATTGGGGCATGGATAAGGCAACAACAGCATTTCAATCGATAATACAGAGCCAGTCAGTTCCTGAAACAAAGAAAGGATCGAGCTAAGAAAGTACTCGCTGCAGAAAGGAAGCAGGTCCCCAACCTCTAATGTGTTGTCGATCAGTATCGCAGCTTTCTCACCATCTCGAATCAACTTTACCGAGAAGATCGGCCCGTTCAAGCGTAGGTATTTAAAACCTGACTTGATCGCCTCTTCTACGTTTTGACTGGTCGATAACACATACCCCAACACACCAAAGTGGCTCAAGCTAGCGTTTTCCCCAAGCCATAAACCCAAACCATCATGTGGAAAGCTTTGGTTTACAGCACTGAAAATAGACAGCTTATCCGCGTAAGTCAGTTTCGTATTGGCATCTCGCCAATCGGCACTTTCAAGTCCTAAACCAAAGAGTAGTTCTTCAGTATTCACGCCTCTTTGTTCTATGGCATTGAGCAATAATCCCACATCTAAAGCGCCCAGGTGATGGCGGTGCTCGGTTGGCATGTACTCTGCAATAATGTTCAATCGAATCTCCTAAAATCAGATCACCTCCGTCAACGTAACCGCTCACGATCGCCCCTAAATAGGTAAGATCGTGATTAGAAACCCGCTCCTGTCCGAATATGACCTCCAAATTCTACTAAACTCACCGCACAATGGGGTTAATTGTTAAATTAATGTGAACCATCGCAATGATAAACACACTTCCAGCTCCAGACTGCGTGATTAACTCTAATGGTCAGCCAATCATTGGGCATTTCGATGGTGTCCCAAAACATCTCAACATCGATAAGTTTGACTATCGAAACGCCATGGACGCAAAAGCAAGCGCTTGGAGTAAGCACTTCCATTACAAGCAATTTCAGTTTGTGAGCCTAGTTACACAGACTCACATCATTGGCGTTGCTATTGCTGACATTCGTTACTTGAGTTCGGCGTTTTGTTACGTATACGACATAGAGAGTAATCACCTAGATGAGTCCAATTGGCTGCGACCTTTAGCAGTTGATAAGCAAGTTACTCACTCCCCCTTTCAAGGCACAACAAAAATCGCAGGTCATAGTATTGTCTTTGATATTAAAGACGGACATTGGAGCATCTCACTCAACACCAAGCATGTGAAAGCACAACTTAACTTGCGACCAGAGCCCCAAAGCTTGCCTATGGCGATGTGCACACCAACTGGTTATTCAGGATGGACCTACACCCAAAAGCACAATGCACTAACAGTAACTGGAACGCTTGAGATCAACCAACGAGCGGTCTCTCTCAACGACGCACGTGCTGGCTATGACTTTTCTGCTGGATACATGAGACGTGAAACCAGTTGGCGTTGGGCTAGCATCAATGCGCTAGTGGATAACACGAACATTGGGCTTAACCTCGCGGCTGGAGTTAATGAAACAGGTGGCTGTGAAAACGTACTGTGGATTAATGGGACCCGACACTTACTTAGTGATGCACAGTTTACATTTAGCCGCCAAGATACCCATTTGCCTTGGCAGATAACGTCTGCAGATGGACGCATCAACCTGACTTTTACTCCCTGCAACCACCGCAGCGAAAAGCTCAACCTATGGCTGTTAAAGAGTAACTTTCGCCAGTTCATGGGCCACTTTTCTGGCTCAATTAAAGACAACGAAGGGACAACCCACCAGCTCGATGAGGTGCTTGGTTTAACCGAAGATCACTTCGCTCGCTGGTAGAAAAGCCTGCTACCTAGGCGAATTAATGAATAGCGATTAACTCAACATATCACCTCATCACTCAGAGTGGACCCACAAGGATAAAGGATGAATATCGACGCATTAATCAATCACCCAGAATGGCTACTATTGGTACTGGCGCCTTTGTTCATGATTTGCATGCTGGCGGAGTATTTTATTGGTCAGAAACAAGGACGATTACCAGATAACTCAAGCTATAAGCTATCTGAAGTGGTATGTAATTTCACACTGGCAGGTATGCATCAGCTCTCGGACTTATTGACCGGGCTGCTGATTGTTCAGCTTTACCTATGGTTATTTGGTTGGCGTTTAATGGATATAGAGATGGGCGTGTTGAGTTTCATTGTGCTCATGATTTTACAGGATTTTTTTTACTACTGGTTCCATCGAGCAAGTCATCGTGTTCGCTGGATGTGGGCCGCTCATGTCGCGCATCACAGTTCAGAACGCATGAACTTTAGTACCGCTTTTCGTCAAAGCTTAATGTACCCAATCGCGGGGATGTGGCTATTCTGGGTGCCACTCGTCATCATAGGGTTCGACCCGAAGTGGGTGGTCTTCGTGGTGCTTTTAAACCTAGGTTTGCAGTTCTTTGTTCACACACAGTGGGTTCGAAGCTTAGGGCCTCTTGAGTACCTCTTTAATACGCCATCGCACCACCGAGTGCACCACGGCAGGAACCCGCAATACATCGATAAAAATTACGCTGGTGTGCTTATTATCTGGGATAAGTTCTTTGGTACTTTTGAACCGGAAGTGGAAACTGTGCGTTACGGCGTCACCAAACCAGTGGACAGTTTTAATCCCATCGAGGTTACTTTCCAAGAATGGAGGCTAATATGGACAGACCTCAAGAATACGCAGCTATCTAGGATGCAGAAAATTAAGTTAATGCTCTCTCCGCCTTCTGATTAACACCCGCGAATTGATGGATGAAAATGGCCCACATTAGGCGGGCCACCAATTCAGTTTATTTCCAACGCCACTGGCTACCGTTGATATCAGCCCCCACCCGCCAAGTACGGTCATTCCATTTCAGTGAGTTTGCTAAGCCATTCTTCAACTGACCATTATCCCAACGCCATTGTTGAGTCTCATGATTACGGCACAACTCTAAGCTAATATCTATTCCATTCTGGTCAAGACACATAGTTGGTGCGGCTTTGTTGATCAACTTGCCATTCGCATTCATTTTCCACTTTTGATTATCACCATCGTGACAGCGCCAACCATAAATGACTAAACCTGATTTAGAGCCATCGACTTCGGCATCTAAACATTTCAATCCATCCTCTGACTCGGTAACAATACTTCGCCATTCACCAGCGGTCTGCGTACCACTCGATGCTTCGAACAGAGCCTTCACTACTGATGTCAATGGTTGAGTGCTGCGTGATGATCTACGAGCGTTATCTTGCCAAGATTGAGGAACAGGCTGTGTAATGTCCCACAGGCCTTGGCCATCATAGTATGACTTAGCTATCGATTCAGGAGTCGGTGTCCATAAAAAGTCTGGATGTCGGTTCTGGTACCATTCCCCACCAATCGCATTACCATTTTGATCAAGTTCCAAGTCGTAGTAATAAGTAACGTTAGTAATACCATCGTAACGCGGTGAGTCACTGGTTCTATGGGTTGGGGACGTCTCAACGACATAACTGACCACCATCTGAACGCCGACCACGCTTTGTGCATTTGAAGAACGGTAACTAGAAAATCTATCTTTACGGTAATCACTCAGGTCAATGGTTACCGCTGCTGGTTGAGAAGCGGTTTGGTTCGTTTGTGGATTAAAATAGGTCACCTTATAACCAACAACAGGTTGATTCCAAACTTGATAGTCATAAGTTGCGTCCATGATTAAGCTACGCTTGGAAATGCCCAATTGATTTATGATAGATAAGTGCCAACTGGCTGGGTTGGTATCTACACAATTCGGATCGACAACACGCCCATTTTCATCTCTCTCCGGGTCTTTTATGTTACAGCGCCCACCAATAAAGCGAGAACTAAACGGCGCTTCAGACCATAGTAATGTCCCGAGAGCTTTGATATCTGACGGGTAGAAAGTAAGCGGCTCTCCATTCGCGTCAGGTACAATCAACGATTGCTTTGGTCGAGGAAGCATATAGGCGGCAGGTGCCCAGCCATGGCAAAGCCCCATCCAACGCTCCACATGGCCGCGAGACTCATAATATCCCTTCCCCGACTCCCATGAACGTTGGGTCAGCGTGAAATTCTCATCTCCAACCAGAAGATCATATTTTTCTGCTGGCGACAGGTCATCACGGTCTTTGCCCTGATAATACTCTAGTGGTTTTTGTGAATGACTGAAGTTGAAATAGTCTTGCCAATTGTTCGCTCTCAGTTCCTTATCGGCATAACGCCAAGCAAGTGCACCAGAGTAGAGAGGCCAATAGGTATCTGACCAAGGTTGAGCATCAAGTCGCGTTTGATTAGGTGCCACTTGAGCCAATTGGTTTAAGTTGCGAATCAGTCCGTTCCCTGCATCAACTAAACGAGCTGGATTATCGTTTTGTCGAATCGGTGATAATAAGAACTCTGATATTTCTGAGTTTGCCTCTCCCCTTCTCATGATGGTGTCTCTCATCAAGTCTCGATGACGACTCATATACTCGGAGTTCTTGGAAAAGATAACCTGACCAGTTTTTTCCGGAATAGCATCCATAACCGTCTGGGGAGATTCATGAAACGCCTCCATGAATTCAGTGACTTGTGAATCACTAGCGACTGCGGCATATGGGAGTATCGCTGACAATAAAGTTACGATCGTTTTCATTAAAATTTCTACTCTCTCAGTTACTGTTGTTATTGATAATAATTACCATTAACAGGACAAAGTAAGCAGAGTGGTTCGCTTTATGGGATAAATCAATTTCACGATCGTGCCAATAAATCAAACTGTGATTCGCTTTCGAATAACACCTCCATTTATCTTCTGAACTAATTAGAACGCGAACTATCTATAAATAATCAGATAGATACGCAACAAACCATATTAAACAATAGGCATAATATGTATAATAAAAAGCTATTATAAATTGATTATTATTACTAAAATGAAAACATTACACATTCGCTATTTGCTTGCCCTTTGCCTCTCTGCACTACCATTTACTTCACTCGCCGCCCTCAAATATAACGCTCAGTATTACAGTGCTGATAACATTGAAGCCATTCTTGAAGATATGTCTGACCCAGGATTCGAATCGAATTATGGAGACTTCGCTAAGATCCGGTCGCAGCTGTACCAACAAGCAGGAGCGCAAAACCAACACCTAAACCCTAGTGAGATTGATGCACTAGAAAGGTATCAAGATGATGCCTATCAGCCGATAAGAAGAGGGTTAGCGCAAGGGAGAATGGACTCGGAGACAGAATCATTAATCAATGAAATAGACTCAGCGTTCGAACATGGCATCAAATACAAAGGGACGGTGTTTCGTGGGGAGAGCTTACTCTCCGCTTACGGAGACACTGTAAAAGTTGGAGATATCGTCAGTCCCAATTCCTACTTATCTACGTCTATCTCGAAAACATCTTCTTATACTTTTCATAATGGGCAACTTTCTCGATTTGAGCTTAACCTTGGTCAACATGGAATCGTGATACCCACGGTGCGTGATGATGAACTAGAGGTGCTGGTTAATAGAAACTCTCTGTTTGAGGTCACGGCGATCAATACCACGCCGGAGGGAAATCAAGTGATCTATCGCGAGGTATCAGCAGAACAGGTCGGTACGCGCCCTATAAAAGATCTCCATTCAGGGGAAAACCTCACCGTAGCAGAAGCCTGTATCTACTAGTGACTTTGCCGTTAGGTAGGAAACATTAGGCATTATGATAAAAGCTGAGGACATCTTTCCTCAGCCTTAACGATCACTAATAGACCTTATGAAAGTCGATCAGCTGAAATGTTAAGTCGCTTACCCAAAAATCCCCATCCAACTCGGCACCTTGTACGAATCGTTTGTCTCCCATCTCTAAGGTCACAATATATTTACCCGCGATAAGCCCTTCGACCATGTAAAAGCCATCACTCTCTATTTCACTGGAATATTCGGTGCCTTTCTGGATGTGTTTAAAATGCAGGTACGCATTGCTCTCTATATCCCCTTTCACGGTACCGTCCACACCAAATGACACCACCATCTCGATCGGTGCATGGGTTTGTCCCACCTGCTTAGTATTTACAAACACTGGATTCTGAATTGGTGTTAAGTTGAGGTCTAACGCTCCTTCATCGATATAAATTGGTAGCTTTTCTCTAGCAGGAACACTTGAAAACTCAAACCTTCCTTTTGAATTACTAACAGCACGTTGGTCTAAGACCTGTAAGCTGACTCCGGCTATAGGTTGCTTGTGATGGTCATACACGATGCCGGTCAGTTTAGAGTGGTTGTATCGATTCCATTCAACAAACTCGCCAATATCTTCGTCAAAATAGGTTTTCGCACCAAATTCCGTGGTCATCTCGACGCCATATCGGTCTTCTGTGCCTTCCAATTTAAAGAGCAGATATGGATTCACGCGTGCTTCCAAAGAGGCAGTAAATGAGACCTCTTGTTTCTGGTAGCGTGCCGATACATTAGTGGTCAGCTCTTGAAATACCTTCAAAGGATCAAGCACACACTCTTTGCAGGCATTTCTTAAGGAGAGCTCAGTGCGTTCATGATGTCCAGACCCATTCACTGTTCCAGATATATTCCACGATGTGTCAGAGAAGCCGCTTTTGGCGAGCTCGACGGTATGCAAGTAACTATCTTGGTGGGTATCTTTCGTGTATTGATAATCTCCTGCATAAGAAAGGAACAGGTTACTAGACACTTTGGCGTTCACTTTTGGCTCTACACTTAACTCGTAGTGATCGTTTCTTACCGTTAAAAAGGCAGTGAGATTTGCAAGTGACAAGTTGTACTTGAAGACATCATACTCCATCGACTCTAAATCCAATTCATCGGTCTTATTAAGTTCAATCGATGCGGACTGGTCGGCACCTAGCAAGATATCAAACTCCATTGGGAACCGATTAAAATAGGGCAACCAACCAATATGACCAGCAAACCAATGGGTCGGTAAATATCGTCCCTGAAAACCGACTAAGTCTTTACCATGCTGTCGTCTGAAAGCACTACCCACGGTAAAATAATCAGCGAGGCCATACTCTAACGAGACAGCGCCAGCTCGATCCGCGCCTTCATTACCTACCACCTCAACGCCCCATTCATTGTGTGGTAAAAAGGCATCTTCTAAACCAGCAACGGTGATCTCTTCCTCCTGCCACACCCCTTTAGACAAGTAGTAACGAAACTTTATGGTGTCACCTGGGGAAATGTTGTCTTCTTCAATGACAAAACGTCCAAACTCATCAGAACGATAAGTGGTTTGATAGATACCATTAACCAACACATCAATGCTGATATTGGGTTGAGTTGTACGTTCCAATTGTAAGTTGCCGAACTCTGGCTGACGGTTTCGATTGGTGTAGTAGAGCCCGTCTTCAAGAGTTTGGTTATTCGTAAAAACGCTGCCATCCAACAATACATGCCCTAACTCAAGCGAGCCCTCACCATCGTTTGTCTCAACCGCGATGTTGTAATAAACGATGGGCTGATCTTCTCTCGAATCAATAGACAATCGGGATAAGGAATGTTCGGTGCTTAAAATGGTATCGGAAATAACGTAAACATCGCCGCCCTCTTCACTGTCGTGATATACAGACGTTGCTACTCGTGTCGCTAATCCCACCCTAGCAAGGGGATCGACTGCAGGCACGTTAGAGGCACGTTTTAATTCTTCGGCTTTCTTGCGGGATTCATTTTTGATCTTCGAGATCACCGCTTCCAGCTCTGTTAACGAACTGAACTCTGGCGACACGGTTAGCCGATAGTCATCAATGTCCCATCGGACTTTGGCAGGGATACACGCTTGTAGGCTGTACCAGTGGATATAGGTTTCAGACTCAATCACTTCAAACTTAATTGATTGGATATTATTGTCATCGCGATAACAAAGCGCTTGCTGGGTATCAACAATATAGGGGGGAGACTCTCTACCTACATCTTGCGGCAGGTAGATTTCACAATAACCCACGTCATCGCACTGCCCGTTCATCTCTAACAGCGAAAAAGCCGCATTGGATATCGATATGAACGGCTCTTCGTAGTCATCCATCATGACACGGTAAAAGCTATCACCGACTTGTCCTACTCGCACCTCTATATGAGCAGGATAGAGTTCACTCGCCTCGCTTTCCTGTTCTGACTGCGAATAAGCGACAAATGGAAGCAAAGAGCAAAGCAAGACAAGTCGACATAACAGGTGCTGGAACATGAATCTTATCGTCACTCAATCGAGCGCGTAAGCACTGACAGCATACAGCTCAAGTTATAGAACACATTCGTGCAAAGACTCGTCGTTTTGAACCAGTGAAATCTTTGAGCCTTTTGGAAGCGATTTGGTTAATTCAGCATTACGCAGCAACACCACCTTTTCGCTGTGTTCGTCGACATTCAGTTTGGCGCTGAACTGAAACTTACCGTCATTGGTGATCTTGAGGCTCTGTTCATCACATTCAAACTTAACATCTTGGACCTGTTCACCTTTTTGTACGTAAACCGGCACATAACTATTGATGTGGAAGTTAAGCTGGAACGCTGAACCATTGTTAGATCGCACCTTTCTGGACAGGTCTGGCGGTGAGGCTTCGGGCGCTTTCGCTATCGGAGAGAACCATAGATAAGCACGGTATTCACCATCAGGCATGTCCGCAGGTAAGGCGTTCATGCGCAGGCGAACGGTGCGCCTTTGGTTAGGCTTCAATTCACGAATAATCGGTGGTGACACTTTAATCCAATCAGCGATGTTTTCAGACTCAGCAATATTGGCATCGGTACGCACCAGCCCCCTTGCCTTTACTGGTCGATAGATAGGTTTTATCTCTAATCGAATCGGTTCATCTGAATTGTTTTCTACCACGATTTTTTCTGTCACAGAGGTATCAGCATCTAAGACGAAACGTGTTGGTGCAATAAGGAGTTGAGCATAGACTTGTGCAGTGAAAAGTAAGCCGACAATACATGAGATAAATAACTTCATTTATAATTAACCTCAAAAGGAATGGTACTGGTATAAACGCCAGCTGGGTGATTCGCGCCGATTTTTACTCTTGCGCCAATACACAGCAGTTTACTTCTGCCATTCCCTTTTATTTTCGCTCTGCCCCTTTTCGACAAGCCGCAGCCAAAATAGAACTTTTTGATACGAAGACGTTTAGACTTTTGGGAATGGTTAAGGTATTGGTTAGATGGGAGCGAAACCACGATCTTTTTCCCTGGCTCACCTTCGACATAAAAGCGCACCACATAAATCTGACTACTCGATGGATTAGCATCGGCATTCTGTCCAGAACCAGAAACATACATGCCCGGAAATTTTACTTCCATATTCTCAGGAATTATTTCCAGAGCATAGAACGGGCTTGAATAAAAAATAAGACCAATATAAGCCGTGTACTTAACTACACATCTAAATAGAGACTTCATAGTAAAAGCGGCTGCAATATAACAGCCACAATATTAGACTAGTTTCATTTAATTACTGGTAAGTTACATCTACTGCAACGTTTGCAGTATAAGTACCAGCGACTAATGTTGCGCTCGAAGTACGTGCAGTGCCACCAATATTAAGATCCGCAGTACCCCCGGTAAGAGTTATCGCGTTATTAAAGTCAAATTCTGCCGCGATTGTATTTACGCCGTTAACCAAGTTGGTATCTGAAATACTTACTGTTACCGTATCACCAGACTCTCCAGAAAGCGTAAACGCCGCAGCTCCTGCATCACCTTTAGCGACAACAACATCAGTAGTGTTGTCTGATGTGATGATACCGAAGTCTAAATCACTGGTTTTTGTCATTGTAATTGCTTGTTTTACTTCTAATGTTGCATCAAAAGTGTCACTCACAGCGAAAACGTTCGCTGAAGAGATAGAAAGTGCAGAGACAGCAACAACCTTAAAGACTTTGTTCATTTCTTTAATCCTTTATATAAATTCGACTTTATTATTAGGGTTACCTAACAGCCAACCATAGTTAACAATTAAGTAACAACAATCCTATTTAGAAAATATATGCATTGACACTTATTTATAAAGAAATAGATAGCAGTGAGAATAAGATCACGCAAATTGATATAAATAACACTAATAAAAATAATGGTATTAGAGCATTCCATCCAATAATATATAAAACTCGTTTTACATACTAATTAGTTAGTTAACCATTTATTTAATCAAGTAAAAACCTAATTATTGGAATATATCCAGAAATACCGACCAAGATAAACTTGAAGTCATACCAAAAAACGAAATATATAGATCATCATGTTGCAATAAATTCTCAAAATTGAAACAAGTTAGATTAATCCTCTCATTGTAATACTAAGAAATCAAAGGTGAATTATTTACCCTCACAATTTATGATGTATTAAAATTAAGACATGTCAAATTATCTAACATGATTATTTATTGTGGTCATTAAAACTATAAAATAACATCATTTAGGATAATAATTTTATATCTATGACTGGTTCTACGATTTACTCTAATGACCGATTCAGTTTCATCTCTCAGGAGCGTTTAGTGCAGCAAAGCGCGTGACGTTGAAAGCGTGATGTAAGGCAGATACAAGCAGTAACACACTCTTCATAGACTCAGAATGTTTTGGCTATCCAGAGCTGATTTTACCCCCCCAAATGGTGTCCCCTTCGAGCGCTTTGTCACACCACTTTGTTGGTTGATCTTGCCAATAAATAAGCAAACTAAGATACCAAGTCCTCGATCGCAGTCTGATTGAATAGGAATGCAGCACTTTCCTACAATTTATTTGTGATCTGGGTTGCACGCGTACCGCATACTATCAGATACTGAACAAAACTAACCTTCAGCCACAGTACACGATTACCCGTAGACTGTTCAGGAAATTCAATGAGTTCAGATAATCAGCCAACCTACTTCTTTTTCGATTACGAAACATGGGGCGTGAGCCCAGCAAAAGATCGTCCAAGTCAGTTTGCCGGCGTTCGTACCGACCAAGATTTCAATATTATTGGTGAGCCATTGGTCATCTACTGCCAACCTCCTGCTGATTATCTACCTGCACCTGAAGCCGCACTGATCACTCGCATCACTCCACAAAAAGCCATGTCTCAAGGCCTACCGGAACCTGAGTTCATCGCCAAGATACATGCTGAGCTTGCAAAACCGAACACCACAAGCCTTGGTTACAACAGTATTCGATTCGATGACGAAGTAACGCGATACACCTGTTACCGTAACTTCATTGACCCATATGCATGGAGCTGGCAAAACGGTAACTCTCGTTGGGATCTATTAGACGTGATGCGTGCCGTACACGCTCTGCGCCCTGACGGTATTGTGTGGCCAGAAAACGAAGAAGGTTTCCCAAGCTTCAAACTGGAACATCTATCTGTGGCAAACGGCATAGAACATGAAAACGCGCACGATGCGATGGCGGATGTTATCGCGACTATCGAACTAGCGAAAAAGCTGAAAACCGCACAACCTAAGATGTTTGATTATCTCTACAACATGCGTCACAAGCGCAAGTTGAACGAATTAGTCGACATCGTAAACATGACACCTCTCATGCATGTGTCAGGCATGTTTGGTCGTGACTGCAATTACACAAGCTGGATTGTTCCTATGGCTTGGCATCCAACCAATCAAAACGCGGTTATCGTGGTGGACTTGGCAAAAGATCCTAGCCCTCTGCTTGAGCTAGAGACTGATGAGCTTAGAGAAAGGCTTTACACCAAACGCAGCGACCTGAATGAAGACGAGCTACCAGTGCCAATTAAGCTGGTTCAACTCAACAAGTGCCCTATTCTAGCGCCGGCAAAAACATTAACTGCTGAAAATGCCGAAACCATTGGTATCGACCGCCAGCAGTGTTTGAAGAACCTAGCGATCCTACGCGAACACCCAGAAATTCGTGAAAAATTGATTGGCTTATATTCACAGGAACGTGAGTATGAAAAGAGCGACGATGTAGATACCCAACTTTACGATGGCTTCTTCTCTCCAGCAGATAAGACCGCGATGAACATCATCCGCGAGACTGATCCAAATAACTTAGCAGCGTTGGATATCACCTTCAGTGACGAACGTATTAAGCCTTTGCTGTTCCGTTACCGCGCTCGCCACTTTCCATGGACGCTAGACGAATCTGAACAACTTAAGTGGGCAAACCATTGTCGTGAGTTTTACGAAAGCCGCTTAGAAGAATACATGCTCAACCTAGAAAACCTCGCACATGAACATGAAAGCGACGAAAAGAAAATGGCTATCTTGAAAGCGGTGTATCAATACGTAGAAAAGCTAGCTAGTTAACCCATTATCGAGAGATGTAAAACCTTGAAAGAAAGATTGATCAAACTCGTTTACTGCTTAATCTCCTTCACCTTAATCATAGGTGCTCTCACTGCAGGCAACGCGTTACAGCAATACTTAGACACCTCAATCCCTGGCAGTATTTTTGGCATGTTGATTTTGTTTACTGCCATGGTGATAGGTATTGTGCCTGCGCACTGGGTACAACCTGGTGCCAGCCTAATTATTCGTTTGATGATTTTGCTGTTTGTCCCGATCAGTGTCGGGCTTATGGAACATTTTGACATGCTTATCGCTAACGCACTGCCGATTATGGCAAGCGCGGTGGGCGGCACACTCATCGTATTGGTATCTTTGTCATGGTTCTTAGACCGCTTGCTGGCGAGAGGTAAATAATCATGTGGATTCTATTAACTATTGTGGTGTTTCTGTTTGCTCGTTGGGTAAGTCAGAAAGTGAATTCCCCGCTATGCAACCCGCTTTTAATAAGCATTGGCATCATCATTCCAATTCTGACGTTCTTTAAAGTCCCGTTCGAGACCTACTACGCAGACAATACTTGGATTACGTACATGCTTCAGCCAGCGGTTGTCGCCCTAGCTTATCCTTTATATGAGCAGCTACCTCAAATTCGAGCTAACTGGCGAATCATAACCTTTGCATGCACACTGGGTAGTGTGATGTCGATGACCACAGCGGCAATGATTGCCGTCGCTTTCAAAGCTGACCTAAGTTTGATTGCGAGTCTATTGGGCAAATCAGTCACCACCCCCATTGCAATGGAAGTATCAAGCCATCTTGGTGGTGAAGCGGCTATTGCTGCAATACTGGTTCTTATCGTTGGTTTATTCGGGGCAATTTTTGCTTACCCTATCTACAATCTAATTGGCATTAAGAGCCCTATTGCCAGGGGTTTAACCATGGGCACGGTTTCTCACGCGTTAGGTACGGCGACTTGTGCTGAAAAGAACCAAGAAGATGCGGCTTTCAGTTCACTGGCCTTAGTACTTTGTGGCGTTATCACCTCAATCATCGCACCTAGCGTGTTTGGCATGGTGGTCTGGTTCTATTCCTAGCCTAGACGCTCAAAGCCCGATTTAGCCCAAGCCTAACCCTGTCAATATCAGTGTTTGCTTGGGCTTTTTATTGCCATTTATTCAGCTAATAACAGGCGATTTTGAACAATAAGTGCGATATAAACGGTAAAAATGATGCTTGCAATCGATTTCAAGTGTGACCTCACTCTAATTATGCAAACCAATGTAACAGCAACAATTCAATAGTGATCTTTATCACAGAAAATTCCTGAGCATTGCATAAACTTAAAGCCTAAGGTCAATTAAGGATTCAACATGAACAGTCGTATTACCCTGGCGCTGGAAAGTGCTCCATCATCAATGAAAGCGCTTTTAAGTGACATCGTATTAGCAGACAACTTTGACGCGACATTGTCTCCAGAACAATTTGCTAGCCTACTGCAAGCAAGTGGTTTAGCGGATGACGAGCTACGTATTGCGCTACTTCCTTTTGCCGCAGCGTACTCTTACGCTCCGCTATCTGACTTTTATGTTGGTGCAATCGTGCGTGGTTTGTCTGGTACTCTGTATTTTGGTGCAAACCTTGAAATTGCCGGTGCTCAACTTGGCCAAACCGTTCATGCCGAGCAATCTGCAATCAGTCACGCTTGGATGAAAGGCGAACAAGGTATCTCAGATATCACGATCAATTTCAGCCCTTGTGGTCACTGCCGTCAATTCATGAACGAACTGACTACAGCGAAAGAGCTTAAAGTTCAGCTTCCACAGCGTGATGAAATGTCACTACAAGAGTACCTGCCTGATTCATTTGGACCTTCTGATCTTGGTGTAACAACAGGCTTGATGTCTGAACTTGATCATAAGTACACGACGGAAGAGACCACTCCTATCGTAGTTGAAGCATTAGCAGCCCTTAACCGCAGCCATGCGCCTTACACCAAAAACCTAAGTGGTGTTTCACTACAATTGACGTCAGGTGAGATTTTTACGGGTGCTTACGCAGAAAACGCAGCGTTTAACCCTAGCCTACCACCTCTACAAGTGGCGTTGATTCAACTTAAACTAGCCGGCTTCGATTTTGAACAAATTGAAAGTGCTGCTTTGGTTGAAATCGCAGAAGGTAGCATCAGTCACCTAGCGGATACGCAATCCACATTAGAAGCGATTAATCCCGACATCCCAGTGACTTACTTAGCAATCTAAGTACATCTATTTAACAAACTTTTAAACAAGCAGCCCTATTTAACGGGGCTGCTTTTTTTATGCTTGTAATTAACGCAACAACTTGCGCAAACGTTTGCTTTTGTCATTGAAATAAGTATGATCACCCCGTTTTCAATCAATCGTTAAAAAGATCGGAAGGAATTTCTATGTTTGGTACTGCTACTCGTGAAAATGCTACTCGTGTACTTCTATTAGGTTCAGGTGAACTCGGCAAAGAAGTTGCTATCGAGTGCCAACGTTTAGGTTTGGAAGTTATTGCTTGTGATCGTTATGCAGACGCACCAGCGATGCAAGTTGCGCATCGTAGCCATGTATTAGACATGTTAGACGGCGATGCACTTCAAGCGATCATTGAACTAGAAAAACCAGATTATGTGGTTCCTGAAATTGAAGCTATTGCCACCAGCAAGTTGGTCGAGCTTGAAGCTCAAGGCTTGAATGTCGTTCCAACAGCTAACGCCACTAAGCTAACGATGAACCGTGAAGGTATTCGTCGTCTTGCAGCAGAAGAACTCAAGCTAAGCACGTCGCCTTACCGCTTTGCAGACACCTTTGAAGATTTCGCTGCCGCGGTTGAATTTGTCGGTATGCCTTGCGTTGTGAAACCAGTAATGAGTTCTTCAGGCAAAGGCCAGAGCGTTATCAAAACCGAAGAAGATATCCAGAAGTCTTGGGATTACGCACAAGAAGGCGGACGCACTGGTGCGGGGCGTGTAATCGTTGAAGGTTTCATCGACTTTGATTACGAGATCACTCTTCTAACCGTTCGCGCCGTCGACGGTGTCCATTTCTGTGCACCTATCGGCCACCGCCAAGAAGATGGTGATTACCGCGAATCATGGCAGCCACAAATCATGTCAGACAACGCTCTAAAAGCTGCACAATACACAGCAGAGCAAGTGGTTAATGCTTTAGGCGGTCATGGTATCTTTGGCGTAGAGTTGTTCGTTAAAGGTGACCATGTGATCTTCAACGAAGTATCCCCTCGCCCACACGATACTGGCTTAGTGACTTTGATGTCTCAAGACTCATCAGAATTCGCGCTGCACGTACGTGCATTTACAGGTATGCCAATCAAATCAATTACTCAGTATGGCCCATGTGCGTCTGCAGTAATCCTTGGACAAGGCACATCAACGAACATCCGTTTTGAAGGCCTTGCGGAAGCGCTAGATGCACCACAAACACAAGTTCGCCTGTTTGGTAAGCCAGACATCGATGGTCGTCGTCGCCTTGGTGTTGCACTAACACGCCGTAAGAGCACAGAAACCGCGATTGAAGATGCAATCACCAGCGCATCTAAAGTTAAAGTGATTTACTAATTAGGCTTTCACACATGAAGTCTTAACGATCAAAAAGACGGGCCATGCGCCCGTCTTTTCATTGGTGTTATCTTTTCGAAAGCAAACTGAGCTTAGACTTCCGACTCAATCAAGTACACTTCCTCACTGAATCGAGACAAACCTTTCTTAGCAATCTTAGGGTGCTCGTGGTCTGCAATGTCTTGGTTCAATAACGTAACCTTGTAACCCGCAAACAACTGAGCGATTTCTAGTTTAGGTACGCTAAACGGAGGGCCTGCCATTTCATCTTGGTCGTAGTCTAGCGTTACAAGCAGGATCTTGCCGCCAGGCTTCAATAACTGCTTCAAGCGTTCTACATATTGCACTCTCATCTCAGCAGGCAAAGCAACTAAAGAAGCACGATCATAAATAATATCGACCGGCTGAATTGGCGCAGTGAAGTAATCCCCAGTGTAAACACTCAACTCATCAAACTGATAAAGCTCATGTTGGCCGTTAATTTGAGTTACGGTTGGCGTGTAGAAATGCTCAGAGAAAAAAGCTCGAACCGCAATCTGGCTCAATTCCACACCTTGAACGTCTTCATGTTTAGACGCTAGCCAAATCAGGTCTTCACTCTTGCCACACAAAGGAACAAATACACTCTTCTCATAGCTAGGGTCAGTTGCTTTCCAAAACTCAACTAAAAGTGGGTTTACATCTTCAAGGTGGAAACCAATTTGGTTGGCTGCCCATTTATTGTGCCAAAATTCAGGATTATTCATCTTTCGTTCATGTTAAACAGTCATAATGCAAGGGTACAGTATAGAGAAGTAAGAGCAACCTTAGCTTGGGTTAAAGTACCAAATCGGTTTCGACAAAAACAGAAACTGGCTAAGTTCAAAGTTCTGAAAATTGCGGAACTAACGCTTGGATTATTTGTCTATATGTTCACATTTTAAAGCAATATTAAACGTTAGAGTTGGTTTCTGTCTTAGCTAGCCCCATTTAATATGTAGTGAGTTTAGTTAAGCTGTTTTTACTCTTTTGCGTTACTGGTTACCCCTTTTGACTACCCGTTTTTGTAACCTTGTATTTTGGAGTTTGAATGAGTGTATTTCTCCGTACGACGGCCCTAATGCTTCTGGTATTGAGCCGAGCGCCTGCATTCGCAGCAGCACCTGTTTCAACAAGTTCAACTGATCAATCGCGCACAGCGTCATCGCAAAACCAAGTTTCATCAAATGTATTCCGCCATAGCCTAAGCGGCTTGTATGGCATCAAAGCATTCGACTCACGTCCGACTCAGCCATATACCGACTTCGATATTCTGTACAGCAAAGCGCATCAAGGCCAAGCTGAGCTAGAAACTATCTGTAAAAGTACTGCCCTACTCACCAATTCTGAAGCGCTATTTGCTGGCGTTAAATCTCAAGCTCGCGCAGAAGAAAAAATCGCTCTTGAACTTGATGGTGACGTAACAAAAATTACCGACTTAGCACGTGCAACTATCATCGCGAACGATGTAGAAAGCTTGGTTGAAGTCTATGAAGCACTAAGCCGCGAAGCAGACGTTGTTAAGCTGAAAAACAAGTTTAAATCTCCCGCTGACTCTGGCTACCGTGACCTTAACTTGTTGGTTCGATTGCCAAAAACCAACATCATTGCCGAAGTTCAACTTCACCTAAAAGCGATTGCTGATGTGAAA
Organism: Vibrio sp. 070316B; assembly: GCF_013114115.1. Taxonomy (NCBI): domain Bacteria; kingdom Pseudomonadati; phylum Pseudomonadota; class Gammaproteobacteria; order Vibrionales; family Vibrionaceae; genus Vibrio; species Vibrio sp. 070316B. The sequence goes on along the minus strand of NZ_VTYC01000005.1, from coordinate 96,268 downwards.
AGTGGTCCTGAGCACGAGCTATACGAAATCATCCAAGGTATTGAGCGTCACGCCATTGCAGAACATCGTCCAATTAACGATATCGAAGCAGCGCAAATCAATAGCCTAAGACGTCAATCTTTAGAGCTTTACCAACAAGCATGGCAACCGTACATTACCACGCACATTAAAGCGGCTTAATCACTGACTAAACCGTTATCATAAACAAGAACGACAAAGGGCTGCATAATCACAGCCCTTTCTTTTATCTACTGTTTTTCTTATCCAACCTTGTAGAAACCAACTTAGCCAGTGTTCCTAGAAAGCCCACCTACTGGTGATAATACTCTTTAGTACGATTGTATAAGTCCAATGGCTTTAACGTCGGGCGCATCCATCCCAGACACGACAAGCAGCGTGTCGACTGAATCTAGCGACAGCTCCAATTGAGCGGGGTCATCATAGTCTCCAGGTCTAACCTCAACATCCAAATGTTTGGCTTTTTCAGGTGTTCTCGCCAAAGCAATAACATCGCTCTTTGGTATTAGTTTTACCAAAGCTTCAACGATTGCCGAACCCAGCTTTCCACTTGACGCTGTTACCGCTATTTTTGTCATGTTGCTTCTCCTGAACGGGATCTTTCTAGTGGGTGTAACTAACTGTAGTTACATATTAGCTTACGCAGAATGCTTAGATAGATATTGCTGAAAACAAAGGCGATGAGTCAGAGGTAATACCAATCACAGTCAGTGATCAGAAATAGCGTAGGGAAAAGAAAGGAGGTAGAGTTTAAATGTTTGAGAAAGATGACTCGAAGTGAAAGCAGCGTGTTTAGCTCGGACTATGTACAGATACAAAAAGACCACGCTAGGCGTGGTCTATTGCTTGGCTACTTCTCGATTTTTATATTTTCAACTCGGGCCTTTAGTTTTTGTCCCGGTCTAAAAGTAACAACACGTCGAGCAGAAATTGGAATGTCTTCACCAGTTTTCGGGTTACGACCAGGTCGCTCGTTTTTCTCGCGAAGATCAAAATTACCAAAACCAGACAGTTTTACCTGTTCGCCATTTTCGAGCGCTTTACGAACTTCTTCGAAAAACACTTCAACCGTTTCCTTGGCATCCCGCTTGCTGTATCCGAGTGTCTCAAACAGGTTCTCAGCCAAATCGGCCTTCGTGAGTGCCATAAAACTTTCCTCAAAGCTATGTTAAACATTGCTACTATCGCCAGTAGCGCCAAAGCATTTACCCTATTCAATCAATGAGATAAGGTCATTTACAAGGAAAGTGTATGCCAAGCTTCTGATTTTCGCCAACTTTTTTATCTTAACTATTTAATTATTCTTTCAAATCAGAAAGATAACTCGCTTCAAATTTCACATATATAGCTAAAAACCAACTACTCAACAGCAACCAAATAGACTTATATTCCACAAAAAGTCACTAATATGGTATTTAAAACTTTAACGATCTAAATAATAATTTTTGAGACTTTTCTCCGATACCCAATAAAATCAGCCACTTGATTTGATATGGCACTCAACAGAGGTTACTAAATAAGCGTTATTAAATATGAGATTTGTATCATTTCAGAATTTAATTCGAATTGGCCTGAATAAAACCTTACTGAATTACGCTTTCCCACGGAGTTACTTGTTTAGAAGTTAACCTAATAAAGCTCACCTATGCATAAACAACCTAACCAATACAGCTAGTATTGAACATGGCTGGTCGATGCTCCATCTACGTACCAGTTTGCTCCAGAAACAAAACTCGCAGCAGGACTAGAAATAAAGGTTACCACGTTGGCAACTTCATCAGGGTTTGCCAATCGACCCATTGGGTTTCTTTCGAGAACTTTCTGGAAGGTCTCAGGATCTTCACGCTTACACCTCCCCCAAAGGCCGTCAGCAATATAAGTATCTCCAGGTGAAACGGTATTAACCCTTACCTTACGGACGTAGGTCAAAGCCAGAGATTTCATGTAATGCGCAAGCGCGGCCTTTCCTGCCCCATAAGCATTAGCGTGACAAGCGGTATATCCGCTCGCTTTCGAACCAATATAGGTTATTGCTGCGTAATCCGATTCAAGCAATTTGGGTAAAACCAATGCAATGGCATGCTGCGTTGCACTAATGTCCTTTTGCAGTACATCTTCCCATTCATCAGAAAGTGCACTCACGTTAGGAACAAAAACATCGATGCGAGGAATAGACGCAATCCAAGCTTTCATTTGAGCCGGATCATGGGCGTCAACTACCTTACCAACAACTCGTTCCGCCTTGTTTCCGAGCAGCTCATACAACCTGTCGATTCGATGTTGAGAACGACCACAAAACCAAATGTTCGCTCCTTCGTTGGCAAACCCTTCCACTATTTTCGCCCCAATTCCGCTCGAGCCCCCTGTAACAACAACATTGATATTATCTAATCCCAAATCCATCGTAATCTCTCAAAGTAGTATTAACCATCTAAATTAGTATCGTTAATTGCCCCTTCCTATTCAAAACAAATAACAAAAGTAACACTATGTGATACATTGAGGATATAAATAAGTAACAGGATAAAGTGATGGATACGCTCAACCGAGAAATTTGTAGCGTTATAAAACGGCATTTAAAAAAGACAGGCATCTCTTATAAAGAGGTTTCAGAGTTCACTGAAATGTCTGAAGTGAGTATCAAACGGCTTCTTAATGGCCATCAATCGCTTTCCATTCTCAAGTTACAAAAGATATGCGAATTAATTCAACGCCCTCTATCCGCAATTCTCTCTGAGGCAGAAGAATCATTGGCCTCGACCTCACTATTTACTGATGAACAAGATGCGGCCTTTTGTGAAGAGCCCGCGCTGTTTACTATTTTCCAAGAAATCGTTAATGAAGGGACAAACGCTCAGCAATTAATGGCTCGTTTTGACTTAAACAAACCTTCACTGCATATCTACCTAAGAAAGCTTGAACAGCTAAAACTGATTGCGATGTTATTCGACTTGAAGTTCCATGTCATTGTGCCTTCAAATACGGCTTTCTCTGAACACGCTCGATTTAACGCAACGTTCAAGAATCAAGTCATCGATGCACTGAAACAAGCGGTGCAATATATTAATGCTGACAACAAACAAGCTTACTTTATTACGACCAAATTTAGGCTGACCGAAGAAGAATTTAAAGACTACAACCTTAAACTTGAAAAATTAATGTTAAAGACAGTAAAACTCAGCCAATCACGCAGTCGAATGACCGAAGGGTTAAACGACTATGCCATTGTCGATATGGGCGCCAAGGGTATTTTCCACCCAACACTCAAAAAGCCAGTAAACTTGGTTTAAGAACAGCTCAATACGCTCATTACCCCGTAGTAATTCCTTCGCTGTTATTGCGTAGCGAGCCTCCTCGCTGCGTACCCAATCCAGAACATATATCGATCATCCCCCTGAGTAGTAACCCTAAGCAATGACAACAAAGTTTGTTTCTCACAATAAAATGATATGTTATAACATATCTACATAATTTCTAGTTTTGTGGATTGAATGAGAGATATTGAAGAAATCATTGAGCATGTAAAACAAGGCTGCAAAGTCAGTGGCAAACAATTTACGGCAAAACGACAGTTGATACTGCGAGCCTTGATACACGCCAACAAAGCACTTTCTGCGTATGAAATCGTTGAATATTGTAAAGAGCACTTTGATCAGCATGTTCAAGCAATGTCGGTTTATCGGGTATTGGAATTTCTTGAAGATCAACACTTAGCGCACAAACTGCAAGTCTCTAATAAGTACATACTTTGTGACCATATCCTTTGCGATCATGAACACGGCATCCCGCAGTTTTTGATTTGCTCTAAGTGCGACAAAATCAGCGAGCAAACCATCGCCCCTTCCATCATTCGCGATCTTCAATCTCACGCAAAGCAAGAAGGCTTTACTGTAACAAGCCCCCAGTTAGAGATTAGCTGCGTATGTGATGAATGCGTCGATACATAAGCGCCGAAGCCCGTCAATGTTCACGCTAATGTCTTAAACACTCCCCCAGCATCAGCAGCAATCAAAAAGGAAGAATGAAACGCTATGTCTGCAACACTCATCAAGAATGCCCGCTTGGTTAATGAAGGCATCATTATCGAGTCGGATCTATTGATCCTTAACCAGCGAATAGAAAAAATTGCCAACAACATCGAAGCAAAGCCAGGTGATGAGATTATTGACGCTCAAGGCTGCTATCTCCTTCCCGGTATGATTGACGACCAAGTTCATTTTCGTGAACCCGGCCTCACCCACAAAGGATCAATCGCCTCCGAATCACGCGCTGCGGTTGCCGGCGGCATTACCAGTTATATGGAGATGCCGAATGTAAACCCAGCGACCACTACCATTGAAGCCTTAGAGCGAAAGTTTGATATTGCGGCACAAAGCTCGCTGGCCAATTACTCATTTTATCTTGGTGCAACCGAAGACAACCTCGAACAAATTAAACGTCTCGACCCAACCAAACACTGCGGTGTAAAGGTGTTTATGGGGGCTTCAACGGGTAACCTGTTGGTTGAAGATCCTCAAGCGCTCGATGTCATATTTCGTGACTCTCCGGTCCTTATCGTTACCCATTGCGAAAGCGGTTCAGTCATCGCCCAAAACCAAGAAAAACTGAGAAAAGAGAAAGCAGTTTTCACGATTGAAGATCACCCAATTTTAAGAGATGACAAAGCCTGTTATGCCTCTTCTTCTTATGCGATTGAGCTAGCTAAAAAACACAACAGTCAACTTCATGTGTTGCACATCACAACAGAAAAAGAACTCGCTCAGTTTGAAGCTGGCCCCATTCATGGGAAACGCATTACCACAGAAGCTTGTGTCCATCATCTTTGGTTTAGCAATAACGATTACGCAACGCTCGGCAACCAAATCAAGTGCAATCCAGCCATCAAATACCCAAGTGATAGAGACGCTCTATTAGAAGCTTTGTGTGCGGGCCAAATCGACATCATCGCGACAGATCATGCGCCACATACATGGCAAGAGAAACAAGTTCCTTACGAACAAGCACCTGCTGGGTTGCCTCTGGTACAACACGCCCTGCTGAGCCTTTTTGACCACGTGAGTGCTGGAACCTTGACTGTCGATCAGGTGGTCGAGAAAACCGCACATAACCCAGCGATCCGTTATTCGATACAGGAACGCGGCTATATCCGTGAGGGTTACTTCGCCGATTTAGTATTAGTCGATCCACAAGCGCCAACCTTAGTTAGTAATGACAACAGCTTGTATCAATGTGGATGGTCACCGTTCGCAGGGCATGAGTTCTCCGCTCAGATAAAACACACCTGGGTGAATGGAAGCAGAGTTTATAGCCATCCTGAGGCATCGGCAATTCAATCAGCTCAAGGCAACGACAAGACGACACCCGCAATGAGGCTCTCCTTTGAACGCTAAAACCTTGACGAAAAAACAAACCACCAACTAAACAAATAACCGCTGGCCAATTGTAAAGATAGACCCAGCGGCATTAAAAAATACAAGAGTTCAATATGTTAAGAAGAAATCCAAGCGGCCACATGCCTGAAGTATCAGAGACCGCTTTCATTGACCCGACCGCCATCATCTGCGGGAAGGTAATCATTGAAGACAACGTGTTTATTGGGCCTTACGCTGTGATTCGAGCTGACGAGGTCAATGAACAAGGTGACATGGAAGCCATCATGATTAAGCGTGATACCAATATCCAAGATGGCGTCGTCATCCACTCTAAAGCTGGCGCTGCCGTCACTATTGGTGAACGCTCATCCATCGCTCACAGATCGATCATTCATGGTCCTTGTCAGGTCTGTGACGACGTATTTATTGGCTTCAACTCAGTCGTCTTTAATACGGTAATTGGCAAAGGTTGTGTAATTCGTCACAACTGTGTGGTAGACGGGCACGACTTACCGGAACACTTCCATGTTCCACCAATGACCAATATAGGCTCAGGGTTTAATTTGAATAGCATCTCCAAAGTGCCACCTGAATACTCTGCATTTTCAGAGTCTGTGGTTTCGGCAAACCATACTCTTATTCAAGGTTATAGGAGAATTGCCAATGAGCTCTGATCAAAAGCCTCTCTTGGGCATTCCAACCAATATCATTACCGGCTTTCTCGGCGTAGGTAAAACCACTGCGATTCTCAACCTAATGAAGAACAAGCCCGCAGATGAAAACTGGGCTATTTTGGTGAACGAATTTGGAGAAATTGGCGTTGATGGCAGTTTGATCCAAGGAAACGACAACAAACAACAAGTATTCATTCGCGAAGTACCGGGCGGTTGCATGTGTTGCGCAGCAGGTTTGCCGATGCAAATCGCGCTCAATCAACTACTTACCGAAGCCAAGCCAGATCGCTTGTTGATCGAACCTACTGGTCTTGGTCACCCTAAAGAAGTGCTACAAGTTTTGTCCTCTGAGCATTACCGCAAAGTGCTAACACTACAGAAGAACGTTACCTTGGTCGATGCACGTAAACTTTCTGACTCTCGCTATGCAGACCATGACACCTTCAATCAGCAGATCACCATTGCTGATACCGTGGTTGGTAACAAAGTCGACTTATACCAAGACGGCGACGCAGAGAAGCTCACTGAATACGTCACCAAGATTTGTCACGCAAATACCAAACTGGTCTTCGCTCATCATGGAAACATCCCTTTTGAAGAGTTTGAAGGAAACACCAACTTTTACCATCATCAAGCTCATGGACACCATCACCATCATAAGCAAGATAAGTCACTCGCTTCAGAATTACCGATGCCAGAAAGTGGCATGCTCAAAGCAACCAACCAAGGTGAAGGCTTCGAGAGTATTGGCTGGCGATTTTCAGCCGATAAACTGTTTGACCACCAGCGTTTACGACACTTTCTAGTCGGCTTGAAAGTTGAACGTATGAAGGCCGTGTTCATCACTCCAAATGGTATCTTTGGCTACAACTTAACAGAGGATGGTTTGACCGAATCAGAACTCGATGAGTGCAGTGAAACCAGAATTGAAGTAATTGGTCAGGACATAGAGAGTGATCTGGAAAGCCAGCTTCTAGATTGTCTTGTTAACTAAATTCGCTCAATCGATGATTAAAACTAAAGCCCTATGAATTAAGACACTCATAGGGCTTTTTAGACATTGGAGTAAACATCACTAAGTTAGTTTACCGACACCAATCGTTTCTCTGCTAATGCCATCGCAATGTTAGCTTTAGCGTAGGCACTCTCGTTGATAAAGTGCGGGTATATGTCTTGTTCACGTTCCCAATAAATATCATATCCAAAGAAAGTCGCCAGTATCGGCTCCCCTTGCTTCACTACCTCGAAGTCTCGACCACAGATCGCTGGGTGCACAGTAGCAACACGCATACCGTCTGGGCCAAGCGGAACATTCACCTCTTCAACATAGAAGAAAGCATCGTAGTCTTCTAACGCTTGTACTTGGTTGAGGTTGTGCTTCTCAACGTAATCAAGAACCATGGTCAGCATCTGCTTCATCAGTTTAAGCGTGTCGAATTTAAGCGAACCATGTGCCTGAGCGCCCACTTCAATCATCACACCGCACTTCCCGGCAGTACAAAGGTATGGCTGCTCATCCCAAGGCTTTCTATCTTCAAACAGAATATTAGCTTCTGGCATTCGCTGTTTCACATACGCGCCCATTTTTTGATAGAAAGCATCATTGGAAAGCAAGATTAATGTCGCCCCCATATTGCTGGTCGTGTTGTGTAGGTCGATAATGAGTTGCTGCTCTTTGCTTGCGTATCGCTCTGCAAACTGGCGAGCTACGGTATGCTCGGCTAAACCTAGCGTGTCGTCATTGTTGAGCTGAGAAAACTCACGATTTAAATCCGTGTCTAGGTACCTTACGTTCTGCTCTACCGCTTTAGGGTTTGCGATAACTGAATTCGTAGAGAATGTCGAACGATTGGCGGCATACATGCGCTCTTTGATCAGTTTGTTTAAGTAGATTCCAGAAAGCTCGTTACCGTGAGTTCCGGCAACCAGTAAGACTTGATTGATGTTATCCATGTAATTGATTTCCAAGTATCGAAAGTGCAAGTCACCCTTGCGTTACCGTTATGGTATAACATAACAACAATATACCTATTTCTCCAGAAGACTTAACGAGCAAGCATCAGATAATTCAAAGGAACCACGAGAACGCTAAACCGCAACGATATTTCACCTCGAAACCTTCACATGAAAAAGCCCCGCGATTGCGAGGCCTTAGTTCCTTAATCAACACTGTAGCTTCAATGATTAGTTTACATCGTGCTTCTTTACTGCAAACGACCTCATGATTGCTTAGCGAGGTTTCCTTCCGCCTCTCTGTCGCCTCGTGTTTTGGTGATCGCTGCCTTTGCTGGTTTCACGATCAAACCAATCCCGACTAAAAACAACGCCGATGCAACCACTTGAGCGAGCGACAATACTTCGTCGTACATAAAGTAACCGCTAATCAAAGCAAATATTGGTACTAGTAAGGTTAACGGTGCCGTTGTACTTAACGGATATTGGATTAACAACTTGTTCCACACCCAGTAACCAAACAATGTGGTCGGGTAAGCCTGAAACAACACCGCAATCGTTGTGTTCCAATCCCACTGTTCAATCCCCTGCCAGATGATTTGATCCCCATGTAACATCACGGCAAACAATACCAACGGAACTGGTGCAAACAGTATCCCCCACACATTAAACGCAAACGCCTGCTTAGTTTTGGATGCTTTAACAATCACTCCCATTAGCGTCCAGCTGCACGCTGCAATCATAATCAAGATAACGCCATTGACGGTCACATTCCCCTTGGCCGCAGAGACTAAGACTGCAAGTGCACACATGGCTAACATCGCACCTATTAACTTACGAACCGACGCACTCTCTTTGAAAACCCATACGCCAACAGCCATACCGATTAATACGTTGGTAGAAAGCAATACCGACGACAACCCGGATGAGAGCCCTGCAGTGATTGACCATGAAGCCATCCCCCAAATACCTACACCAAACACGAAGCCGTAACCCACTAAATAGCGCCACGCGACATTCGGTCTTGCGACAAAAAATATCACTGGTATTACCGCTAGCGAAAAACGCGCAGCCGTTGCCAACAATGGATGCACGTTGGTCACACCCATTTTGATCATTGAGAAATTGAATCCCCAAATTGCCATCACCAATACCGCTAACAACAAATCATTTCTTTTCATACTGTCCCCCTCTTTTGTTTTAAAAAAGTATCCCTTGAACAGCAAAAGCGGTACAGATACAATTTTTACAATAAAAACCAGTACAGTTAACCACGGTCGTGACCATGAGCATTTACAGAAAACTTGCCAATCAGTTTATTAATGAGATTGAAAGTGGGAAAAGGCCTGAAGGTGGGCGCATGCCTTCGCTTCGTCAATTGGCTAAGCAACAAGCCGTCAGCATGTCGACTGTAGTGAGCTGTTACCAAGAGTTAGAATCACAGGGTTGGATTCACTCTCGCCCACAAGCTGGGTATTTTGTTTCTCCTCATAAGCCTGCTCACTCAACGCCTGAGTGGGCACAGTTTGAGAGTAAGGTTTCCAGAGTTAAGCAAACTTCATCGACTCACAACTCAATCAATGGTCCTTTAGGTGTCTCTAGCACCACCAATGATGAGCAATCGGTCGTTGAGCTAGAGCGTAGTTTCCGCCGATCTATAAAACGCATGGGGAACAGACTCAACCATTACCCTGATACTCAAGGCGAGCCGATATTACGACAAGCATTGTCCACTCACTTTGCCAAGCTTGATGTGCACTTTACGCCCGACGAGATGGTCATTACCGCTGGCTGTATGTCGGCGATTAAGGCCGCTCTTGAATCATGCACCAAAGAGGGTGACACCATTGCCATCAGTTCACCATGCTTCAACGGTATACTGGAATTACTTGGCAAGATGTCGCGAAAGATCATTGAGATCCCTTCTTTAGATGACGGTGTAGACCTACAACAGTTAGAAACACATCTGAAAAGCAAGCGGGTCGATGCCGCTATCTTCTGTACCTCGCATATGAACCCTCAAGGGATCAATATGTCTGCCAGTCAAAAGCAGAAATTGGCAGCATTGGCGAATGAATATCGAGTGCCGATCATTGAAGATGATGTCTACCTGGAACTCTCTTATTCTTCGCACACTCCACTGCCTGCCAAATACTATGACAAAGGTGGTTATGTTTTATGGTGTGGTTCTGTCTCGAAGAGCTTATCACCGAGTTACCGCTTAGGATGGTGCTTACCGGGAAGGTATATCAATGAGTACAAGGCACAGTTTTCTGCTGCAAGCTACGGCGTTGCTCTACCCACTCAACTCGCTGTCGCTGACTTTATTGAATCTGGTCAATACGCAAAACACGTTCGAAGAAGATGCTCTCAAATCCTATCGTTGCGCCAGCAATACCTCAACTATTTAACCCAACACCTGCCTCCAGATGTAAAGATCAGTAACCCACAAGGTGGCATGGTACTTTGGCTACAGATTCCAAATCTGAATCAACCAATTTTTGCTCAAGCCGTTACCGAGAAAAAGATTGATATTCGACTTGGACACCTATTCAGTACTCTTGATCTCTATAGCAACTGCTTACGCATCAACATTGGTTATTCGCTAGAGGGAGCGGCCAAACAACAGCTAGATGACTTGATTAAACTTATCCGACAATGTGTCAGCAAATAGCTTCCACCCAAGCTTTGAACTTTAGTTTTTCATCGTTATTTATTATAAAAAAGGCATTTATTATTCGATTTTAACCAGACTAAAGCTCGTTACCGTAAGGAAATCCACTCACCTTAAAACCCATAAATATTGAGTTTGCAAGGGTGTGCCCATTTATGCAACTTAGCTAATGACACCTCATTTTTTGTCGTCAATATACACCCGTCAGCGCTGGCGTTATCCTGTATATGAAGAGAATAATTATGAGTGATAAAACCAAAAATAAACCACTACCTTCCTTTATTGAAGAACGCTTAAACCATTACATTGAAGATCTCATTACCCAGAACGAAAGCCAAACACACTTAGTTCTGGGTAAACGTCCTAGGCTCAATTCAGTTGTAATGCAAAGCAACGATTACCTCGCGCTGTCACACAACAAACAGATTCAACAAGCCCACCAGCAAGCGATTGGTGAACATGATGACAATGTCGTCATGTCAGCTATTTTTTTGCAAGACGAGGATTCAAAACCCGCCTTTGAAAATGAGCTAGCGAGCTATGTAGGAATGGAAAGCTGCTTGCTCTCTCAGTCTGGTTGGGCGGCGAACATAGGCTTACTGCAAACTATCTGTCCACCACAAGCTCCTGTGTATATTGATTTCTTTGCCCACATGTCTTTATGGGAAGGTATTCGAGCCGCAGGTGCGAGCGCGCATCCGTTCATGCATAACAATATGAACCATCTGCGTAAGCAGCTTGAGCGCTATGGCTCTGGCGTCATAGTTGTGGATTCGGTCTATAGCACCATTGGCACAATTACCCCACTCCGCGACATCTACGAAATGGCGCAAGAGTTTGATTGTGCACTCGTGGTTGATGAATCGCATTCTCTGGGGACTCATGGCACCAAAGGTGCTGGCCTCGTTGAAGCACTTGGGCTGACTAACCAAGTCGATTTTATTACTGTCAGCTTGGCCAAAACCTTTGCTTACCGTGCTGGCGCAATCCTTGGGCCGAAGCAGCTATCGGAAACACTTCCCTTTGTCGCGTACCCTGCGATTTTTAGTTCAACCGTATTACCACATGAGGTCGCTCGCTTAGAAACAACCTTAGCGGTAATAAAAGAGTCCGATGAAAAGCGAGAAGCCCTATTCAAGCGCGCCAAATCGCTTACTACAGGCCTGAAGCAGATCGGTTTTAATATTCGTAGCGAATCCCAGATCGTAGCGTTAGAATGCGGTAGCGAGAGAAATACTGAACGTGTGCGTGATTTCTTAGAGGAGCGAGATGTGTTCGGTGCGGTATTTTGTCGCCCGGCCACAGGAAGGAATAAAAACATTATCCGCTTCTCTGTGAATGCAGACATGACTCCAAAGGACATTGACCATGTTCTTACGGTTTGTCATGAGGCATACCAAAATCCAGATCTAGAGTTCGTATAACGCTGTACACACCAATTCAATAACCAACAATACGGCAGGACGGAATGGACACTATCATGTCGCAAAACTAAAAGAGCCCAGCTTATCGCTGAGCTCTTCATTAAATTGACTCGCTCTACTTCAAACCTCAAACACACTTGTGTTTAGAACCACTATATCCAATGAGCAATCTTGTCGAATAATCGGTTCTTGTCTGCTGGTTTCACAATAAAGTCCGACATTCCTGATGACTCCATTTTCTCTAGCGTGACTGGCGAGCTGTCTCCTGTATGTGCAATGATCGGTACCGAAGAGTAAGGCTTATTCGCACTTCTAATCAGTCGAGAAGCTTCTACACCGTCCATGATAGGCATTTCGATATCCATCAGGATCAAGTCTACATCGTCTGAATCCAGCGCATCCAATGCTTGCTGACCATCTTCTTTCTGTACGACATCAAAACCCTGCTTTTCCAGTAACATCGCCGTGAAACGACGCAGAGACTCGTTATCGTCCACTACCATAATGGTACGCTTATTTGCATTTTCAATCGGCTTAGCGGCCACCGAGGGCATCACGTAATTCGAGTCAAACAATAAACGGTCAATCGTTGCTTTGGTATTCAGCAGCCATACTTGAGTTTCGACCCAAATCGGTTCAAATGAAATATTCCTCACCCGTTGAATAGGATGATGTTCATACAAGTAAACAATTCGCGCTTCTGTAAACGACAACAAAGACTCGAGCTTATCAAGGCTGCTTGCCCTCAAATCCAAACTCTCCATGTCGACGAATACTAAATCAAATTCGAACTGATACTCTTTGTTTTTAAGTGCTGACGCCACATCCAAAGTCGTAAGATCAAATCCCATAAATCGAGACATCTCAGTCAGTTTTTTGGTCAACACGGTTTGATCACTCACCATCAGTACCGACTTCAATTTCCTCAATTCACTCTTAATTTCATTGACGGAATTTGACGTCAAGGATGGGAATGTCATCGTGAACTGAGTCCACTGTTCCACCTCTGATTGGCATTTGATCTCACCACCAAACGAGCGCATCACCTTCTGACAAAATGGTAGGCCTAACCCGTAGTTGCCTGATTTACCTGTCGTATAGAAATCTTGGAAGATGCGACGGATAGCATCACTCGAAATCCCAGATCCGTTATCCGTCACTACAATTTGATTGGTCACGTCATCACTGCTCATGGTGACATGGATATGAAAATCTTCAGGGCTACGATGATGGAAAGCATTTTTGAATAGGTTGTACATCACGTACTTCAGTAAGGTATCACTCCCTAAGAAGTCAAAGTCGTTTTGCACATCCAAAGATATGGCTGATTTGTCTGCAGCGCGCTTGTAGTTAAAGCTGTCGATTGAGTCCTCAATCACTGATTGCGCGGAGTGCTTTTTGAAGGTAGAACGAGATACACGATTCTCATCAATTGACGTTAAAAGCAGATCAATAGTTTCGTTGCCTGAATGGATGATTTCCATCGCCTCATCACCGACGTCACGCAGCTGTTTTAACTCTTCGACGCTTAGCGCATATGGCTCTTTGATGTCCCCACTCTTTGGGTTTGGCAGTATCGATTGAATAACATCAATAGAAGTTAACAAGCCACTAAGAGGGTTTCTCATTTCGTGTGCAATACCAGCACCAAAAGATTTTGCCAGGGATACCTTATTCTCGTGTTCCACCTGATTGCGGAAATAGAACAGGTTACCGAATAGATAGATAAACAAGAAAATCGGCACATGCGTCCAGTTCATGTTTATCTCAAGATAGAAGCCTTGTGCCACCCAAGCACACAACGTCGCAATCCCTATTCCGGCAAAGGTTTGTGCAAACATCACTCTTGTGACGTGAACCAAAAGAATATGAAGGAATATTGCCGACATGAAAGACATGACCCAAACATTGGACCAATTGTTCATTAGCAACATGTAGAAGAAGAAACACGGCAGACAGAGCGTAATCGCGACTTGATAATACGCAGGTAGATACTTTCGCCATTCGAAGGGAACGTGTTTACGGAAAATGATACCGAAGAACAACACCGAGCATAATAGGCGGAGAGTCAGATTTTCATAAGGCTGCGGGAACAGATACTCCCACACAACAAAGTAAACAGGGAAACCGACAAAGCCCATCCAACCTACGAGGGTTAGATTCGGTTCAGCATATTGATAAACTTTACGAATAGCGTTCATACGAAATTCTTTATTCTCTAAGCCCAGACGTTTACTCATTTTATAATTGAGTTTTTGTTTTTATTATAACCGAACGATTATATTACACATCACCTCCGAGCAGTGAGGTTTGAATCAAATATATACGCGCTTTTGCATTTAATCTGTTTCAGCCCAGTTGCCAAATACATGAAGACCTCGTTGATACGAGGCCTAATATTGATTTCATTACGTGTTATCTGTCACACATAAAGCTAGCGTATCGGCAGGTAGATGTTAGTGAGCAAATCACATTCATCCACCTCATGGACTAGATTCACGTACTGGAAAAAGCACGGAAAATCCCTCAAAGATTCGCCACTCTTAGGTAACCACTCACGATATAAGTAGCTGACCGTGTCAGCGATTAAATCATGGTTACCCTTATGAACAGCAACCGCACAGCGACCACCCGGAATAGTCCCCTTCTTAACACCAAACATATTTTCTAGCACATCCCCGTTATGACTTCCGCAAATATCGAAACGATAGTCATCTTCAGGGGTATCTGAAGGGTCAGAATAAGCCACACCAAATGTGTCACTGGTTTTTACCGGAGAAAAACCCGTCGACTTCCTCCAATCAATAAATTTAGCAGCAGTATTGTAAACCAGCTTTGGGCTTCCTTTATGCTCAATCAGTGCAACCTCTGTTTCGTAAAAATCGACGACTTTCACATCCATTATCTTTTCTCCACTCTTTGGTGAGTTAAACTCATACTTTGAACGCCAATATGGCCAGTTGGGTTGTTTTCTAAATTGAGAAGGTGTCTGCTCAAAGTGCCTCGAAAATGCTCGAGAGAAGGCTTCAAGACTCTCAAAGTGAGCCTCCAATGCAATATCGGTGACACTGTACTCGGGCTCAAAAGCTAAACGAAAAGAAGCGCGCTTTAACCGAGCAAACAACACATACTGAATAGTGCTAATCCCCATAAACGACTTAAAGATCCGGTGAAAGTGGTACTTTGAACTCGCCGCCACTGAGCTCAGCTGTTCCAAAGTTAATGACTCATCCAAATGTCTATCAATGAAGTCACACACATTTCGTATTCGTCGTTCATGATGTTTCGCTACATTCATTTTTGTTACCCAATAAAGAATTCGAAGAGATAATACCGACGAGGCGTTAAGTTCGCCTGATTGAGATTGCGAGACTGACTTAACTGTTGTGTTTAATTCTATATTAAGTGATAACAAAAGGCTCTTTAGCCAATACAGCACTAAAGAGCCTAATCCTACTCAACAATAGATATTGAGCATTGTGATGCCTACTGCATTACAAACTGGGCTAGTTCAGCTCCAACATCGCATTAATCCGAACTATTTCTTGCTGCCATTTCACTTGCAGATCAGGCTTCTGATGCTTTGCTTTACGAGCTTGGTCCTTACTGAGTAATTCTTCGAGCTCGAATAGCCTTTCTAAAAGGCCCTCTTCATCATTTTGCGACTGCTGATCATCTGTTTTAAGCAGCTCAGAACCTGAATCGACACAGGCTTTAGAGTTAGACTGAATCGTCGCAGAGCAAGGTTCCACGTTATGACCTTGATGGCTGACAGACATCGCCTCATACACCGCATCTAAGTAAGTCATTTCCATAAGTTGACCGTCATTGATGTACCAGAATCTATTGCATGATTTTTCGATCAACTCTCGATCATGGCTGACCAACAGTAGCCCCCCGTCGAATTGAGTTAAGCAATTCGCAAGCTCTTCCTTACCTTCAATATCAAGGTGGTTAGTGGGCTCATCCAACAACAGGAAGTGATACTTCGCTAGCGATAGCCCAACGAACAGCAGTCGTGAACGCTCTCCACCACTCAGCTCAGCGATCTTTTGCTCGTGCCTTTCGTAGGAAAAACCCGCGCTAATCAAAGCCATTTTCCTAGCTTCCTGAGACACAGGATAAAATGAGTAAAGTGAATCCAGTAGTGAATGGTCATCACGTAATTGGTGCAAGCTTTGATCGTAATACCCGACTTCGGCATTGGGGTGAAAATAATCATTATCTCCAAGTTGAGACGCCTGATAATTCGCCCACAGTACTTTCAGAAGCGATGACTTACCCGACCCATTTTTGCCTAACACAGCAACACGGTCACCGCTCTTTATCTGTTGGAACAGCACTTCAAACAGTGGCGCTTGGTCGTCAGCGGCGGTAATTGGCACCTCCGACAATTCAAGTAGTCGATTGGCCTTCATGGATTCACCGGACAAACTTAGTGTCCATGGTTCAACGGAGTCTAAACGAGTCATGGTCGAGCGTAACCCTTCGGCTCGCTTTTCCATGCTTTTTGCTTTTCGTGACAGACCTTCATTGTCAAAGTCACGCCCCCAAATCGCTAAACGATGAGCGCTCTTTTCGATGCGATCGATCTCTTTCTTTTCTGCTTGTTGCCTTTCAGCATCCGTTCGATCTTTATCTTCCAATGCTTTTCGAGCTTCGGTGCACCTTTGGCTAAAGCTAAGTATCCTTTTGTCACGTAACACCCAAGTAGAATCAGTGACGTGGTCGAGTAATCGTTGATCATGCGAAACCATGACAAACGTCCCTCTCCAACCTTTCAGGAACTGCTCTAACCAAAGTAACGTCGGTAGATCTAAGTGGTTACTTGGTTCATCTAGCAACAGGACATCTGGCTCAAGAATCAATGCTCTCGCGACTAACACTCGCGCGTATTGACCGCCACTTAAAGTGCCTATTGGCTGGTTCCAATAGCTTTCATCAAACCCTAAATTAGAAAGAGTAATTTGCGCACGCCATTGTTCTGTTTGCTGCATGTTTAAAGGAAGGTTATCGGTCACAGCATCAAGCATTGAGAGACTCAACAGTCGCTTGGGTAGGTGTTGCTCAATCAAAGCAACTACGGCATTCGAAGCAAAGGAAACATTCCCCACAAAGTCTGGTAAATCTTTGTTTAACAGACGTAATAAAGTACTTTTGCCACAGCCATTACTGCCTATAAGGCCAATGCGGTCACCTTTTTTAATGGTAAAGGAAAGCCCATCAAATAGGCGGCATGATGTTAGATCGTAAGAAATGGATGATGTAGATATTAATGTAGTCATTTGTTTACTCAAGTTTCAAGCGCAACAAAGCGCTGTCGTCATTCGCTGACAACAACCAAGTAAACTAGAGTGAAGAAACTCTATTGAAGGTTATATTGAAATGCTTCGCTCAAGTTTTGGTTATCGCAGCACGATAGTGTTAAAACTTGAGTTTTGGTCGTACCAAAAAATATGCGCGAAGTTAAATTCACACACTTTCATAAAAATCCTCCTTGTATTTGTCTTGAGTTGAACATTAGCGCTAAAAGTAAATCACATTAATCGATGAGTCAAAATATTTAGTCGCTTCGTCTTGGGCTTGATTTACAACGTTAGGTGACTGTTACCCGGTGCATTTTTCGTGGAGTATCACCATAATCAATAACGGCATAATGCTGAGTGACCCTGTTGTCCCATATCGCCATTGAGCCCTTGTTCCATTTAAAACGCACTTGATATTCTGGTCGTCGTGCAATTTCAAACAGCTGGCTAAGTAATGAATCACTTTCTTCACGCTCAAGCTCATTGATGTAACGGGTAAATTGCTCGTTGATATATAACGTCTCTTTGCCCGTTTCTGGATGAACTTGCACTAAGGGATGTACCACAGGCGGGTTTTCTTGCGCAGTTTTCAGCAGCGACTTATGCCAATCTAGCTCGATTTGGTCCGATTCAATACCCTCAAATGCGACTAACGAATGCGTTGCCGATAAGCCCCTTAGCTTGTCTTTCATGCTTTCATCTAATGAATCAAACACTGCGGTCATTGAACACCAAATCGTGTCGCCACCGACATCCGGTACATGTTGAGCATGTAATAGAGAGGCTTTAGATGGCAGCTCCCGCCAAGTTAAGTCGGTATGCCAATAACTCTCCATTGGCGCATTACCTCGAGTAGTTTCTATCACACTGACTTGCGGAACTTGTTCTACACGCGGAAAGAAAGGATGAGCGGGTTCGAGATCTCCAAACCGTTTTGCAAGTGCTAAGTGTTGTTCTGGAGAGAGGCTTTGTTCATCCAAGAAAATGACTTGATAAGTAACAAGTGCTTTGTACACATCATCGAGTTCACTCTCACTGCAATCCGAAAGACTTAATCCATGAATACGAGCGCCAATGTGAGGTGTAATGGGTTCAATTTTCAACATACTTTCGCTTATCGGTTAAGAGATATTAAGGGGAAGTCATTTAGCTACTCGTTATTAAACCGGACAGAACCGATTTTTCTTTCCTTACCACGCAACATAAAACGCGTTTATTCGAAAAACAAAAGAAAAGAGCCCCTACACTGGAGCTCTTTTTGTTTGTTGATACTTCCTGTATCCGTAGACAAGTCCAATCTGTAGTACTTTCACCGAAAGCCAGATCATCGATATCTCCAGTTGTGTATCACTATTAAATCTAGCATACAAACTTCGAGCTTTTCTGAGACGTAACCGAAAGTTCGTCGAAGTACCGCCAATTCCTGCTTATCAACCAAAGCAAGCAACGCCATATCCTTTTGTTGCCTCCTACAAACCAAAAACAAAGCCCACAACAGGGTGGGCTTTGGTTATCAGTCTTCTGAACTGACTAAACTAGTGAGTAACTTTTTGAAACCATTGTTCAAACCAAAAGTTAAAAGTTTGCTTGAAGCGTCAAACCACTGTACGCCGAGTATGCATTCAACATCACGTGATATCTGCCGCTTTGGGTGACATTCACCGTACAAGTCTCGCTGTTGCCCGATCGGTAAGGTCGGCAGTCCCACGTACTAAGCGTTGGTTTATCCCCGAAACGTAGATACAGATCCGCATCGCCTGTGCCACCAATGGTGACCACTGTCAGCTGTTGACCCTGCTCTAAGTCCATGTAGAAGTAATCCTTTTGCCCTCGGCTGCCACTCAGTCCATTAACCGGCACGCCAGAGACTAGTTTTCCATCTGGATCTGGTCCAGGTGTTGGACCACCGCAATCCGGTTCACAGCCACTATCAGTCAAACTATACAGCAGTTTATTGGTGGTTCCTCTTGTGTCAGAAACCTTATTCTCCGAGGCTCTTGAGTTCAGTAACCCTGCGAGTTGAAGCGGTGTTAAGCCATTGTTTTCCTGTAAGTACAAGGCTGCAACGCCCGCAACATGTGGCGTCGCCATGGAAGTTCCGCTAATCGTTTTATAGCCGCCATCATACCAAGCAGACTTAATTTGAGATCCCGGTGCGAATAGATCAACACAGCTGCCCCAGTTCGAGAAGCTTGAACGCGAATCAGAGCTGGTTGTGGAGCCCACCGTCACACCACTTGGTACACGAGCTGGTGATGTATTACACGCATCGGCATTTGAGTTACCCGCTGCCAACATAAAGCTCACGCCGGATTGAATTGCGCCTTGTACCGCGCTATCCAATGCGGTTGAACGACCGCCACCTAAGCTCATGTTGGCGACTGAAGGCCCTGATGCATTTTGAGCAACCCAGTCCACACCAGATATTACGCCAGATGTGGTTCCTGAACCCGAACAACTAAGTACTCTTACCCCAACAATATCGACATTTTTAGCCACACCGTACTGGCTACCGCCAATCGTTCCTGCAACGTGGGTACCATGCCCATTACAGTCACTCGAATCAGCATCATTATCCACGAAATCATAGCCAGAAACCGAGCGCCCGCCGAATTCCTCATGATTATTATTAACGCCCGTATCAATCACGTATGCTGTTACGCCAGAGCCATCAAAATTGGCATTATAGTTTCGGTCCAAAGGAAGACTTCTTTGATCAATTCGGTCTAGCCCCCAAATCGCGTTACTTTGAACGGCTTCATTTGAAACAACAGGATCGATACTGAGTATTTGGTCTTGTTCTATATATTCAACGCGAGAATCACGTCTGAGTTGCTTTAATTGAAGTGCGTCTAGATTTGCCACAAAGCCAATAATGGAGCTATCAAAAACATCGTCTGTTTTGATTGAAAACGAATTGGCCATCTGGCCTACCGTTTGTTGAGTGAACTGCTGTAATCCAGCCGCGTCATTCATTAGCATCTGCGGTTGTTTCAATACAACAATATAACGATCAGTGATCGCATCATCTGATGAAGCCAACATCAGTGGAGCAATAGGTTGTTGTAAGTTTTCAGTTGAATTTAAAGCCGAACCTTGAGCCAAACTTGATGCAGAATAGATACCAAATGTGGCTGCAATACAACAACTTAATACTTTCTTTAACATAGCTTGTTCCTTGATATTTTAGGTTTGTTGGTTGTTACCTACGACAAACACGAAAATGCAGACAGCTAGCGTTATACGCTCAATACGTGAAGCAACAGTGTTACAAATTCAACCTAAGACAATACAAATGAGATTGCTTATTAATTTATATTCATCTCACTAGGAACTTCGAGTGGGGGCAAACTATTTTGAAAAGCTTATGCAATCACATTTTATATAATTTGATCAAAAGCTCTAATTTTAACAAAAGTCGAATGGTTGGTTAAAAATGGTGTATGTGAGAGGGATCATCTTTACTATTGACATATTACACACCAAAAATCCCGCAAAAACTCAAAAATACAGCATCAAAATTAAAGGTGATTAGTCCTGCTTATAGTGAATAAATATTATTAATTGTACTCGCAGGCAGCTTATCTCTATCTTGGCTACATTACCAAACACCATAAACCAACGCGATTACACAGGGAAAACGATGACCGCCATTACCGATTTAGACATTCTGTTAAAGTCCATGTCACCTGAGCTCATTGAAGGTGATTATGTTTTTTGTACGGTAGATGGAGGACTAGCCGACTATGTCCACCTCAATCCGATGGCGACCTTTCGAGAAAAAGAAGGGTTAACTTTGGTGCTGACAGAAGAAGTGGCGACTCAAGCGCAGTTAAGTTTCGACGGTGTATTTAGCATGATCACTTTATCGGTACACTCGAGCCTAGAAGCCGTCGGGTTAACAGCCGCCTTTGCGACTAAACTTGGCTCGTACGGCATCAGTGCCAATGTGATTGCAGGCTATTATCACGATCATATCTTCGTCCAAAAGCACAAAGCTGATCAAGCCATGAGCGCACTTCGAGAATTCTCAGAAGCAAACTAGCAGAAGCGAACTAGTAACATAAGCGCTCTAAGTAGATGAGTTCGCTTGTTCACGGATAAAGCTGACCAAGAGCTTGGTGAGATGCGTGTGATAGCTCATTGACCGATAATGGATGTAAATCGTTAGTGGGGCTAATTCAAGGTCTAACCGTTGTTCGACTAACGAGCCCCGGTCCAACTCATCTCGACAGAATTCTCTTGGTAACGCTACAAAACCTAACCCTTTGACAGCTATAGCTTTAGCGATAAACCCGCCATCAACATTGATGTCTGACTTGATAGCCACACTCTTCAAGCCTTCTGGCCCACTAAATATCCAGGGGTTACCAGCAAAAGCTTTGTAACTTGAAATACAAGGCATTGCGGACAGCTCCTCAACTGTGGTCGGTGAGCCATATTCCGCCAGACAAGATGGCGAAGCTAAAACCGAACTCTCCCATTGACACAATGGCCGTGAAACCCAGTCGCGATCATCAAGCGAGCCTCGCTCAAAACTAATAACGATATCAGGATCGCTGTTTAACGCGCTTTCTATCGACGTACTGTGTTCGCAAAACAGAGAAACATTGGGGTAGCTAAGAGCAAAATCAGCGAGCACATCACCAATGAAAGGGATGTCTGGTGAGCTCACGCGAATACTGCCTTTCATTGACTCCGTTGAAATGCTGACGTTTTGCAATGTTTGGCTCAATTGACGAAGAGGCTCTCGGATTTCGTTGTAAAGCATTTCACCGGCCGAAGTTGGCGTCACCTTTCTGGTTGTCCGGTAGAACAATTTATTGCCAAGCTCAGCTTCAAGCTGTTGAACATGTCTACTTACCGTTGAGCTAGGAATTAGCAAGCGTTCTGATGCCTTTACAAAGCTACTCTGTTCAAAGACACAAATAAATGAGTTCAACCAAGCGTTATCGATCCTTTCCAATTCATTATCCCAAAACTGCTAATACTGAATCTAATATTAGCCTATTTTTCAGGATTATTTATCACGATAAGGTACAGAAAATTCGCTAAGGAGAACAAATTATGACAGCAATCAAATCGAAAATTTTTGAGCGCGATGGATACAAACTCAAAGTAGAGCAGCATGGTAAAGGACCGAAATTATTGATTATTGGCAGTGTTGATTATTACAAAAGAGTGATTCCAACAAGGCTTCACGATCACTTTACTTGTCTGTACCTAGATCATCGAGGCTTTGCTCAAATCGTAAACGACAAGCAGAACAACACCATCACTCTGGACATCATCTCCAAGGATATTGAAGCTATCTGCAATTATTTCAATATTCGTAAAGCCAGTATTCTGGGACATTCCGGACACGCGTACATGGCACTTCATTTCGCGAGTTTGACCGATATTCAGATTAATAAAGTGATGGTTGTAGGCGCTCCGCCAAACCTATCGGAGGCGATGAAAGCCAAGCAATTGCTTTACTGGGAGAACAATGCCTCAAACGAGCGAAAGCACCTTTTGGAGCAAAGCCTTGGAAAGCTTGAACAGGATATAAACAGAGAACCACATCGGAAGTTTGCGCACTTGTGTCATAGATTAGGGCCGATGCGTTGGGCAGATCCCGCCTTTAATGAGCTTCCTCTTTGGGAGCAAATTACAACCAATACGACTGTACTGGATTCGCTCTGGGGTGATGCCTTTAACAAAATAAACCTCGCTACGCTGCCCAATGCTAACCAACTGGATGTTACTGTCGCCATTGGTGAGCTTGATTTCAGCATCGCGCCTTTGGATACGTGGTTGCCTTTAAAAAATTCATTTGGCTCGCTTGAGCTAGTGGCGCTTAAAGGTGTATCTCATACTCCGATGTTTGAAGCACCAAACGAGTTTGTCGAGCTAATGTGTCATCACCTACTAGGTTAAACCAACGACCTGTCTAACAGACATTTGAAAATGAGAAGACTGCAACGAGGAAGCACAAAAAAAGCGACGCAATGTACGTCGCTTTGGCTTATTGCTTAATGCAAACAGGCTGATCAGGCATCAGTCCATTAGACGCTTAAGCAAGCTTAAAAGTCGCCACTTTGTCACTTAAACCAGCGGCTTGGCTCTTAAGTTCATTCGACTCAGTTAAACTGTCCTGAGCACCTACCACCAAGTGGTCAGTCACATCTTTAATGGTCGTAATATTCTGAGTTATCTCACCCGTCACATGGGTTTGCTCTTCTGCTGCAGTCGCAATTTGAGTCGCCATATCACTAATCAAGGCAACAGACGTATTGATCTCTTCTAGCGCGAGAGAAGCTCGGTCTGCATCTTCTACAGAATGTAGTGCTAGCTTAGAGCTCGTTTCCATCAGTTCAACGGCTTGGGCTGTTGTGCGCTGTAGAACATCGATCGTTGCCTTGATCTCTTCCGTTGAAGAGTGAGTACGTTGAGAAAGCACACGAACTTCATCAGCTACTACGGCAAAGCCACGGCCTTGTTCACCGGCACGAGCTGCTTCAATTGCAGCATTCAAGGCAAGCAAGTTCGTTTGCTCCGCAATACCTTGAATGGTGGCTAATACAGTTGAGATTTCTTGAGCGTGTTTATTCAGATCGCTGATCACACTACCCGCTTCGTTCACTTCATTCGCTAGGTTATTGATGGAACCTTTAGTGTCGACAACTAATGCGTGACCGCTGTTGGTGCTCGTCGCTGAGTCTTGCGCGGCTTTTGCCGTTTGCTCTGCATGCGATGCGATCTCTTGCGTTGCACTCGCCATTTCAGTCACGGCCGTAGCGACCATCGTGATTTCTTGCTGTTGATGGTTTAGCTCATTCACCGAAAGGTTTGCACGTTGTGCGCTCTGTTCAGATTGTCTGTTCAACTGCTCAGATTGACTACGGATATGGCCGATTAGCTGCTGCAAGCTGCCGACAAACGTATTGAAGTTCTGAGCAAGCTCGCCCACTTCATCTTGATTATCAACATGAATGCGTTGAGTTAAGTCACCACTGCCGTTCGCAATTTGCGCCAGAGCTTGAGACACATGATTCAGTGGACGGAATAGAATGGTGCAAAGTAAGTTAAATAGTACAGTACAAACCACAACCACCAGCAATGTCACCAACACCTGACCGATAACAGCATCAAAGAGTGGCGCGACCAAAGAGTCATGATTCACCACGCTAATCGTAATTAGATTGGTTCCATCAATCGTGCGTGCGTACAGCACATAATCAGTCCCGTTCAACTCAATGGAAATGTCCTTACCGCTTACCAACGCCTTTTGCACATCTGAAAAGTTCAAACCAAGTGAGCTGATATCTTTGTTCAGTAGCTTAGTGTCTGCGTGCGTGTAAACCGTGCCCTTGTTGGTCGCGATAAACATGTAACCTTCACCTGGAAGAATTACTTGCTCAAGGCTGTTCAGAATGTCGGTAATTTCAACATCCGCCCCCAATACCACCTGTTGGCCATGCAATTGCATTGCGGTGCCCAGTGACACTACATTCGCTCCTGTTGCCGCCGCAACCGTAGGGTTATCCATGAAAACCTTACTTGGGTTAGCAACCGCATTGGTATACCAACCCCACAAACGAGGATCATCATTACCCGGTGGTAGCACTACCCCGTTGGCATTCTCTTGTGAACCATCAGGGTACGCCAAGAAGACATTATCAAAAGAGCCAGAATCGCGAACCTGTTTCAGGTGAGTAACCAAACTTTCCTTTCGGGACTCTTGAGACAGAGAAGTAAGCGCACGCTCTTTGGATAAGATCCAATCCGATACATATTGATTGTAAGAAGCCGATGCACCTTCTAAGCGCTGTTCAACCTCTGTATCCAATCGCTGCAATGAAGCACGAAATGAAAGTACTTCAACCAAAATCCCCCCCAGGATGATGGCAAGGCTGGCAGAGATCGCCAGCTTATTCTTAAGTGAGAGTTTCTTTAACATAGGAAACCTATAATTTTTATATAAATAGCCCGCAGAAACAGAACCGTTCCCACGCTGCAAGCAAGCTGATATATTTTACACATTAAAATAAATTATAAAATGCCCTAAGCTATTGTATTTAAGGTATATGTGAGCCGAAAAATAGATCCAGATCAAACCAAAAGGTCGAATATCATTCGATAAGGTTCTATTCCACTTCCTCGTTATTATGTCGAGAATAAATGCCGCGCGTGTTGATTCGTTATCAATCACAAGCCAACCCAAAAGGCCTCGTCGTTACGAGACCTTTAATTTCTATCTATAAAGAGACGTGACCTATGCCATTTATTGTTCACTTTAAAAGAAATGAATCTCCATATTGCTAAACAGCCGCTAATGGTTTTTGGCTAGCTTTTGATTGATAAACAGTGCTGATAAAATGATAACCAACGCTAACCATGTTGTGGGGTGAACAGACTCATTCGCAAGTAATACTCCGATGAACACACCCACAGCGGGTACAAGATAGTTCGTCATTGAAGTAAATACTGGCCCGGCGTTTTGTATGCTCATCATATAAAGATAATAAACAACACCTGCACACATCACTCCTAAGTAAACCAACGAAAACACTGATGAAGCGGTAGGCTTAACGCTGACGATTGGCGAAGTCAAAAACGCAATTAACATCAGTTGAATGCTCGCCATACAAAGTACATTTCGTGCAACAATCAATGGATGCTCACCTCTCACTCGATTAAGTAATAGTAATGCAATAGCGAAACACACCGCTGCAACCATAATGGCAGTGGCACTTATTAAATTGATATCACCAGTAGTCAATAATAGCTCTGGGGAGAATAAGACTAATAACCCACTAAAGCCAACGATGACACTTACAGCGTTCCCCTTGGTTATTCTTGCATCTTTTATAAAAACAGGTGCTAGCAATAACGCATAAAAAGGGAGTGTGCCCATCAGTATCGCCGCAATTGAACTGGATAAGCTCTGCTGTGCCCAAGGCACAAGAATAAAAGGGATCGCAGCTTCTAATAGCCCTATAAGAGCAAAAAGCCCCCACTGATTGCTAATGCTTTTAACTCTTATAAGGTTACATATAACAATAAGTGTCATTGCACCTAGCACTGCTCTAAGTGTCCCAACCCAGACTGGAGAGAACCCTTGAAGTGAGATTTCTTGAAAAACAAATTGGGAACCCCAAATTAGCCCGATAGCGATTAACGTTAAATAATTTTTTAGCATGTTTAATATTGCCCAGAGGAATTAATCTGATGAAAAGTAAAAATGAGATGTGCTGAAAAGGTTGCCTTATTTATTACTACTCGATATTTCAGATTTAAAGGCCACAGCATCGACTTCAATTAGCATTTCATCTAACGCAAGTCTAGGTACTGGAATCAGTGTACTCGCGGGTAAGCGCTCTTCAGACCAACGTTTGAGCATTTCTTCACTCCAGATATGCAGTTTATCTGAATCATGCTCAACGATTAGAACGGTAATCTTTACGACATCGCTAAAATCCATCTCATGAGCCTTCAAAGCAATATCAAGGTTAGATAATACAACCTGGACTTGACGACGAAAGTCTTCCACCAATTCATGTTCTAGCCCTTCACCACCGCTTTGCCCTGAAATAAAAACAAACTCTCCGTTCGCGGAGGTCTTCACCGTATGGCAAAAACCAAAAGAAGTTGGGTTAAAAAGTTTTTCAGGATTATAAAATTTCAATCTTTTACGTGACATTCTTTTGACCTATTAAGCTGTGTTTTTAACGTTAGGGAGTGTAAAACTTCAACTTAACTTTAAGTCAACAAACAATTTTCATTAAATCAGTTATCTATGGGGGTAACCTAGCGTTCACCCTATCATTCGATTAATCTTATAAGTCGTTATGTCCATAGAGTTTTCTTATGTCTCGAAGCCAACGCCTCTTTGATTTGCTTCAATTATTGCGCTGTCACAAATATCCCGTGCCTGCCGATCACCTTGCTCACGAACTGAATGTCAGTACACGTACCATCTATCGTGATATTGCCACGCTACAAGCACAAGGCGCGGAAATTGATGGCGAAGCTGGTGTTGGCTACCTGCTTAAACCCACTTTTACTCTGCCACCTATGATGTTCTCTTCGGATGAACTAGAGGCGTTGCGACTCGGCGCGGAATGGGTCGCTAAACAAGCTAATGGAGAGTTCAGTGAATCGGCTAGAAATGCGATTGCCAAGATCTCGGCCGTGCTCCCTTCAGACCATCAGGCTAAACGAAGTGAAGATGTCATTCGTGTTGCTTCAATTATTGAGATTGCAGACTTAGGTTTTGAACTGTCGGAAATAAAACTAGCGATTAAACACCAGAACAAAGCACAAATTCATTACACAGACGCCAAGGCAAAAGTCAGTTCTAGGGTCGTATGGCCAATGCTGATTGGCGTATTTGAAAACTGTTATGTATTGGTCGCTTGGTGTGAAACACGCAGTGCCTATCGAAACTTCAGACTCGATAGGATTAACCAATGGGCCAAGCTGGAAGAAAAGTATCCGAAATCGCGGAATAGCTTACTCAAAGAGTGGCAAAGAATGGAAGGAATTACAGACAAAGTGATTCGCTACTGACAAAAACTGTCACTAGTTAGGGATATATTTCTGTGGTCCAAATAAGCACCACACCAGATAACCTAACTAGGAGCAGCTATGTTTACTATCGATTCATTTGTCCTTTACGTCACAGACATTCACAGCAGTATGGGTTTTTATTCCAAAGCCTTTGACTGTGAGCCAACACTGCTATCACCGACGTTTGCAGCGTTAACTTTTGCAAGCAACGTGAAGATCGCCCTCAAGCAATCTGACGCTCTAACACCAACAAGCAAAATAACTGGTGGTGGCACTGAGCTATCGATAGCAATGACAGATAAACAAGCTCTGGAAAACCTCTATAAAGAATGGAGAGCGAAAGGAATCCAGTTTGAACAAGCACCAGAAGAATCCGTGTTTGGTACTAACTTTGTCGCGATTGACCCAGACGGCCACCGCATTCGAATCTTCGCCTAAATGAAAAGAGCAAGCGACTCTCCAGTTGCTTGCTCATCTCATCTAGCTCATCAGCCAAAAAGAACTAACCGAAGTCTATGGTCAGTAACAGTCGAGCTTCTTCAGATGAAGTGACAGGCGATCGGTGGACAAGGCCTCTGTTTTCATTACCGCTCCAACGCTCCCCTTTCAATAACGCCACATCACCAGCGGACATTTGCTGGATGTCAGACTCGTTATTGTAGAGGCCAGATGCTGAGTCTGGCTGGCCATTACTTCCACGACCTAATTTAGAACGGTCAACCGCATCGTTCTCTATCCACTGAGTCGCAATGCCATGATAGGTTGTCACTAACCGACAAGGTACTTGGTCAAAATGAAAGCGAGGACACATTGCCTGATTCAATACAGCCAAACGGAGACCAACTTCTTCAAGCTCAAACAAGCAACAGAACATGTCCACCAGCTCAGCCATATTTTCTAGCAGGGCTTTTGAAGCCGTTCCGTCTGTAGCAAATTCCAATTTGTCAAAAGCGTTTGCAGGTGACACGCTAACAGACTTACTAAAATTTGGGTTAGCCGCTATAAACTCATTTATTTCAGCCACCAAGCTCTCATCAAAGTTACGCTGCCATATCGCGACATTGATATCATCTTGGTAAATGTTAGCCAACACTGTCGGGGATAGCGCAGTACTACAAGATGGATTTCGGCCCTCCTGCCCTTTGTGAGTCAACACTCCATCAATGCTTGACGATTGATTACAACTCGTTGTCAAAGGTTCAGCTAAAACGGCATTCATTATCTCATCTCCTTGCTGCGTGCTCGTATTCTCTAGAGGCAATATTTCTGTTTGCCAAAAGAACAAACCAAGGAAATGTTATAACATAACAACAAGGATTCAAACAACTTAGGAGATCATGGTTCCATAAGTACCAATATGACCTGTGTGCCCCCTACCGAATTTAGCGCATGAGTAAGGTGTTGAGCTGAGCTTGCTCCTATACTTCTCAAAGTTGTTCAAAATACGAACAGCGCTATTTGGTTCAACTGGCAATCCATTATGTGGTGACAACTTATGAAAAAACTACTTACAACAATCGGGCTTCTTTGCACCGTCATATCAGCGCAGTCTTTTGCGGAAAGCGGCTACACATTAGATCCGAAGCTGTCGAATGTCACATTCGCAACCATTAAAAAGCAGTTCGTCGTTGAACCCGCTTCCATCAAGCCTTCGTCCGGCGGGCTTACCGAAGATGGGAAATTTTCAATCGTATTGGACTTGAAGAGTATTAGCACTGGTGTGTCTATTCGTGATCAAAGGCTAAACGAACTGTATTTTGAATCAATGAACTTTCCTGAGGTTAAGATCTCGGGATCGGTTGAGCCTTCGCTGTTAACAGGTGAACCCCAAAATACGACGATAGCAGCAGAAGTGACTCTGCATGGTGTAACCAAAACAATCGATTTCCCTGTCATAGTCGTACCCTCTGACGGTTTTGTCATGGTGAATTCAACTTCGACCATCATCGTCAATGGTGCAGATTTTGGTATTTCAACCGACAATCTAAACAAACTTTCGGCAACGGTAGGCGGATTAGCGCTTTCCGATAAGGTGCCACTCAACTTCAACTTAATGTTCGATAAATAAAGGTCGATTACAGAGTGAGTTAACACGAGTCCAGACACTCATAGGGTAATCACAGCATTACCCTATGAGTGTGCGTAAAGTCCAAACCTCCACACACTCCCCCACGAAAGTCCAATCAGCCACTCGGAAGCGGCATTAAAATAGGACATACTAAGCACTAATACCAACACTCAAAAGAATACAGCCAGTACCTATCATGAACTCTATCAGCCTCAGCGACTCCTTTTCTCTTCCCAACGGTCAACTCATTAAGAATCGCCTATTTAAATCGGCAATGAGTGAACAACTTGGCGATAAACAGCATAATCCTAAGCCTGGGCTAGCTACCTTGTACCAACGCTGGGCGCAAGGCGGCATTGGTTTGTCCATTACAGGCAACGTAATGGTTGATAGAAACGCGCTCGGCGAGCCTAACAACGTGGTTCTAGATAAACACAGTGACCTGACTCAATTCGAAGCTTGGGCAAGTGCGGGCAAACAAAATGGCTCGCAGATTTGGATGCAGCTAAACCACCCAGGAAAACAAATCCCGAAGTTCTTATGTGAAAAACCTGTTGCTCCATCGGCTATTAGTCTGGAGCGTGGATTAGAAAAAGGCTTCAATACACCGCGAGCGCTAACCGATTCTGAAATCCATGACATCATTAACAAGTTTGCCTTAAGCGCCAAACTAGCAAAGCAATCCGGCTTTACTGGAGTGCAAATACACGGTGCACATGGCTACCTTGTCAGCCAATTTTTATCTTCAAGACACAACCAGCGTGACGATAAATGGGGAAGTTCACTGGAGAACAGACTTCGCTTTGTGATCGAGCTGTATCGCGCGATTCGTAAAGAAGTTGGAGAAAGTTTCCCTGTCGGAATCAAGCTTAACAGCGCAGATTTCATGAAAGGCGGCTTTACTGAAGAAGAATCGATGCAAGTGGTTCAAGTACTCAGCCATGAGGGTATCGATCTTATTGAGATATCCGGAGGCACTTATGAGAGTCCGTCGATGATGGGTTCGAAGAACAAAGGTGAACCCGTAAAAGCCAGTACAGCTAAGCGTGAAGCGTATTTTTTGGATTATATGGTCAAGGTCAGAAAGTTAGTTAATACGCCTTTAGTGGTAACTGGGGGCTTTAGAACAGCACCGGCAATGAATGACGCTCTGCAGACATCAGCCACTGACTTCGTTGGGATTGCTCGAACAATGGCAGTAGACCCTGACTTCCCGAATAAGTTACTGGCAGACCCAGCTCACGGAATGCCATTAGACGTACCAACAACTGGTAAACCCGCACTGGATAGAATGGCGATGGTCGGGCTGGTTTGGTATGAACACCAAATGCGGCGAATTGCTGCAGGAAAAGACGCAGATCCAAAACTTAGCGCATTAGGTGTCGTGGTCAAAACCCTTCTAACGGCAGGCTGGCACGCCTTTAAAAAGCGTCGCGCATAATGCATTTATTAGGCTGCAATACGAGCAAAACTCCTTAAAAGATGTCGTCGGTGTCACATGTCGTTACATAGCATGACCCCTTTAGGCTTTACATCTCAGTCGAGGTAAACAACAATCCCTGAGAATAAATCCATAACACAATGTATTTAGATATTATGAGTAACACTGAAAACCAAAAATCGAGTCCTCTTTTTGAAGTCGTATTTAACGTCCTTCTTCCATCATTTATCCTAATGAAGTTCAGCGGAGAAGAGCACCTCGGAACTGGCTTAGCACTGCTTGTCGCACTCGCCTTCCCTATTGCTTACGGTGGCATG
This sequence comes from Vibrio sp. 070316B, assembly GCF_013114115.1. NCBI lineage: Bacteria > Pseudomonadati > Pseudomonadota > Gammaproteobacteria > Vibrionales > Vibrionaceae > Vibrio > Vibrio sp. 070316B. The sequence continues at coordinate 64,467 of NZ_VTYC01000005.1, read as the reverse complement.
GAGTTAATCCGCAACAAGAAATTTAACTTCATCGCTGCACTTGGCTTTGTCAGCGTGTTACTAACTGGTGGTATTGGTTTCTTCGAACTAGACACGCGTTGGTTAGCTCTAAAAGAAGCCTTAATCCCTGGCTTAATTGGCCTAGCGGTACTTGGCTCTACCTTTACTCGCTACCCATTCATCCAAAAAGTGATTTTCACACCTGCATTGCTGAACATTGCTCTAATTGAAGAGCGTTTAAAGCAATTCGGAAACCAAGCTAAGTTTGATCGTTGCCTAATGACGTCTAACTACATGTTCGCTAGCACGTTCGCATTCTCTTCTGCGATGAACTATTTCCTGGCGACTTGGATTGTTACTAGCCCTGCTGGTACTGCAGCGTTCAATGAAGAACTCGGTAAATTGACTCTATATAGCTACCCTGCGATTGCGATTCCAAGCTTACTAATGATGTTAGGTATTTTTTACTACATCTGGCGCCAAGTTCGTGACATGACCTCACTAGAGACAGAGCAAATTTTCGTCACCAATAAATAAGCTCACTCAGAGCAGCTCAACCTGAATACCTTAAGCCCAGCAATTCGCTGGGCTTTGCTTTATCTATCATCAAGTAAAACGAATAACTCAGGTTGCAGATAATTGGCACGATGATGACTCACCTACTCCCTCAAACTCTAAAATTCCTGATAGCTCTTTTACTATTCGTATTTAAAACGCTAAAAATCAACAACTTGTATTAGACTGTCAATTGATGGTTTTCTAAACGATCTTGTTGGTTACTTAACAAAGCCCTACCCAATCACTGACAATATCGTACTTGGTGTTGATAAGATCACTCAAGCTAGGTGCCAAAGGTAGACACCAGCCTTACTCACTAAGGAATCAAGAATATGAACAAATCTCAATTAGTTGAACACATCGCTACATCTGCAGACATTTCAAAAGAACAAGCGGGTAACGCGCTAAATGCACTTGTAGAAGGTATTTCAACAACGCTTGCTAACGGTGATGAAGTAGCGATCCTTGGATTTGGTAGCTTCAAAGTAAACACTCGTGCCGCTCGCACGGGTCGTAACCCACGTACAGGCGAAGAAATTCAAATCGCTGCATCTAAAACACCAGCATTCAAAGCAGGTAAAGCGCTAAAAGAGGCGTGCAACCTTTAAGCTAGCGCCCTAAAACGCAGAACTATAAGGAAAATGACGATGACTACGCCAAAGGAAAAAGCCAAAAGCAGTCGCGTTAAAAAAGCAGGTAAATCAACAGAAAACCAAGCACCTAAAACTCGACAACGTATTGAAGAGCTTCTAGAAGAGCGTGAACTGGCCAAACTGTTAGAGCTTTAATTTAGCCCTGCGTTGATAACAAGCGATAGATAAACAATGCCACTGCACCTTTGCAGTGGCATTTTTATTAACCATCAAAATATCTGAGATCTAGCCGTTTTACTCTGCGCAAATTCCACACACTAAGTAATTGTTCCTATTACATTGTCATACATAACCATACATACCTAAATTTCACTTTTCATTATCATCGCAGCCTTGATGTTTAAGAGTGTAAAGAACGTAAAACCCGACGCGGATGTGTTCGGGGGATGCTTCTTCTTTTGAGGTGATTATGAATGTAGTTCGTATGGGAATTGACGCTAATGTCCATAAAAACAAGGGCAAGTACAAAGCGATAGCTAAGTTTACAATTCGAGCATTGTTTTATTACTCAGATACGAAAAGAATGAATGAGAATTTCAACTCTGATGAGAGAAAACTCTTATTTAAAAAGCAACCGAATTTCCTATCTAAGTTTGTCACACCCTACCTATGTAATGGCTTTAGCAAAAAGCAGAAAATTGAAATTTTATCAAAGCATTACGACTGGTTTGAAAATACGTTCAAGACTCCAGCTCGACACAATATTTACAACGAAAGAATCAACCTTTTAGAGCTAGAAATTGGTGAACAAACTTACTTACTGAATCTCAGTTTTGAGCGCAATTCAAGAAAAGAAGGCGAGCTCACGCTGTCGCTGACTGATTCTCAATTGAATAAGATGTACACCCTATCATTCTCTGTCTTCAACAATGATATCTACATCGGTGGTGTTCAAGGGGGTGCCAATGATAACGGGTTCAGCCGAGCGTTTACCAAAGCGTTGCACGGCTTAAGACCTAAGTCATTTATCGTTGAAACACTGAGACTAATGGCCTCCGACCTGGGTATAACCCACATTTACGCAGTCAACGAAGCGAGCCATGTGTCAAACTCATTCCGCTATGGAAAGAAAAGCAAAGACATCAACCTAAAATATGATGAGCTTTGGGAAGAGCATAACGGAGCACAACATAACAAGTGCTTTTACGTGTTGCCTTTACGCGCAACAAGAAAGGATCTTGAGCCGCTTAAACGCCAAAAACGAAAGCTATACCGCCAACGTTACGCTTGGCTGGACCAATATGAAGAGGATCTCAGAGCCGCTATTAACCCTCACCTACAGGCTCCTATTACGTTAAACGTAGATTTAGCGAAAGCAAGTTGAGAGAGTGTAAACTCGCCACACCTTCTTAACATCCGCAAATAAGTGACTTGTGACACAAAGAAAGCCTCGTATTCACGGGGCTTTTTAACACGTCCCCATAATCTCCCTCCTCACTAATTAGCACAATTCTAAAGCCCTACCTTAAATCTAGAGAGAAAAACAGGATAAGAAGCAAGTTCAAAGCGGTGACTTTTTGACCTCCTAGTGAGATTGTATTGATAACATTATATTAACAAAACCATAACTTTTGAGCATTGCGTTGCATATATAGAAATCTACGGATAATTCATATTGCAAGAAGATCTTATTTATACAATTAATAGCGCCGAGCCAAAAATAGGCTCATTAATTAAAACCAATAACGGAGATTGTAAAATGATTAATTTTGAAAACGTCATGGCTGATTTTAATGGTCCAGAAAGCGAAGAACTAAACCTATGTGAATTAAATTGGGATGGACCAAACAACGGTAATGATCGTCGAAACATGATCGCTTTTGAAGACCAAGAGTAACTAAAACTAACCTGCTAGCTTTATATTAGCTAGCAGGTTACAGGAGGATAATATGTATTTTTCACTTGGTTCAAACACGGTTAAAAAGAATTTTCTAGATCTCTATTCAAGAAAAAACGACATCAATGGTTTAACTCAAGAGAATGCTAAGCAACGCCTTAAAGATTCGTATATACAAACAATATCTCAATTCATTCCGATAGGTCTGGATAACATCTCAGAAAACAATCAGATACTTAAGGTAAACGAGCCAAACCTATGTAGTGAGTTGTCTACAGGTTATAACTTGTCAAAACTCGACGACTTATCCCAGTCGGACATTATATCTAACTCAACATGTAATGTAACTTCAGAAGAGATGGCCGACTATTTACTCTCTCTAGACTATCTAAAAGAGTTATCACCTGACCTCCATGAAGTTTTCGAGTTGGCTATTAATGTCATATTTTTCATGCGCTCAGATCAAGCAAGTGGCGGAAGCACCTCTGGTATGCCAGGTGTTATTTGGGTAAACCCTAAAACACATTGGTGTATAAATAACCGAGTCGAGTTCCTCGTTCATGAATTAACACATAACCTCTTATTTATTGAAGAACTGATTAGAGGCCTTTATTCGTATGAAAATATGTATAAGGAAGAGAACTGGACTCGTTCTGCAGTCTTAAATAAATCTCGCCCTCTCGATAAGTCATATCACAGTGCAGTTGTAGGAACCGAGTTACTCTTATTTCGACACGAGTTATCGATCGTACCAGAAGAATTTTGTGCTCACCCGCCAACAGAACAATTATTAGCGCAAACACTAACGTCAATCCAATCTTGTTTAGAATCCCACTTATTGAAACCAAGAGGGAAAGAGATATTAGAAGTGTGCAACGCAAAATTGGAGAAAATATGAGTTTTTCTGAGAAGGAGCAAGCCTTCATCGGTGCCCTATTGGTTAACAACCGGCTTTCTAACAAGACCCAGCTGATGCGCGCACTAGACGGGGACAGCGCCCCCATCACCGACCATATAGAGACATTGTTGTCCGGTGCAAGAATGACGAGTGACAGAGCTAGGTTTTTCCGCAATGGGACCGAACAAACAGAATTAGTCTCCACCAAAGGCATGAATAAACATGGGAAAACCAATCTCTATATAAGAAACGATAAGCTACACGACCAGTTTCTTGTTGGAGGTACGTTTGCTATGGACTCTATTGATGAGTTCAAAGGCTACTTTTCATCGACTACTCGGCAACTTAGCGAGCTTCTTCATTGTGAATCATCAGCTAATTTGTATGTTTCTTACGGTTCAATCAGCGGATTTGGATACCATAAAGACGACCACCATGTGTTGGTCAAACAACTGGCTGGTCAGAAGCGCTGGCAATTTGGCGAGAACCAAGACGATATCGTACTCAGCGAAGGTGATCTCCTCTTTGTTCCTAAAGGAGTTGCTCATAACCCTGTTTCGGAATCACGTAAATCGTTCCATGTGACTTACAGTATTGTTACGCCTACGCTATCGGACTTTTTAAAGTGGGCGTGCTTACCTACACACCAGACAAGGCTCGATAATATTAGTGCGGAAGACCATATAGCGCTTAAGGAGGAGATCGAGTCGTTACACGCTAATTTCCTTAAATACAGAAAGAACAAAGCACACGCCTTTCGAAATTACAGCACTAAACGGATATTCCCTGTATGAAGTTTGAATCAGTAAGATCTATTGCGCTAAGCCTGTTCAATAAGCACTCTTGGTTGGCAATCTCCTTTGCGGGTATACACCAGCTATCTATCGCAATCTCTGTTTACGCATCCGTTCAAATTATCTACGAAGTCAATAATGTTGGCTTCGACAGTGTTGATTTCAAACTGTGGGCCGCTGTTTACTTGACGTGTATGGTGCTGCCTTACTTTGTGTCATATTTCAGTGACATGTCTCGGGAGGCTTGGTTGTGCTCTGCACTAAGTGACTTTTGGTCTGCTGCCACAACGATCTACGGTTCGTGCACCAACAAAACTGACACCGATAACATCAAAGGTATTCTGGTCTCTCAAGGTAAAGAGACCATCATTAGCGTTATTGGTTATTCATTTCATTCTATCTCTGCACTACTAAACTTCAGCTTGAGCTTGTTAGTGATTAGTGTGGTTTTAGACTATCGATTTGCTCTCTCAATCCTGGTCAGCGCATTCTTTATTGCTGCCTACAAGATCTACATATCCAAAAGAATGGAGGGGCTATCGGAGACTCGAAATACTCAAGGCTCAATCCTTACCAAGAAATTATCGGCCATCCATGAAAACTATCATCACGGCTCGTCTATTAATCGTGACAGTTTTCAGAGTGATACACGACTGAGTACCGAGGCGTATCTTTCATCTCGAATGAAAGAGGCTCGCAGTAAATACGCTGCGATGCTAATCACTTCTTTATTTTCGCTCTTACCCACCACTTCTTTGGTCGTGTTTTTGCTGTTTTCACCTCAAATAGATGCAGCGATTAAACTGGGGATTGTGGTAAACCTGACTCGTATCTACCATCTGCTTGCTTCGGCAAACGAATTAGTATCGATAATTATCCTGCTACCTAATATAAAAGGGCAGCTTAGGCTACTCACCAAATTTAATGACACCAAAGCACCATTTAAAATAGATACGCTTACTATTGAGCTCAAAGATAATCAAACCAATAAACCAGTCAGCGCAAATGAACTTCAGAGCTATCGTAACGGCTATCTCTCTGTTATTGGTTCGAACGGTTCTGGAAAAACCACTTACCTTAAAGACTATCAACGAAGTTCCGGCGCTCTGTATTTCAACCCCTCGTACCGCGTATGCTGGCCTTGGGAGTCGGAGCTAAATAAAGAAGATATTTCCGACGGAGAGTACACCAAGAAATGCCTAGATTGGTTACTCAACAACACGCAAGAGACGCTATTACTTGATGAATGGGACGCTTTTTTGGATAAAAAGAATAGAGCCGCATTAGAAGAGAAGATCGAATCTGACTCAAAGTCTCGTTTGATTCTCCAGGTTCGTCAATAAATTAAGCCTAGTAACGGATAACATTAAAGTAGAGCACCTCCAAAAACGGAATTTTAGCTTACAGGCTATAGGCTGATATCGCGTTGACGATGTCGTTTGAGAAGCGCATGCTTTCATTTCGAGCAGAGTCGTTTTCTCGGTTTTCATAACCAAACTGAAAGAGAATGTGCTCTGTGTAACGTGTCTAATTGAGTGGCGAGTCAGATGAATAAAGTTGTTATGTTTGTAATGGGGATGCTTTTTACCAGCCGATTGTTCGCCAGTATCGCACCCCATGTTAAGCAATTAGAGCATGACGCGCCTATCCTACTCCGCTCTGCGTTAATTGTTTTTGTTGCCGCTTATGTCGTTTGGATAGGTGTTAAATATTTCAAAAAGCGTAAAGTTTCAGCGTTAGAATCAGAGCAGACTGATAGCTAATACCTCACGCTATATATCGCTGTCTCGGTTAATTGTCCGCAAAATACTCGACTAGGATTTTACGCCACTTGCGAGACTCTCGAATTTGCAACAGAGCGCGGTTAATCTCTTCTTCGTAAGGGTTGTTTTCTGTAATGATAAAACCGTAGTTCTGTTTCTCTAGCTGATACGGTAACACCTCTAAATCTTCAAATTGGCCGCTCATTCTACCGTTACCTATCATATATTTGAGCACCACATCATCAGCTACAATGGCGTCTACCTCTCCTTCCTCTAAAGCAGCCAATAGCCTTGGCATATCGATATAGTTCTCGTGTCTGATACCGAAGCTCGTCAATAACAGAGAGGATGTCGTCGCGACCTTGGCACCTACTGCGACATTCGCTAGATCATTAATACCTTTGATCTGAGAAGATCCTTGGCTAAGTGTAAGTTTACTCGCTAACACAGCGGTAATACTGGCAATAAAAAGCATGCTGAATACGCCAATAAACACCGTCGCGATCCGCCCCGTTAAACTCTTAAATTCAAAGTAATTGAATGGACCGCGAGTAATAAAAAGCAAACCGAGAATAAAACTCTCTAGCCAGCGTCCAGTTCGGCTTTTCATCGAATAGAGCTTCTGGTTTTCACCGTGCTCGAGCATATAGAAAAATACGCCAATGACACCTGCGATAAATACCACCACACCGATGATCAGCCATAACGCAGGGTTCAAGAATATCGAGTGTAACGTCTCCAGGTAGCCTTTCTTCTTCACTGCGATAGCAAGATGGGTTTCATAGAATGAGTGCGAGAAATCAGCGAACAGTTCACGTTCTGGCGTGATTGAGATGCAAGAGACACCAATATCGATTTGCCCCGTCTCTATCGAGCTGAGTAAGTCATCGAGGGGGTGATTTTCTATCGTAAACGCAACATCCATATCCTTGGCGATCTTCTCCCACAGCTCAATACTGAGGCCATCCCACTCATTATCCATCGAGCCAATAACAAAAGGAGGACAAGAGTAAACGCCAACTTTAAGCGGAGCAGATGAAGCAGAAGTGCTGAAGAATGGAAAAAGTAAAACGATTGAAAGAGCACAGTATCGAAGTGTCGATTTGAAGAATTTTTGCATCAGCAGCCCTCCAGAAAAGGCAGCGATGAATTGAATCGAGTGCAAAGGCTCGCCTAACGAACACACCCTAGCGTCCTCATAAGTGAAAAAAGTTTATGATGAATTCAATGCTGCCCTAGCTTTAATAGTTGTTACTTTAACTATAGAGAACCCTAATTATTCTGCAAAACATTGGGCTGTAAACCTAAGACATAAACTGACTTTGTGCCGATGAACACAGCTTCCCATTCTGAGTGATTTTACTTTCTAAGAAGTGAATGTTGCGTCTGCTTTTGACCCAATGTGCGCGAACTTCTAACTCTTGACCAATGAAGATTGGATGATGAAAGCGAGACGTTAAACTCACTGTCATCGCATTGATGCTGTTTTGGAACAAGCAATGCAGCATCGCGCTATCGTGTAATGTGGTGACAATACCGCCCTGCATGATGCCATCGTAGCCCTCAACTTTATCTGTTGGTACAATCTTGGCAAAAGCTTCATATTTTATTAAAGTTTCATACTTGGGTTTAGCTTCATATTTAACTAGAACTTCCTTCTTGGTTAAAGCTTCATGCGCACCAACGGCTTCAAAACAAATGGGGCTGTCTGCGAAAAAACCTTGGCTGCACACTTGGCAACGGCGATGATTGTGAGGAATGAAAACCTTCATACTTTCCCTTATTCCTTTTTACCCTTAGATTCTTAGAGATTGATATGGCTCGACCAAAAAAACATCGCCAGTTATGTACCCGTGCGGCTTACTCTTGTTTCAAACCTAATGGTGTTCCTATGGACGAGCTTCAGAAAGAAGAGCTGCTATTAGAAGAGTTGGAAGCCTTGCGCTTAGCGGATCAAGAAGGTCTAAGCCAACTTGAAGCCGCAGAGCAGATGCAGGTGTCTCGCCAAACGTTCGGCAACATCATTAAACGAGCACGAACCAAAGTCGCAAAGTGCATCGTCAACGGCCATGCATTAGTGATTCAAGGCTCATAGTCCGAAGCTTTAACTTTGCTTGTCGACAGGCTCTCAAAGAACATTAATGTGATGGCTCAGTAATCTGATACAGCTTTCGGCTTTGCCCTTCGCACACATCCTTGCAATTGCACTCGCGCTCAATGTCTAACTGCGCGAGTCCTCCACAACTGCCTTTGATTGGCTTACGTGAAAAAATCACGCCAATTGCCATTAACACAACCACTCCAACAAAGGCCACCAGTGTGAGTAAAAATGTCATTTTCGGACACCTCGAATAACACTGAACCGGTTCAACTGGGCCGTGAGAATCGACGTTTCTTTCTTGTGCCCTTTCTCGCCGCACGTATTCTTGCTGCACCCGCTATTTCGTGACTCTCGACCATAATCAATATCAGTCACTTCTTGCAGACTGCTGAAGTCCAAAGTCGCCACTTCCGCCTTTCCTTTAGACGAAAAAACACGAATATCGTTGTTAAACAAGTGCGCCAACATCTTCCTCCCAATGTGTCGAACCACCACAGCCTGCACATCGTAAGATTTAACAACAGACATCCATCGTTTCTTCTTATTGCACGAGCTATCAGACTCAACCAAAGGGATAAGATGCTTGATTTGTTTTCGCTCATCGACAATAGCTATCTGAGGAGAACGAGCAAAATGGTTGCCGACATGAAGGTCGCGGCAAGGTACTGCGTATAACATGGTAACTTCCTGTTATTGATGGTCAGGAGCTCAGAATACGCCCAGTTATTAGCATATGCCAATAATTATCGTGTGAAAAATTAGATTTACCGTTTGTAGCGATCTTAATAGCAAGTATGCAAAATCCGATTAAACAATAGGTTTCAATTGAATGCAGCGGTTAAAGTCTGCACAATCATTCATTATGGGCACCTGACACGCACGATAAGGAAATCACTATCTCATCAACGATTCTTTGGATGATAGGCACTCTGATGTCATTCAGTTTGATGGCCATCGGAGCAAGAGAGCTCAGCGGTAACATCAGTACTTATCAAGTGTTGTTAGTACGAAGTGTCATTGGATTATGTGTCGTGTCATTTCTGATCATCGCGGCCAAGCAAAAGGGACTGTTTTCAACACAGCGACTCCGCTTACATAGCCTGCGTAATGTCTTTCACTTTGGAGGGCAGTTTGGCTGGTTTGTTGGAATTGGATTACTTCCCCTTTCGGAAGTGTTTGCGCTTGAATTCACCGTCCCACTTTGGACAGCTCTATTGGCGAGCCTCTTTCTGGGTGAAAGCCTAACACTTAAGAAGATGATGGCCATCGCATTAGGGTTACTCGGCGTTGTCATCATTGTTCAACCGACTCAAGATGTCATGAATGCCGGAGCTATTGTCGTGTTGTGTGCAGCGTTTTGTTACGCGGTTGCGCATACGTCGACCAAATCTTTAGCCAGCACAGAGGCTCCGCTGACCATCCTGTTTTACATGTGTTTAATCCAACTACCTATCGGCTTGATTCTGTCTTGGCAAGTATGGAAAACGCCTTCAACACTTGAATCAGCTTGGTTGTTGCTAGTCGCCCTATCTGCACTCTCCGCTCATTATTGTTTGACCAAAGCCATGAAGAACGCAGAAGTGACTCTGGTGATGATACTCGACTTTTTCAGGCTCCCTGTTATCGCAATAGTCGGAATTGTGCTTTATGACGAACCACTGACCTTCGCGCTAATCATTGGTGGTGTGGTGATGCTGATCGGTAACCTACTCGTTACTTACAAAGGCCGCCGTCCTTCATAGCCAATAAAACGATAACCTGCAATACCGATTATCAAAGCGTAAGCGTGAAGGTGCTCCCCACTCCTAACTCAGATTTCACGTTCAACGTGCCTTCGAGGTTCTCGACCATAGCAAGCGCCAAAGATAACCCGATACCATACCCCTCAACGTTACTTCGGCTACTGTCGACTCGATAAAGCCTTTCAAAAATCAGATCCAGATATTTCTGCTCTATCCCAACACCGGTATCTTGAACGCTTATCGCCACCTTGCCCTCTGTAGTTTGCTCAACTTTGACCGTCACTCTTCCTTCAGGCTCGGTGTACTTAATCGCGTTATCAACAAGATTAACCAACACCTGAGTCAACTTGTCAGGGTCTGACTGAACAACAGCCTCAAGGTCACCTTCAAGCATTAGCTCGATTTGTTTATCTTCTGCCACATCTTCATACCAACTCACAACATTACCAACCACATCCGCTACCTGTGTCGACACCTTCTGTGGTGTGCGCTTGCCGGTCAGTTCATCGTTCAGCTTCATCAAAGCAGTTAACATGTTACTTGCCTGCATCGCGTGTTCAGAACAATCTGCCAATGCATCTTTCATTACTTGCTCATCGGCGTTGCTCAGTAATGCGCTTTGAGACGCCAAAGTAATACGAGACAAAGGAGTTCGAATATCATGGGCAATCGCATCTACAGTGGTATTCAATGTTGTCGTGACATGCTGGAGCTTTGCAACTGCAGTGTGAACACTGGAACTGATGACGTTGAGACCTTGCTGTGGCTGAGATTTGGTTTCTTTCTGAGTTCTAGTACTAGTGCTGGGAAGTTCTAACTGCCCCTTTTTAAGCTTATCGAGCAGGTCACCAAAAGTAATCAGGGGCGACATCGCACTGTGTATGATTCTACGAGTAAACACCGCAGTAACCGCCACAAGTGCAAGCAAGGCATACAAGGTCATTAGCCATTGATTGTAAGCGATATAGTCTCTCGAACGGTTGTCCAAAACCAACCAGAAGTCATATTGCTCCCCTTCAATTGCCAAAGACATATAAGGGCTAAGTATGAAGCTCTCTAGCCACGAGCGGTTGTCATCAATTTGGTAGCTGGAATAAGGTTGTGTTGTTGATAGGTGTTGATTTCCCGCAATGAACGTTCCCTCAGATGAAACGCCCTTCTCAACCTTATAAGCGGCAATGTTGTTTTCAAGTAATCGATGAGGGTTAGCCTCTAAAACGTGAATCAAACGTTCGCTAGAGTCGTAAGTTAGAATACGTTGATACTCAGTCGACATCGACGTTAGAATTTTCTTCTCCGTTTGATAAAGATCGAAAAAGAAAATGGCTCCGACAATCAATTCCACCAGCAGCAAGCAGAGTAGCAAGGTCGACATAAAGCGAACCAATAAATGTCTCTGCGTTTTGGCAAGCGCCTGTTCAATACTACGACTTGAGGACATAACCAACACCTCGAAGTGTGTGAATCAATGGCTTAGAAAACCCCTTGTCGACTTTACTGCGTAGTCGACACACGAGCACATCCACCACGTTGGTTTGCGGATCAAACTGATGCCCCCAAACATGCTCAAGAATCGCCGTTTTAGACATGACGGACTCGGGGTTTTCCAGCAGTAACTTCATCAACATAAACTCACGCTGATTAATGGTGATCGTTTGTTGACCTCTTTGTAGCGTGTGCTTGAGAAGGTCTAGGCTAAGCGGACCATAATGCAGTTCTAATGGCAGAGGTGTCGGTTGCTTGCCTCTACGCACCAATGTTTGGCAACGAGCGAGCAGCTCAGGGAATGCAAAAGGCTTCACCAAATAATCATCAGCACCGGATTGCAGCCCTTGAACACGCTCTTCTACTGAGTGTTTAGCACTTAATATGATGACGGGCGTCGCGTAGCCCTGCCCTCGCAGCTCGGCAAGCACTGCAAATCCGTCTTTCTTAGGTAACATGATATCGAGAATAATCACGTCGTATCCTTCAGTCACGGCTTCGTGTAATCCATCAACACCATCCGTTGAGTGGGTCACCGTTATCCCTTCTTGATGAAAACCATTCACCAAAAACTTCGCGATATGAATGTCGTCCTCAATCAATAGTATTTTCATTTACTTTCATTTATCAGTTAGCGTGCTCTAAACACACTCTATCAATATCCTTTCTCGAATATAAGCAACATTGCAACTTTGTAATGTTCAAGAAAGCACCTCGTAATCATGCGTTCGTTAGTATGAATCTGTTGATTAAGAGTGGCTTGTCAATATCAGACCAGCACTCATCGAAACCCTATACCTGAAAAAGAATGTCTTAATGGAGTAAACATGAAAATGACAAAACTAACTGTACTAGTAGCAACTCTTGGTTTCCTTAGCCTTTCTAACAACGCAATGGCGGCAGAGACACAAACGGTCTCTTTCACTCAAATCTCATCAGAAGCGGCATTCAAGCTTGCTCATGAAGCAGTAAATCAATGCAAGGAAGATGGCTACAAGGTTTCTGCAACTATTGTTGATTTGTCGGGTAATGTGATTGCTCAACTGCGTTCTGATGGTGCAGGTATTCACACCCTTGATAGCTCGCGCAAAAAAGCGTTCACAGTGGCAAGCATGAAGCAGCCTTCAGGTAACTTGATGAAGCTCATCGCCGATAAGCCGATCATGCAACCTTTACAGAATATGGATGACAACCTGTTATTTCTCGCGGGTGGTGTTCCGGTACAACTCAACAACGCAATGATTGGGGCGATTGGTGTGGGCGGTGCTCCTGGTGGTCACTTAGATGTCGCATGTGCTGAAAAAGCGATTAAGAAATTCTTCTAAAAACATAATGATTGCCCATATGAACAGTGCCCTATCATTTCAGGGCACTTCAAAACGTGCACTTACCGCAAGGTGGTCAGATAAATCCCACACACCCCACATGTCATCGTCAAAACTGCGTAACACTTCAATTTTGCTGGAACTCGCCATCACGCTGCCATTATTTGAATACAACAGATAGTCCAATCGTTCTTGGGCTGATTGATCACTATCGGATAGGTTTTGATTCACAAGCGGATCGTAACTATAGGTCAATGCTCCCTTTAAAGAAGGCTCTTGCAAATCCAGTACTCTTAGCATTTGAGTGAAATCGAGCGGAAACTTGTGCTTGGCGATATTGAAATCACCACCGAAGATAACAGGCTCGTCCTCCGGTAAACCTAACCGTTCCACAAAGGCGAGTATTTCACCGACCTGCAGCATTCGTATATTTCGATGTTCGCGGGAATTCCAAGAGCCAAGATGCAGGTTAAACAGATGATAAGGGCGGCTATCTTTTATTATCTTGGTATAGAGAACACCTTTATCTGCCGCACAATCGGTTCCCCGACAGTTATCAAAGACATGTTGTGCCTGTTCAACAATGGGATATTTACTATAAGTAATAACACCGCCATCGTAGGTATTACTGCCACCACCATCGAGTTTATGACTGACATACTGAAAATGGCGCTGCATGTCCGCATTTAAACGTAGTTCATTTTCTCGCCTGAACACCTCTTGCATAAAAACCACGTCATGATTCTTGACCGCTTCAGCAATTCGTATATCTCTATCATTCATATACTCTCCAATATAAGGGAGCAGCCATACGTTGTAAGTCAGTATATTGATGCTATTCGCATCAGATAATGGAGCCGTTGGCTCTTCACTTATAACAAACATTATATCATCATAACCACCGGTGTAATCAGCCTTATAATAGTATCGGTACCCCCCTTTATTGTTCCCGTGAATTGCTCGATCACTGTATAAGTCACCGATATGTGTGGTTTCAGGATCGACAAGGGTAAAAGACATATCAGACCCCCACGCTGTTCCTTTTAGCCTAACGACTGGAGTGAGATATTCGTAGCCTAAAAATATAAAAAAGTAGTAGTCTTTGCCTACTTTTATACCACCATATCGACTCAGGTTAGCAACCTCAGCATAGCTATAAGGCCTGATATGGTTGACGCCGGTTGAGGTGATAACTTGCTCATCTCCGGATATAAATAGGCTAAGATCCTCACGGGTATTATTCAAAATACGTATGTTCGTCTCTGCTTTGATAACGCTACAGAAAAACAACAAACATAATAATGTCGCACTTATCAATTTGGTGATCATCACTTCAGGCACTCTTTTGTTTGTCGCACTCCAAAAATTATTAGAGCTTAGTTTCATATCGAATACAAAATAGAGATAACGCAACACTGAGTAATTTGATGACTTTGAGTATGGGAGGCTCATAAAAAATAATGATCGACACTTGCTGTACATTATTACAAGTGAATTGATGATTTACACAAATTTGATGTGAACAGCACTACCAGTTGTTATAGTATAACATTACATCAATTAACTATTATGTCCCATGAAACCGCTATTTAGTCTAATCAAGGTGCTCAGGTGCCTCTCCTCACGATATTTATGTCGTTTCCCAACGAGATTACGCTCTGTTAAGCATTTACCTCTTTGGTTAGCGATGCTGACTTTTGCTCCGAACCTGCATGCACACCCCCACTCTTGGATCGAAATGAAAACTCATATAGAGGGCGAGAATGGCATGATCACCGGATTCTCAATGGAGTGGTCTTTTGACGCCATGACCTCTATGTACATGCTGGATGGCGAAGACGTTTCTCCAGAAAAAGAGGAAGAGACGTTCAAGAACCTTGCTGCCTCAGTAATCGAAAACATGATGTACGAGCACTACTTCACCTATTTCTACGATGGTGAGGAGCCAATTAAATATCAGGTTGCTGAACACGCTAAGTTCGAACGTGATAAAGCCAAAATGGTTCTAACGTTCGACCTACCACTTTCAAAGCCAAAACCGGTCACCCGCGATTCGCTTCGCATGTTAATTTTCGACCCGAGCTATTTTGTCGATATGTCGTGGATCGCCAATGAAGACGTGACGTTATCTCCAGAGCTCGCAAGGCAATGTAAGTTAGAAATTATCGAGCCGAACCCAACGCCTGAGCAAATGAGTTATGCGATGTCTTTACCTGCCGATGCCGACCCAGACAACACATTAGGTCAGCTATTCACTCAGTCGGTCGAGCTTCATTGCGCAGCGGTTCCTGGTTCTTAACCAAGGCGTTTTATTTTTACGATTAGGCGTTTCGACAATTAAGCGTCTGTGCTCGTTCAGTCTCTCTAATCATCGAGAAAAAGATTTCTGATAAAGGTGCATTTAATGCAGAAAAATCAAATTCAAACTAAGTACTACCTTATAGGTGTCCTTGCTTTAACACTCGTTGCCGTCGGTGCATACCAACTGTGGGTTATGTGGCCATCATTGGTGATATCCAGCATTCAATGGCAAAGAGAAGTTAATTCAGAGCTTGCCGACCTCCTCTATGATGCGAAGTCTAACCCTTGGGGAGCAGGTAGCTACCTTATCGGGTTCAGCTTTATCTACGGCATGCTTCACTCACTTGGACCAGGACACGGCAAAGTCATCGTCTCAACATACTTAGCTACTCACCCAACAAAAGCAAAAGCCAGTTTAGTGCTAACGATTGTTTCTGCATTTTTACAAGCATTAGTCGCAATATTATTAGTAAGCGTGTTGCTATGGGGCTTTAGCGCTTCTATGCGAATGGTGAATGACAAAGCCAACATGTTTGTCTCGTTGAGTTTCGCGTTAGTCGCGGTAGTGGGTGCATTGATCTGTTGGAAGGCTCTTAAAAACATCTACACCACAATGCGTACACCAAAATTGAAAGTGAAAGCGATCACCACCTTAGCTGCCGATACGTCTTCGCCAATTTCAGTCCAATCACCAATGGCGCTTAGCTCATCAGTACCTGCTGGTTCAATGATGTTGAACCCATCTAACGCATTACAAACTGCAGAACACGCTCACACAGATCATTCTCATACGGATTGCGGATGCGGCCACCAGCATGTTGCCGATGCAGACGCTATAAACAAAGCTTCAACACTTCGTGAATATGCAGGAATCATCGTTACGATTGGCGTAAGGCCATGTACAGGTGCGATTATGGTTCTGCTTTTCGCAAACATGGTTGGCTTATATTGGATGGGGGTTGTCAGTGCCTTTGCCATGGCGATAGGTACCGCGTTCACGACCTCGACGATTGCAATCATGACACTAACAGGCAAAAACTTGGTAAAACGCTATTTGGCTGCAGGTAACAAGAATAACAGTGCGTCATTGAAAGCTGCAGGTCATTACTTGCAACTGTTTGGTGGTGTTTTACTTGTCTTAATTGGCTTGTTGCTAATGAGTGGACAAGACAGCGGTATGTCGCCGGTGTTTACTATGTAACTGTAGGGGCGCTCTAACACTGCTAGAAACTACATAACACTTCCCCAGACTAAAGACCTCTTAGCCAGAGGTCTTTTTACTTCGCTGACATAAACACCCTTTAATTTTATTCAAACGTTGCATAGCTAATAGTACGAATACCGTTATCTAGTATCATCGATTTACAAAAGATAACCAAAATAGCTAAAGATAAGCCATAAGAAGCGATACAATAATCAAGTTGCGAAATTGCAGCGTGGGACACCTGACCACCGAAAATCCATTTACAGAGAACCTTAAAGTAGCCATACATGTCTAAAGAACCCGGTTTCACCACAGAGTACACCCTCGACAAAGCTTTCTTCGCTGAGTGCTATGATCAAACGAGCGTCCCAACTCAATTCCCAAAAGCGTATTTGAAGGCGTTTTTGTTTCTTCTTTTTGGTTGGGTTCTACTTGAGTTTGAACTATTACCGAGCGGCTACGTTGGTTGGTTCTTCATTGTATTGAGTGTTATTGAAGCGTTCAGCGTATATTGCAAACGAACCTGGTGGTTGTGGCGACAAAGAATCAGCTCTGGCGCTGGCAGCAAAGTGGTATTTAAAGGTGATTTAGATGGCGTGAGTTACAAAAACTATAAGACCACCAACACGATTAAGTGGAACCAGATCGACGAGCTTGAGGAGACTGACCTTGGCTTTATCATTCATATTGGGAAGCAACGCCAATACGTGAGCAAATCGTGCCTAAGTGATGACGCGATTACTTTCATGGTTGAGCAACATAAAGCATCAAAAGCTAACTAACATAAGTGTATTAAGACCTCTCAGAGTTGAGGTCTTAATATTTTCTAGCCTTACAAAACAGATTCCTACCGCACTCAGCTTAACCCCATGTTCTAGTTCTTAAAAATCCCATGT
Source organism: Vibrio sp. 070316B (assembly GCF_013114115.1). Classification (NCBI taxonomy): domain Bacteria; kingdom Pseudomonadati; phylum Pseudomonadota; class Gammaproteobacteria; order Vibrionales; family Vibrionaceae; genus Vibrio; species Vibrio sp. 070316B. The sequence goes on along the minus strand of NZ_VTYC01000005.1, from coordinate 46,910 downwards.
ACAGTTCCACTGCCTGTTTTTAGCGTGAGTTCATCTAGATGATTCAGCACCGCTTATACCTATTGAATTGAACTCAAACTTTCCCCTGCTTTTTGCACAATTGCATCAAGTGCACCACACTTGAAGTAATCAATTTTTGATTAATGCTTGGCCTTGGGCACGCCCTATTTAAACAAAACAATTAAGAGAAGTTGAAATGTTTAAGCAGATGATATTAAGCATTGCCTTGATGGGACTCACAGCACCATTACACGCCGCTCAATTGGTCGATCTAGTGAATCCAGAGTTTCAGATACCCTGTAAAGATGGTCCCGATGATATGGTCACCGGAATGCCAGGCCTAATTTCGGAGCTGTCCGATGTAAAATGTACGACCTACGGTCAAATACTAACAGCGCCAGAAGGCTTCATATGGAAGATTGCTGGTACCCATAACGGAGCCATGAGCCTTTTGGCTCAAAACGGCGTCGATGAGATCAACGAAGTTGGAAATAAAGCTTACTTTATCTCTATCGAGGGGAAGCAACTTAGTTATGATGAAATAGTGAATGTATTTGATACAAAACTAAGCGACGTTCTATTGCAAAAGACTAAAGAGCAGATCTTAGCTCAACAGGCAGAACTGATTGAAATAACGGCTATAAATAATAAAAAATCAATACAAAACGTTTATATATTCATGATAAAAAAATACACAATGGGGTTTGTTTGCACACCAAAGTGTATCAAGTGGGCATTTACCATTGAGGATTCATCTCTATAGACGGCCGCCAAATAACCTTAATATTAATAGTGATATAAGAAAACTGTATAGTTAATATTTTCCGTAAGGGAAATAATCTAACCTAATGCTGATTATTCTATGAAGAGTTACTAACGTACACCACATGTCTTTGCAGATAAAATAGGTAATATGTATTTTTCACTCACTATATGCTTCGTGTTGAACAATTATTTCTCAAAAATGAGAATGGACGACGTGGAATCAGCAGCGAATCTTAAGTGAAAGATTAAAATTATGCTTTATACTGATGTTTATGTATTCCTAACGAAGCACTTGGGTACCCAATCTCGTTAAATGCTCTTCTCTTAAAACAAAAAAGACTCAATTAACTAGGCCTTCTATGTTTGCAAACAAAAAAACTAGCCCAACAACGCTAGTATTTCTTTCTTTTATCCCTTGTGTCTTGGCTCTCACTTTTTTGTATCTCAATTTTGGGCGTTCACTGGATGAGCAAGCCAACCAGAAAGCAATGAATATTGTTCAAGAAGTAGATGAGATTCTTGAGTTTGGTAAGGAGACCAACACGAGTGCTTTAAAGCTATTGCTAAACTCTAATGCCTGTGAAGATGAAGCCCTAGCCCTTAGACATCTGGTAGCAACCATACCTTACGTACGAAGTGCCAATCTAGCGAAAGACAATGTTATCTTCTGCACCTCTATTTGGGGTGAAGGCAATTACAAATATGATCCTACCGCATACACTTCAGGACAATTACTGCTGCTTAATGGAAGTAATGTTGATACTTCTCACCCTCTTATCGTGGTGAGGTCAACGTTGGATGATCACGCGGCATTAAGTGGGATTGATAGCCTTTACCTAAGAGAGTCGCTCACTTCAGGCAGCAAGTTACGATCATTTATTGCGGTCGGTGATAAGTGGCTTGATAGTAAAGAGTTGACCGTAAAGACAAACCCAGTAGAAAAACTCATCTCTTGGCATCAAGTGTCATCAAAAGAGTTTCCTTATAGCGCACATGCAGGGTTTGCTTACCCTAATATGCTGACGGCATTCTGGGCCAAGGATAAACAATACATTGTAGCCATCATACTGCTGCAAACTCTGTTTGCCCTTTATCTTATATGGCTATCAAGGCGTCCCTCTAATCTATACCTCGAAATCGAGCGAGCAATGGAAAGAAAAGAGTTTGTCCCGTACGCTCAGCCGATTGTGGATAGTAAAACTCGTACAATACAAGGCATTGAGATCCTATTGAGGTGGAAACACCCCGTGCAAGGCATCGTGAGGCCAGATCTTTTCATTCCTAAGGCTGAAACCTCTGGTCTTATTGTACCGATGACACATCAATTGATGCGGCTTACTGCTATGCAAATTAAGCCTTTCATAGACAAGCTACCCAATGGTTTCCATGTGGGTATAAACATTTCACCCCAGCACTGTTCGAAAGGCACATTACTGGAGGCGTGTCAGGAATTTATCGATATTATTGACTGTGACGACATTACTCTAGTTCTAGAACTCACAGAAAGAGAAGCGCTAAACTACTGCGATTTAACCGATGATATTTTCGGGAAAATCAAAGCGCTCGGATGCAAGATAGCAATAGATGACTTTGGTACGGGTCACTCCTCTTTGGTTAACTTACAAAAAGTAGACCTCGACTACCTAAAGATTGACCAAACCTTTGTCCGAGACATTGGCGTTGACACAATAACAGGCCACCTACTTCAAAACATGATCACCTTGTCGCACGACTTATCTCTAGATGTTATCGCTGAAGGCGTTGAAACAGAGCAACAAGCAGATTATTTAAGAGAGCGAAGCGTCAGCTACCTACAGGGCTTCTTGTTCGCTAAACCGATTCCACTTGAAGAGTTTTTGAATAATGAAATGAACCCAGAACAAAGAGCTGAATAGGCAAAAGGACGAGATACTAGCGGCGGAAATATCAGCGCTAGATCAAACAAAATGTGCATATATCGGGCATTTCCTGTTCAAATATCACACTTTGCCAATTACAAATTTGCAACATCTACAACATAATGTTCACATTCAACCGTCTGCATAACCTTGTAGAATATCTTTACTATGAAATAAGGGCTTTTCATTTGTAATGATTCTTCTCGTTTGTATTTGCCACCCTTCGGGGTGGCTTTTTTTTATTAAAGCCTTAGGCCGTTTTCATGTCTTCGCACGTACTTACACCGAGCTAACTCGACGAATTTATCAATAAAAACTCTTATCTATTAATGCTTTACACACCATCAAGCTATCTAATACCCTATCCACCGAACCAAAAAATGAGGACCTATCATGTTAAAGTGGACCATATTATTTCTACTACTCAGCACAACATCTTACGCAGCGGCTTCACTAGATCCATTAGGTAATGGGAATATTCTTTAGTATTTCAGGACTCACTTAACTAATTGAGTCCCATATAGAGATACGTAAAAATTTCGAATAAACAAAAATAGATAAAGAATTAATAATTAAATAGCAGAATTTAAGAATCACGATCTGTTCCCTACCCACTGTATATCCACCCTATAAGCACGTAGGTTATTTAATTACCACACTTTCAATATGTACCATGGCATTTATAGAGCTAAACTCCAGATTATATTCCCAGTATCTAATATAGTCATTTGAACATGCAGCTAGATTTTTTAGAGCTTATTAAAAGTACGACCATCTGTTGCGTCAAAAAAAATAATAAGCGACAACTGGCTGACTAAATACATCAGAATAATTAAATCATGCTATAGCTATACACCGAATATATGCCGCTAGTTACTTAGAAATAGTCATTCAACCAATCATTTATAAAATATTAGTTTGCACAGCTGGCAACACAATAAAAATAACTATAATCGCGCAACTCTTTAACAAGCCTACAAAGGCATTTAAACAAAGCGTCCTAACTTACTCGTATTCATCCCAATATGTGAATACACAATGATTCCGCTCAGAATCATTGACCGCACACAACAAAACACCTGATTCCAATGTTGGTTTCAGATAAAAAATAAAGTGGCGGTTAAGTTAGAGAGAAGTATCAATCCCACAATCAAGAACACAAGTCAGCTCATGCAAAACAAGAACATTAAGAAATACACTATTTCAATCGCAGCAATGCTAACTATGGCCCTTACCGGGTGTGGCGGCGGCTCAAGCAGTGGAGGCTCGAATGGCGGAGGTTCAAACGGTAATGGCTCAATTGATCCAGCACCGCTTGTTAAGCTTCCAGCCCTCAAATCACTGAATATTCCCCAAACCAACTTTCAGACAATTAAGCCTTCCAATTTTGACATTGAGCCCGCAAGCAATACGGCATTAAATACGATGGCGTACAAAAGTTTACAAGGTGACGAGCGCATATTCGAAGTTGCCTTCCAGCCATGCGAACAGTGTGACGAAGCGGTTATGCCAACGGTTACACGTGTATTCGATATCAACCAAAAGTACACCATGTTTAATATGGACAACTCAACGGTCGCTTGGAAAGGTAAAACATATCATGGCAATTACCCTGTCATCATGGACAAAGAAAGTGGTCAGCTTTATCCCATTGTGATTGACGGTAAGGTATCGGAATTTGATGCTGAGTTACAAAACGAGAGCCCATTTCTTAGCCAACAGAAACAAGGTGACTTAGCACCAAATGAGACGCTATATAGCTTTGACATTACAGATGACGAGCATTGGCACACAAGAGGAATCTACAAAGCAGTGCTAAAAGATAATGCCTTTGTCTTCAAAACGTTAAAAAGTCGTGCGTATGCCGATGAACGAGACATACAGATAGACGCACAAGGTAACATTCTCGTCGACTACCAAGATCCACCAGAAGATCATGCTGTGAATTATAATCACTATGCCTATATCAAATCTTCAGATGAATATCAGGAACTAGACTATCACGATACGAATTCACGTTATGATTCCTTGAGAGTGGTTGATGGCAAACTAGCAGGGATCGACCGTACACAGCCAAACTACTTTTCATTTGTTACGCCAGTAGGAGACAAGCTAGCCTCGACGCAAAGCCAATACGACATTACTGGCTCTGAAGGGAATACCGTTAATACAAGTAAGCGCAGCCCACAAATTAATGGTTATGACATGAATATTGGATGCGTAGTAAATAAGCTCAATGAGAATAGCTACGACTACGTTGGAGAAAGTGCGCTGATAGACAAAAGTCGCCCCTACTCTTCATTCGATGCATTGAGAGCCTCGCAACATACCCTGTTTTGCGTCGATTACAATGAATCTTGGGTTAAGGAAGGGGTAACAGTCAAAGTATCGGCATTCGATACTGAGACTCAAACATTCTATGACTTTGATACTGGCATAGAGCTTAACAAAGACTTTTACGCACCAGACGTTGATAAATTAACCGCTATCGATGGCGCTGTCGTACAATCTGATCAAACGGTCATGTTGTACATGAATCGAATCAATAGTGACGAAATCGTAGAGTTTTACATCAACCCAATTTTAAAGACGGTTGACCAAAGAACAAATGATGGTTTTATCTCTCCAACGGGATTCGCTTCTTTAATCCACTAGGGTTGAATGCTTTCCTTCACTAGTTTGTGGGAGTCATTCTATTAAACCTACCTCACACAATGCCTGCTCATACAGCAGGCATTTTTGTACTAATCAAAACTCACGGGCGCATGGTGATTCAGGAGCTTAGGAGCAAAGAGTTACCAGATAACATAGCTGAACAATTTGTAGAAAATGGTAAGCTAATTAGTATCTTGTATGATTGGGCATTTAGATCCATAAAGCGAAACACGCTCTGGCTAAGCCATAAAAGGTAAGCACCTAAGGTAAAAGCCCTGCTTGATTATCTCACTCAAGAATTGAAATAACCGGACGCCAATAATGAACACCATTTACCAAATCAGTGACTGCCACCTCTCCGATGAATCCAGTTATGAAAACCTACGTCGAGCGCTTGAATACGTCAATAACGATCAAGAATGCGAAGCTATTTTCCTGACAGGTGACATTTGCTGTAACCCCAAACCCGGTGACTATACTCACTTAGAAACGTTCGTTCGACACCTTACCAACAAATCTATTTATGCGATTGCAGGCAACCATGATGACTCTCGCTTAATGCGTGCAGAACTTAAAGGTTCGACGATCTGCGTGACCGACAGAGCCAACGTTTGTGGGCGAGAGTTTGTGTTCCTCGATTCGAGTTTCAAACCCAAAGACAGCGTTCACCCGCTCGGTTCAGGGCGTATCGATAATCGAGGCCTGGCCCAGTTAAAGAAACAGCTGAGAAAAGCCAGTAACCCTATCATTATTGTTCACCACCCTATCATCCCTGTCGGTGCCGATTGGATGCAAGCAATACGTCTCGAGAACGATTTTTCCATAATGAAGGTGCTTCAGAAATATGGAGTACGAGAGGTGATTTGTGGACATGGGCATGATCAAATAACAACGACACAGCACGGCATTACTCAATATATGGCGCCTTCTACAGCTTATGGGTTCGACCACTCGATTGAGGAGTACAATCGCAGTGATAAGATTGGATTAAGCAAGATCTCCACATCGCAATACTCATTTGATTATCTGGCTATCTACCTTTGAATATTCGTATTTGAACTTGCGCGCTACCGCTAACTGGCAAGCCATTCATCTAACACGGAGATGAATTGGGGGTTTATAAGATAACCAATAGAAGCGTGCGGGTTACTTTGCCCGTCACACACATTGAGATTGTAAATTGGATAAATGTCTTTCATTCCACCAGCAATCAAATCCAGTTTGAGCATCTCTTGAAAGTCATTTTTGATTTTGCTGTCGTGAGAGATAAAGTCATCTTCAGCCGACAAGTTCACCCACCTATGAATATTTAAAGGGTACTTTTTCATGCCCTCTAAACGGCTCCCTTTCAAGCGCTCTTTTACACTCTCATCGCCTAATGGTGAACCTAACGTAACCAGAAGATCGATCTTCTTTTTAGCGCCGTAAGCGTTTCGGTACTCACTGTAATGGGAGAGTTTCCATAACACGTCATAACTGATCATTGTGCCAAGGCTATGTGCGACGATCATCACCTCATCTTGGTTATCTAGCGCCTCTCTCAGCTCCACCATTAATCGATACCTTACGTCGCTACCAAAGTAAGAGTCTTCATACCAATAATGACTCATATCGGGAGCAACTAATGCTATAAGTGGCTCTGCCATTTTCAAACGACTAAGCACAGAAGAAAAAGTATCCGCGAGCGCCTCTTGCAGGAACCCTGCCTTCGAAACTTCACCATACGTTTTCTTATTAAACTGATGGGAGGTGTACCCTTTGAGATCGATCAAAGCCTGTTGTCGGACAAGCGGCTCTTCAGTTGGCTTGTTCAATAATGTGTTTGATAAGTCGCCAAAATACACGAAACGCTTCTCGATATTCTGGAAAGCTTGGAGTGAATCAGAACCTTTACAGTCACGCTGTAATCCATGTTCGATAGCATCGTACCACAATGATTGAAGCGACTCCCTGTCAGGCTTTTGCCCCCGACCGTGGATAAATATAATTTTCTTTGCCATACCTGAAACCTCGTGTTCACTACCGACATTAATCATCGGGCGGCTATTTTCCTGAAAATTAACGAGGATAGAACCGATTAATCTCGCCTCCCTTGTTTTATTCGGCCTACATAACTGAAATGAACCCTCGTTAAACATCAACTTGTCAGTTTTACCGCGTAAATACCCCATACATAAGGGCCTAGAATCACATCGGGAATACAGCTAGATCAGGTTTATCGGTGTCCTTTCCAAGCAAGCTAATTCCGATTCTGGCACGCTAAGATAAGCTCTAAGATTCGATGATGTACGATAACCACATATACTAGGGGGTAGTATTTTATACTCAGGGGGAGTATAGTTTTTTCACGCACTGTCTCACAAACCACGGAAGAAGAGTTTCCATATGAAAGATGTTAAAGGTGTTTTCCGCAACCTAGAGAAGATGCTAAGAAAAGCAAACTGGTTCGAGGATGGTTGGGAGATCTATAACCGTGGAGAGTACCTTCAGTTATATAAAGAGACTTGGTTCAACCAAAAACAGGGCGGTATCCACTTTGAGACCTTTATCGAAGGGCCTCAAATTAAGCAAAAGGCCTTTCCTGTTTGCATGCATGCGGAAGAGGACTGCCCTTCCCAAGCGGAATTTATACGCCAGTTTAAAGCTCTAGAAAAAGATCGTATTGAAAGTTGGAAAGGCTACAAAACCCAAGACAACAGCTACGGGATTTGCCAGAGAACCTTACCCCTAAACTTCAAAAACCTAGAACAGCGTTTGTTCGAAGAATTCAACCGACTGCGCTCACTTGAAGCCAGTGTAGAGAAAGTACTAGATAGGCTCTAATATGAAAAAACAGAAAAGCCCTTGTATTGATATGTGCGATTTTTCACACGACAAAGGGTGGTGTTTAGGCTGTGGTAGAACACGAGAAGAGTGTAAGGCCTGGAAATCAATGAAGCCTTACGCTGTTAATGTTCTCAAGAAAGAACTAGTAAAAAGAAAGGCTCAAATGAACCGCTAAAACAAGCGCTATTTGATGTATGAATCTAATACTTTCAGTACCACTTCCATATCTTCTTCACGCTGAACTTTGTCATCTTCTAGTACCACATGCTCTAGAAGGTGACCTTTAATGACCTCTCTCATCAAGCCATTCACTGCGCCACGAATCGCTGCTATTTGCTGCAGTACGTCTTGGCACTGTTGCTCGTCGTTATCGAGCATCTTTTTTAAACCATTGACCTGACCTTGTATTTTACTAACTCGGGCCTTTAGTTTTTTCTGATCTTTGGCTGTATGTGACATAACGTAGGTACTCAAGGTAATTAAAAACAAGCGGTTAACTTGTAATGTAGCACTTTAGCGATACTGGGGGGTAGCTTTTCAGTACCCGTTATTACGCCCCTAGACAAGGGGGTGTTTAAATGACCTACTGATTTATTTTGCATGGTGCTGCAAGTGCTCGATAAAAGCAGGAACCCTCTTCGCTATATGTTTTCTTGAGGCATAAAACGCATACAGAACTATGTCTGCGGGCTGATATTCGAGCTCCACGATTTCTAATTCACCAGCTTCAACCTCTTCACGACAAAGCTCAGCTGGTAGTATCGCAAAGCCTAAACCGGCCAATGCTCCAGCTTTAGCAAGCTGACCACTGTTGACCTTAAATGATGATTTGACTCGCTGTGTTACCCATTCACCATGATCGTCTATAAATACCCAAGGCGTTCCGTTCAATGCGGTAAAGCTACTGATACAGGACACGTGTTTTAGATCTGTAATCTGAAACGGTTTTGAGCAGGTTTGAAGAAGTTTAGGTGAAGCAACGACTGCACTCGGCCAACGTTGGATTTCTTTGGCGATCCAGCTGTTGTCTTCTAACTTTCCTCGATGAAAACTGACAATAACGTCAAAGCCGTCGATCAAGTCCTCTTTTGGACTGATGCTGGTATCACAACACAGTGATATGGATGGGTACTGGTTGCAAAAGGCAATGACAGCTTGAGCTAATTCGGCAGAGTCCGGCATTAAGATGTTTAACTGCCCCTGCACCTCTTGAGAGTGTTGTGTGACCTCTTCTATCGCCTGGTTGAGTTTATCCAACAAGGGCTGCGTGCGCTGATAAAGATGCTCTCCAGCTTCTGTTGGAGCAATACGACGCGTGCTTCTCACAAACAGTCTTACGTCTAGTTGTTGCTCTAACAACGCAATATGTCGGCTAACATTTGAAGTCGGTAAACACAGAAACTCTGCCGCTCTTTTGAAGCTATTATTCTCATAAACACAATGAAAACTCTTTAGCCATTGCTGATCAATTTTATCCAGCATATCTCCTCACAGATAATCCCATATTATTGGATTATAAAGCCAAATATTGACACTTTATTACCAAAATCAGGCTTATACAATATTCATCACTCGAACGATGGGAATAAAGGTTATCCATGAGCTGGCTAGAAAAACTATTGAATAAGAATAACTTAAAAAGTAATCGTAAAGCGTCAGTCCCAGAAGGTGTCTGGATCAACTGCCCTTCTTGTACTCAAACCTTGTACCATATCGCACTCAAGGAAAACCTACAGGTGTGTCCAAAATGTGGGCATCACATGCGCATGACAGCACGTCTTCGTTTAGAAACATTTCTCGATAACAGCGAACGTACGGAGTTAGGGGATCAACACCATCCAAAAGATCTACTCAGCTTTAAAGACAACAAGCGCTATACCGAGCGACTGGCCTCTGCACAAAAAAGTACAGGTGAGAAAGATGCACTGGTCGTGATGAAGGGCGAGCTACTTGGAATGCCAGTTGTCGCATGTGCTTTCGAATTTGCTTTTATGGCAGGATCAATGGGCTCCGTTGTGGGCGCTCGATTTGTAGATGCAGTGAATAAAGCAATTGAATCAGACTGTGCCCTGGTATGTTTTTCTGCGTGTGGTGGTGCGCGCATGCAAGAATCACTCATGGCGTTGATGCAAATGGCGAAAACCAGCGCTGCCCTAAAACGATTGTCTGAAGCCAAACTGCCCTATATCTCGGTACTAACAGACCAAACCTTTGGCGGTGTCTCAGCCAGTTTAGCCATGCTGGGTGACATCAATATCGGTGAGCCTAAAGCGAGAATCGGTTTCGCGGGCCGAAGAGTCATTGAACAAACGGTACGGGAAAAACTACCCGATGGTTTCCAACAGAGTGAATTCTTACTCGAACATGGTGCTTTAGACATGATTGTAGATAGGCGTGACATACGTAAAAAAGTGGCAAGACTTATAGCTATGATGACCAATACCACTCATCAAAAAGCGTAAGCTGTAAAAGATATAGAGCAGCTCTAACCTCTATTTATATTTATATTTACCAGAATTGATTTAACCACTGCCCCACTCGATTACTTGTTCAGATGAGGCAGTGTAACCTAATAGCTCAGTGTCACTGCGGACACGAGTACGAGATCAATTATGCAGTTGCACTCTGATTTTGAAGATATTCAAGGTATTGATTTAAAACCTCTATATCATCAGAGCGCTCGAGTGCTTTGGCATGAGTTTTACGAATCGTATCAATGCTATTTTTCACATCTAAATATGATAAAACGGCTTGTTCGGATTCGATGGACGGTTTGACGTAAGCCTTAGTCCCCTCGAGCACATTGCTTAAATCTAAACGGCTCTCGTTGAACATTTGTTTCATTATCACTGCAGACTTAACCATACCAGAGCGGCCATCACCTAACGCACAATGGACTAACACATTCCCTTCGCGTGTACTCAATAAGTCCAGAACCCGATTCGCTAGACCATCGATATCTTCACTTGAAGGCTGTGTAAGGGCTTTGATAGAAAAGAAATCCTTGATATACGTCGTCTTGTTAGAGATATACTCGATATTGTAACTCGCTAATTGCTTGGTTAGCGATACGATCTCTCTTGCCGACATACCAGAATCAAGGGAGATCAATGCCGCGACATTGTTACGTTTCAGGTTCTCACAAAACGTCATCAGCTGCGCGCCAGTAGAATAGTTTTTATTAGGTCGGCCAATCGAACCAATTCTAAGCTCGGGGTGAATGTGGATGTTCTCAACTTTCCCCTTAGTGTTAGTAGCCTTTTGAACGACAGTTTTTTTGAATATCGGCTTCTGAACACCTTTTATCTTGTGCTTTGCAGGGGTAGATTGGCTAAACTTCGTGCCACTCCAGTCTACCTGGGTTGGTACAGTACCGAACTTTTTGATCTTTACTTCAACGGGAATCCCCAGCTTCGCCGCGGCAATAAACCTGTGCTGTCCATCCAGAATATGAATGCGGCCAGTTTGTGGGGAACGCCAACCAGAAATCAAAATCGGTTCATCCGCCTGCCTTACTATAGAAACCTTTTCATCGATGATAGATTGAAAAACTTCAGGCTGAGCTGGCAATGGAATCTTATTGTCCGATACGACTTTCCCAACAGGTCCTTTTCCATTAAAACACCAGTCAAACGTTTCAAGTACCACGTTTCCAGTAGAGGCACCGTAAGCACTATTCACTTTAAAGCTGCCCGCCCCACCACTTAATCCCATCGTTTTGATGGTTTCTAAACGTTCACTGGTTTCTTTCATGAACTTGTACTTTTTAATCGCTCTTATCTTATTTTTTAGATCGCCGATGGCATCGCTCGATATAAATTTAGAACGACGTATAAATTCGTCAGAGATATCGTTAACAACGCTTCTCATGAAGGCCGTTTTAGATAAACGAATCACTCTGATATTTTTCACTACACAAGCATTTACAATAACAGAGAGATTAACATCCAACGCCTTAGCGATCGGGGAAAAAATGGGAATGATGTCTGCTAGAAGTACAATTGAATCAAGCAAAATCGATTCAACATCTTGAATATCTACCTCATAATCAGGATCATTTATCATCTTCTGCGCGACTTGTAAGAACGGAACCTTGTTGTTTAATGCGGCTTCCATTGAGCTTTCAGCAAACAGAACTTCCTTCATTTCGACCAATTTGTCGCTAAGAGATAACTTAAATTCATTCGCAACCAGAGCTTTCAAAAGATAATTCTCTTGGAACTGTTTTTTGGTGCCAACCTTTTTAAACGACTGAGCAATCAGGTTAAACTTAAGGAGCGTCGTCTCTTGTACTGCGTCCCACATAAAGTTATCAAATCTATGATTGCGCAATAAGAAAGGTTTAGGTTGCTCCTGAGTATCGTCAAAACCTGTTGGAATGTTCAATTTTGAGAGGATAGCGTTTAACGCTTCGTAAGATACATCTTTCCAGTTTTCATCCGGTTTAGGCAACACTTCAATCAACTGAGTAACAAGCTCATTATCGGCCCCACCGAGGTAAGTCACTCGGTGATGGAATGCAAATGTGCTGACTAAGAAGTGACGATGGTTACTATCTTTAGCGAGCACAATTCTGCCGCTCATGCCTAGATGAGTTTGCAGCATCAGCACCGCTGGTTTTATCGCTAAAGATATAGCCTCTGTCGTCGGTGCAGACATAAACAAATTAGCAAGTAGAGCAATAAAAACCTTCACTGAATCATCACAGTTAGGAAATTTCTCTTCTACCAATCGATACGCTTCAGCAATACCCTCTGCTTTGCCAACCACATAGTCATCAAGAATATTTTTAATCGCATTCTTACTGTAGAAAGGCAATATTATATCTGCGGATGAAATGATGCTGACATTGCTATTCAAGTCACTTTGATAGATTGATTGATCACGAATCAGAGTGTTCAAATCCTGCTCGATATCAGAGTTTGTATAATCGACAAACTGCGCATAATATTGACTGTCCGAGTCGAAATTTTCTCTGCCTACTATCTTTTCAATAGCGAGAGTTGATTGACTTTCATCCCCTTCCAGTTCCATGACTTCAGAAAGTACACTAATTAAATGAATAACATCATTAAATCGTTCTACTACTTGGGGTTTTTCATAAACAATAATGTCGTCTAGCTTAATAGCGTCACTGTAAAATAACGCCATGGTATCCATTACCTGAAATTCTAGACCATCCTTAGACTCATCTCGGATCAGTACCTTCTTAGGTATATTATTTTTTAATAAAATTTGGTCGAAAGTTTCGTCCAAATAATCCAATGAAGTGCTCATCTCATCAGATATTGCTGTCATTTTCACCAAAGCTAAACGGAAAGCAGCTTTATCATCACCTTGAGAGAAAGCATGATAAATCTCTATTTCTCTCGTAGCATCATTAAGCACTTTAGTTATATTAAATTCATCTAAACTATCGTGAATATTTCCGCTTAACGCTCTTTGTACGATGCCGTTTACTTTTTTCTCTGAGATTTTAGCACCCGATTCCGGAATGAGCTTTATCTCTTCTTTGAAGCCAGTGCTGCTAATAGCGAACAGTACTTGCGACTTTTCTGCTTTAAGAAACGTGTAGATCAAAGCGCTTTCTAGCCTAAAATACAAACTGTTCTCATCGTACTTTAAACTTGTGATCGCACTGTTCAATGACTCCCCTAACAAGCCATCATTACGACGCTCGATAAGATCTTCGATATAAATCATTGTTCTCGCAATACTTGATTTCACAGCGAGGTTTCTAGATTTTTCATCACTTTTATAACGATAGCTGATCGTGTTCATCACACTTATTTTCAAGTTTTGTATGAAAATCAAGCTATTTAAATCATTAATCTTGCTGACTATATAGTGTCTTACGTAGTACTTATCATCGATAGCCTTGTAATCCTTTAAAGAAAGAGATTTATACTCAGCAATCTCCTTGTTAACAACTTCTAGAATTTGAGACATTTTTTGTATTTTTTCTAGGTTGCTATCACTATTTGAGCATATAACTTCAATTTCTTTAATATCCACATCTCTATGTGAACTACTTAATAACACAAGCTATTTCCTTATTGATATTTTAATTGGGATATTGATGATAACTTACATTATATATTTTTTTAAATACCTTTAATTATTTAAGGATTTATTAAATTAGTGATAAGGAAATTAGAAAAACACTAATTTAGAGACTAACTTAATTAGTGTTTAGTTTATTAGAAATGCATAAGAAATGAATTACACATTAAATAACCAACAATGTTCTAATTATCTTTAAACATGAATTTGAGGAATTTTATATAAAACATCAGGTAAGGTTATGTAGCCATTCCATGGCCACATAAAATAAAAGAAATATGGTTATAGGGGCTGAATTGTAGGGGCTAAAACACATCGCATAGAGAGGTTGTCCATAAGTCATAAATGACCTCTAACATTTATGCAGGCCCTCCTATTGAAAGGAGGGCCTTCGTAGCTATAGCGTCCCTTGTAACTATCGCGTCCCTTGTCTCACTTCTTGCTCTCTGCCGTTTAAGTCTCTATCAGAGTCACCGTATAGCACATGAACGGTACCGTCATTGTTGTTACCGCCGCTGCCTAGGTCTTCAAATGGAACACCTATAACCAGATCATCCTTGTCATCACCATCAAAATCTCCAGCCATCAAGCTGTAGCCAAACTTGTCGTCCTTTTCGACGCTACCAGTGATATTGTTTTTGTTTTGATTGTATTCACGGCTTCCGCTTAATCGTAAACCGTTACCAGAACCAAAGAACACATCCACTTTGCCTCCATTGTCCTTGCCCGCCAAGTCTTCCGTTGGTGAACCAATAGCTAAGTCTTGATAACCATCACCATCAAAGTCTCCGGTCGTTAATGCGAAACCAAACTTATCATCTTTTTCAGCGGAGCCATGCACACCTGATTTGTCTTGATGAATCTCACGAATGCTATTTCTTGAAGGGCCACTGCTTGTGCCTCTGAGCACGAAAGCATTTCCGTCATTATTATTTCCCCCAGAGCCCAAATCCTCGTATGGAACACCAATAACGAGCTCATCAATGGCGTCATTATTAAAATCGCCAGCTGCTAGCGTGTAGCCAAAATGGTCGTTCTTTTCAGCGCTACCAGCGAAACCACTTCTGTCACCATGGTAAAAACGATACTCCATTGTACGAAGACCTTGAGTGGTGCCAAATAATACGACAACCATCCCTTCATCATCACCATCACCTAAATCTTCATATGGCGCGCCAATCGCTAGATCGCCTAGCCCATCACCGTTAAAGTCTCCTGCCGCTAACTCATGTCCAAAACGGTCATCTTTCTCTGCTGCCATGCGCTCTAAACCGGAGCTATTTTGGTGGAATCTACTGATACGCTTCTTGCTTAGCCCATTGCTGGTGCCATAGCTCACATAGACTACGCCGGCATTATCTTTTGAGCCGATGTCTTCATATGGAGAACCGATGGCTAGGTCATCATAGCCATCCCCGTCGAAGTCGTGGCTGGCTAATGCGAAGCCAAACTTGTCTTCTTTTTCTTGCTTACCCTTACTAATATTGGCTTCTTTTAGCAATTGATAGCCTGAAGTAGTGAGTCCTTTGTTGCCCCCATACAGCACAGTGACCATACCAACATTCGATTTCCCATCGATATCTTCATTTGGGGACCCAATGGCAACATCATCAAAACCATCATTGTTAAAATCGCCGCTCGCTAACGCAGAACCGAACAGGTCACCGCCTTCAGTAAACATGCCGGACAATCCGCTAGAGTCTTGGTGAAAGCCTCGGGAACTCAACATACTCAAGCCTTTTGAAGGAAATGAATCACCTCCGTAAACCACCGTCACTGCGCCGGCGTCATTATCACCATTGATATCCTCAGTCGGGTAACCAACAAGCAGATCAGCCACGCCATCTCCGTTGTAATCACCACTAGAGAATACCTTACCAAATGAATCGTCCTTTTCAGCTCTACCACGAACCATGACATCTCGGTTATGCAAATTAAAATCAATAATTTTCCTGTTTTTACCTGCAGAAACGAAATCTCGTAAAACAATGTTCGAACGGCTTCCCTTGTGGTAATGATTGTAAAGCCAACCAATGGAGTTATGTTTAGCAGTTTTAGCATCATACTCTTTCAAGTTTGTCGAAAAACCCGTAACGTTTTTGCAAAACAGATTAATACTTAAGGTACATACTGCTTTACTGCCCAGGGTTTCAGCCACACCTTTGAGAATTACCTCCGCCGTGGGAGTAACGATATGCTGCTCCGTATATAGTCGATTGTTGTTTGTGCTTCGACTCTTAGCTAACTCCGACGAAATCCAATTTCCTATTTTATTAGGGTTTTGATAGATGCTTTCTTTGTAATAGCTTTTTAGACGTTGGCGCGGCCAAAAACTATCCCCACATCCAGACACACCTTTATCAGGTATAATAATTAAGTTTCCGGCTTTAATGAGGTCTTTGTATTTAGATGTTGGTTTTAACTCATTTGTGATTAGGTGCTTTGAGATGGCGTTGTTAGTACACAAGGATTGATAAAAATTATCAGTGTTAGTTACATTACGGACAAATGTAGACTTTATGATGACGATTTCGCCTCGGTTTTCGTCTAAGAACTGGCTTACCTCATTTAAAATATTGTCGATTTTTCCGTAAATAAGCGAGTGAGCGAAGTAATACTCCCCTCGGTCTTCATATATTCTCAAATCTAAAAAGCGAGTACCGGCATTCAACTGCTTTCTTACACTCAAGTCTTGTGTTTCAGACCAGTCTCTTAGTTTCGAAAGTGGGAAATTAACGCCGGCTGCCTTTTTACTATAGTTTTGCGCGTCGTAAGCACCGCTATCGTGGCTCCCCGGAATAACAATATTGTTAAGCGGAGTGTCTCGTCTTGTGTTACTGAAAAGATCCTCCATCCACCTCTCGGTGCTATAACTCAAGGCAGGTTGAGAGTTCAAAGCGAGTATAGCCGTTAAAGCTAATGTCTTTAGTTTCATTTTTCTTAATCCATTAAAGTTCGATATGAGATATTTTTAGCTATGATCATATCTACTATTGAGTACATGACGTCCCATATACGAAGTATTTCCTGTCACTATAGAATGCTTATATCCACATTATTTAAAGGGAACCAACATCTTATTATTGACAACAAGAATAATTAACAAATAAATAATAAGCACAGAGAATGTTAAGATCTTATTTATTCATTAGCAAGCCTATTGCAATGTGAATGTCAGAAAGATTAATAATGACAACCAACTTAATAAGAACTGATACTAAAGAGCATAAATTAATAGCCCGCTAAATTAGAGAGGTCTAATTTAAAAGATAATTAAGACTTAACATTAATAATGCTCATCAATGTAAAATCACCTATTAAGCTGCATAATAAGAATGACCATAAAATAGATAGCAACCTAAATATTCAGACAAAAAAGTGATTTACTAGTCATTAATCAACCTAGACAAGATAATAAGGCTAACAACCAAATAATATTTTGTTACAATCCAACCGACAATTATTACCTTTAAAACCAATACCTTATCACCATAAGTTACATTATTAGCCACGTAAATAGCTTCCCAGTCTATACATATAGGTATTTTATGTTTGGAATAAAACGAATAAAACTAGACAACCAATCACTTAAAAAGGAACTTGCCGAACTAAAAAAGAAGCATGAATCTGATATTAATGCTCTCGAAATGGAATTAAATAAGTCGCAAAACCTCGCTCAATCGACACATCAACAACATCACAACAGCAGTCAAATGATGTCTAATTGCTTGAAAGGTGGAGATATGCTCAAAACCATTCAAAAAGAGATGGTTGAAAGTGCGAAATCTATGGCTCATGAAAACCAAGAGCTTCAACAGCTGGACGATATGTTTAAACAAACACATCAAGCATTGGTGCGCCTAGACAACCGAGCAATCAAGATCAGCGATCAGGCATCTCAAAGCATTCAATCTGTCGATATATTGGATCATACGGCTGGCGCTATTTCTAACCTGGTATCGACTATCCAAGAGATTTCAGACCAAACTAACCTTTTAGCATTAAACGCTGCTATTGAAGCCGCGCGCGCAGGTGAAGCTGGACGCGGATTTGCAGTCGTCGCTGACGAAGTAAGAACCCTTGCGGGTAAGGCCAGTGAAGCTAGCGAAAAAATTGACTCATTAGTAAAGCAAGTTTTGGGGCAAGTAAACGCGATAAAAACCTCTATTGGAGAGAACCAAGTTTGCGCAGAAGAAGTATCAGCGTCTTCCGCGCAAATAAGCTCTATTGTTAACGAAGTGGTTGTGAAGTCAGAAAACATGAAGCAAGTTATTCATATAGCTTCTACCCGTGCGTTCTTAGACTCGGTAAAACTCGACCACGCTATCTGGAAAAATAATACCTATCGCCTACTCCAAAGCGGTGCTTTTGGTGAAACTATCAATACTCATTCAGAGTGTCGTCTAGGCCAGTGGTATTATCGCGGTGATGGTAAGGCTTACAGTCATATGAGAAGCTATCAATTGCTTGAAGAGCCACATAAACAGGTACATGACAACGGTCGAAAAGCCATGCATCAAGCAGCGTCAGGGAATAAAAAAGGCATAATCACAGCGGTTCAAGCGATGGAAGATGCGAGTATCCAAGTCGTATTCCAAATTGATCGTTTAATGAATGAAATTATAGAAACTGAATCCAATAAAGAAAATGCACGACTTAGTTGGGCGTAACTTGAAGCATAAGTCTCCACAATAAACAAATAACACCCGATCGACTATCCACTCGATGGGGTGTTTTTGTTTGCTGACATAATTCCTTTTGGTAGAATTTTAACCACCTTTACTGACTAAGCTGTCCGAACTTAGGCAGACTCTTCACAAACCTCTGGTGTACATCCATATAAGTTTGCATATAGATTTCATCGATATTGTCATCACTCGGGAAGCTCGATGAGAAGTCTGTGTGTTTACGGTCAATCGATAACTTAGCCGCCTCGATAATATGTGCAATAAACATGCGAGGATCTTCTAAACCAATCGAGATACGCATAGTCGTAGGTTTAATGCCTGCTTCATTAAGTGCCTCGTCGCTCAACTCTGAGTGAGTGGTCAATGCAGGACACAACGCCACCGTATTGGTTTGCCCAAGGCTTACTTGCATACCGATAGCGGGTTCAAGCATATCGAAGAACTGCTTGAACCCATCTCGATTGATTGGTGCACGGTCGCCATTACCTTCCATATCGATAGTAAACAGCGCGGCGGGTAGCCCCAAGTACATGTTGTTTTGGCAGTGCTCATAGTTATCGCTGTCTGGTAAAGCGGGACATGAAACATTGATGTCTGGGTGAGCATCAAAGATCTTCGCCAGCGTCAGTGTATTAATCGTTTTCTGCACCACACGCATCTCATAGGTTTTCATGCCGTTAAGCACTTCAAACGCTTTGTCTGCATCTAAGAATGCGCCTTTAATGTAATACACATTCCAGAACAGGGTTTCGTTCCAAGGAATCGTCGCCTCATCGCCATTGGGCTTGGTGAAAGTGACATCCTCTCCTTTTGGCACAAACATGGTCTCGTTGCGCCCAATCACAACACCTGCTGTGGTGGTGCCAGAACCGGCAAGCTCTTTGGTATACGAGTGAATCACATAATCTGGCCTTTCCATCACATCATCGCGTTTTAATACTGGGTGCAGCAGTGGTGTGCCCACTGTCGAGTCAACAATCACATCCCAACCACGAGAGTGACCGGCTTTACTTATACTCGCAACATCTAATACATAGCCGTGCGGGTTACACGGTGACTCAAGGTAAACGTAGATTTTCTTGCCTACAGCGAGGCGATCAGCATATTTATCGGCAACCTCATCAAGCCGAGTCGCAAACTCATCTCCGGAATAACCATCCACCCACTCTACCGCGACATTCAAGTTCGACGGCTTACCGAACCAATCTTCCAACAGTTGGTACGACCCGCCATAGATGTTGCGTGAAGCCAACACAATATCTTCATGACCAAGTAAATGGCTCAACAGCCCATCAATAGCCGCCATACCTGAATTAAAGTTCCATGCGAGGTACTCATTGGCTCTTGAGCCTGCCTCTAGATCAACCATGTGGTTCGCAAGTGAAATCGATGTCGGGTTGAGAAGTCGAGAATAGATATCGTGCAGTGGCTCTTTACCGTTGAATGCGTCTTCAATCCATTCAGTACAGGCAAACAAATAGGTCGCGGTGCGAGTAATGACAGGGCTTGCGGAAAATATAGCCGCCACATTGTCGAAAATCGGATACGCGCCTTTTGAGGCAAAATTACCATTGTTAGTCGCTATGGATTGGTAAGTCGCGCGCATTGGGTTTTGTAGGTTATCGAGGATCTTAGCGATCTGGAACGACAGGAAACGTTTGGCGTTAAACCAAGCGATACGGTCACTCTTATCCAGCTCTGAAAGGCCATCAACCGTCAATGCCCAAAGATCGTGTGTCTTGGTATTGGCTTTGTACAGTGTCGTCGCTAATTCCACCAGCGTGGTGCCGTAATCGCTGCTTGGATCAATACCAAAGTGTTTTGCTTGCTCAATGGCGAGGGCTTCTGCTTGTTCGTGTTTGGTGGTTTTACGTAGGGGGCTAAGTTGCGTTGAAGTATTCATAATTGCTAAGTCATTCCATCCTTGTTGTACCTCCTTTAATTTTAGTGTTACATAGATGTTAAATATTGCTATTTGCGAAGTAAGACATACACTTTGAGCAATAATATTGCCAACTACGGTCTAATATTGATGGAATATGCCAATGGATGAGATCGACAAAAAGATACTGGCTGAACTGCAAAGCAACGCACGACTCACCAACCAAGAGTTAGCCGACCGCGTCGCGCTTTCTCCCTCCCCTTGTTTACGCCGAGTTCGAGCATTAGAGAAACAAGGGATCATCCGTGGCTATCACGCCAGTGTCGACCAAGAAGCGTGCGGCCTGCCCGTAAATGTGTTTGTGTTGGTGAAGCTTGAAAAGCCGACTGAAGAGAACATGCGAGACTTTGAGCAGCACATTGAAGCGATTGATGAAGTGTTAGAGTGTTTTTTAATGACGGGGAATCACGACTACCTATTGCATGTAGTAAGTGAATCTTTAAAAAGCTACGAGCAGTTTATTCGCAAGCATTTAACTCGCCTGCCCAATATTGCTTCAATTGAATCCAGCTTCGCGTTTGGACAGGTAAAGACAAAAACCAAGTTACCCGTAAGGTAAGTAAATCCACATTAACGCAAACTGAGAGACCATTTAGCCGTTTGTTTGTGCCATTGCCACAAGTTGCGTCACTTTAAGATCTATTTGTTCTACAACCCCTCTTACAAACTGGGCCCTTTCTCTCTCTGGCAGATCTATTGCACCAGCCAAATTGGGGATAGCCCAATGGAGCCTATGGGGTACGTGAGAGCAAAACAAGTTCACACATCCAACAAACAAGTGACACTGCTCATTACTTGCTTGGTCGCAAAGCGTAATCACGTAGTCAAATTTTTCATTAGTCTTTTTGTATTCAAATACTGTTTTACTCTCGCCAATTATTGCAACGTCAAGCATGTTAGACAACTCATCTAAGAGAACTTGGGGGGTTGGTCCTGGCTCAAAACCACAACAGCTAGCGTGTATCACCCCATTAGATTGCAGCTCGACAATCGCTTTAGCGATAGCCGCTCTTACACCTTTCTTCACGCACACAAACAGAACTTTGACGGGAGTGGCATCCATACTTAAATGACCCTTTTTGTATTGGTTTTCTATATTAAACATAGATATTTAAGGAAGTTTTGCAATAACTCGGCGAATCAAGGGCTATGAGAATGGAACTAGTCAGCACCCATTCTATTCGACAAAACGGATAAACAAGCCCATAGACAAGATATCTATCCTATATTTTTCATATAACTCCAAAAAATAACATGGAAGTCATTTCAGCATGACCAAGCTATCTTCTATTAGCCCCAAAGTGTTGCTTGTACTCTTTCTCTTGCTTACGTCTTTGACCTACGGCGGCATTTCACTTTATGTACTCTCTAATCACAGCCAATCGACCGTCAAACAACTGCAAAGCGGTAACAGTAGCTTCGAGCTTGAGTCTGCCAAAATTTTTATGGAAAAGTATCTCGAGGTTGCAGAAGACCGCATTGTTTTAGCTTCGCAATACCAAGGGGTCATCGACGCAGTGTCGGTCTCAAATATAGAACGGCTCTCATTTCATCTTGAGCGATTCAAGGGGCAGAACCAGTCAATGCAATTTGCCGTGCGAGACCGTACCGGCCAGCTGTTGTTTGAAGATACATTTCGTCATCCCGCATCAAAGCAAGAGCAAGCTATCTTTGACGCGATAGCGAATCAGGAAGTCGATGATCGTATCCTTTACCTTTTGCATGATGATGCTAACCATATTTGTATCAAGCTATTTATGCCGTTACTTCAAGGCAGCGATTTCGTAGGCGTGCTATATGGTGAAACCGCTGTCGATTATGATGATTTCTTTGGCTCGTTTGTCACGAACCGAGAGCGTTGGTACGAGCTCAGTCAAATAAGCTCACCGATCGCATCTCTTATTGAAGAAGATAACTCGCATAC
Source organism: Vibrio sp. 070316B (assembly GCF_013114115.1). Classification (NCBI taxonomy): domain Bacteria; kingdom Pseudomonadati; phylum Pseudomonadota; class Gammaproteobacteria; order Vibrionales; family Vibrionaceae; genus Vibrio; species Vibrio sp. 070316B. The sequence continues at coordinate 24,149 of NZ_VTYC01000005.1, read as the reverse complement.
ACACTCTCATGGCCATCATTCACACATACCAATTAAAAATAAATACAGTGAAGAAGACTGGCTATTGACTCAAACGGCTTTAACAAGAGGTGATTTAGTATTGACTCAAGGGGTAAGCCGCTCTTTTGTTACCAACCAGCTGTTAAGCTTACAGAAGGAGCTGATAAATGGGCTTTTGATTGTATTAGCACTCAGTTCAATTTTAGTGTTTTTTATCGGGCAAAAATTATTCGTTAATCCCCACAAAGAATTGGCTGGTTCCAAAAAGCTCCTAGAGGAATCCAACAAACGACTAGCAGAGCAAGAACGTGAAAGTCACCTTCTTGCCACCGTAGTCAAGACAGCCAGAGATGGCGTTGTGATAACCGATAATAAAGGACGTATTGAGTGGGTAAACAGTGCTTTTGAACGAATGACAGGTTACCGCTTAGACTCCATCAAAGGGTTAAGGCCAGGCTCATTTTTACAAGGTGAAGAGACTTCTGTTAGCACAATAAATCGAATAGGTTCTGCGATTCAACAAGGAAACCAAGTTAAAGCAGAAATATTGAATTACGCGATCGATAAAACGCCCTACTGGATTGATATTGATATCGTACCTTTACGCAACGTGAAAGGTGAAGTTGAACGTTTTATCGCCATTGAACGTGATATCACAGAATTTAAGCAGCTTGAGAAGGAATTAGAAGAACAGGCAAACAATGCTCGCCAGGCGAATGATGCAAAATCACTGTTCTTGGCGACAATGAGCCATGAAATTAGAACTCCAATGAATGGCTTACTGGGTATTCTACAGATGTTGGTAGAAGACTTGGAAAAAGCTGAGCAAAGGGAGGTTCTTCAGTTAGCACTTGACTCAGGCGAGCACTTAATTGCCATTCTTAATGATATTCTAGACTTAGCCAAAATAGAGAATGACAGTTTAGAAATTGATCCACACTCATTCAAAATGTGCGACATCACTAACCCCGTGTTAAACACTTATCAGACCTTATGTTCAGAAAAAGGGATTGAGTTCTCTTTGCGAGATAACAGTAATGCATCCTCTGCCTACAGCGGCGATTCAGTTCGGATCCGACAAGTCATTCTAAATTTAGTTGGGAACGCATTGAAGTTCACAGCGAATGGTTCGATCACTGTCAGTATCAACCCATTAGATCACTCCGCGATGGAATTTACGGTAGAAGATTCAGGTATCGGCATCCGAGCTGAAAGACTGAGCTCAATCTTCAATGAGTTTGAGCAAGCAGACGTCTCAACGACTCGGCATTATGGTGGGACCGGACTTGGGTTGGCAATTTGCCATAAACTTGTGACCTTGATGAACGGTAAACTTATTGTACAAAGCGAGCTTGGTACAGGAAGCAAGTTCAGCTTTGTTATAAACCTACCATCAATTAAGGCCGAAGATGATAAGCATCCAATAACAGAGCAAATCGACCTGTCTCCATTTAAGATTCTAGTGACAGATGACAACAAAATGAACCTTATTATCGCCAAAGGATTCTTGGATAAATTAAACGTTGAGTGCGTTACCTGTAATAGTGGCTATGAGGCTTTAACACACTTAGAAACCGGTCGTTTCAACCTATTTATTATTGATAACCATATGCCGGAAATGAATGGTTTGGAAACGGTTCGAAAAATACGACAAGCTGGACATGACGATCTTGTTATCTTTGGTTGGACTGCCGATATCATGCAAACATCAACTCTAGCTTTCATTGAAGCAGGCGCAAATGAAGTGTTAACGAAACCACTGATTAAGTCAGACTTAGTGGAAGCACTTTCTCGTTACCTCAACCAAATAAAACCCATAGATAGAGCAAGCTAGCCGTCGGTTGCCCTGTATTGGTTATATCTCTTACGGGAATACCAACAAACTCTTTACAAGCGAGAACTTTGTTATGTTTATGGCTAATCGCTAATGCCTTTTTTATATTGGCGCTATTCTTTACACTCCAGCCGTGATACAGACTCTCTTGTGCGTAATGGGCATTTTGTTTTAAGGCTTTTCGGACAGGCTCGGTCACTTCTAACACATCAATAAACGCCTCAATGTCATCACGGATACCATCATTGTTTACATCCGTACCAGTAAGATACCGAAGATATAAATAAAGGGAGATTAAGGCAAAGTTGTTACCTAAAAACTACTAAACGACTGAGGAAGGCACTGCTCTTCATCCCAATCTGATAGCTCAATGTTGATCAATGATTTGCGCTTCTCATTACACAGTGAAGCGATATTGATGATAGGAAGTTGGCTACGAAACTGGGCGGTGAGTATCACCTTTTTACTTTCGTTAAGGCCGCTTCGGCATTGCGCCAAAATCGTGTCTGTCTCTAGTTGATGTGCGTTCTCGATAACCTGAATATCAGCGTTTTTTTGATAGTAACTTGTGAGCCAAGATATCGCCTGCTCTTCTATGCTGGTAAGCACAATGACATCTTTTGTTGCCATCAAATCGTTGAGTTCAAGTTGTTTGAGTTCCGTTTCCATAAATACTCTCTTCCTCGAGTCAGTAACCATCACATTAAAGTCTGTTGCCCAGTGTCGCCTGTGCCAAATGATAGCCTCTATCTATCATCTCCTTTGAGCGTTCAAACTCTAAGGTGCCACAGGCATTACGTGGGACTTCAAGGGTAATATCGGCAGGATAAGCGGCTAGTTTTTGGCGTGCAATGGTCGACTGCATCGCATCAAATGCTTGGTTGGCAATATCGTAGGCCGCAAAGTTGAAGCTCATTTTACTTTTGACGTTATTGCCTAGGTTATCAATAAAATTAGCAACCTTATCGTGCAGGTTGCTCTCTTTCGTCGGCAGGGAAACTGGTGTCACTTCTTGTTTAAGCAGTTCAGGTTCGCCACCTAAGTTCACAGCTATCGTGACATCTGTGTTGTCGCCGAAGGTTGGTGCAATCGGTACAGGATTAAGCACTCCGCCATCAATAAGTTCTTCACCATTGATGACATGAGGTGTGAAGAACAGTGGCAGAGAGATAGAAGCGCGAATGGCATCAAACAGAGAACCGGACTTCAGCCAAACCTCTTTTTCTTCAGCGACATTAGCAGCAACGGCGGTATAAGGAATAGGCAGCTCTTCAATAGCAATCTCACCGATTAACTGACGTAGAGAGTCTATGATCTTATCCCCTTTGAACATCCCGCTCGATTGCCATGAAAAGTCCAACAGCATAGTCATATCTGATTGGTCGATACTGGTGATCCACTCTTCGAATTCGTCCAACTTACCCGCCGCGTAAACCCCACCAATAAGCGCGCCAATTGAACAGCCAGAGATAGATTTGATCTCATAGCCATGTTCAATGAGCCAGCGGATAACGCCAACATGAACCAAGCCTCTTGCGCCACCACTACCCAGTACCAATGAGATCGTTTTTGCCATCGTACTAATCCTTTAATTCATCAGCTCTTCAAAGCCTTACGTAAAAAGTATATCACTTTGTATAACCATACACAGCGTAATGATATGAAAACTGCCTCACCTATACGCTTAAATGTGTTAGCAGAAAACGAGTCATTCCAGCAAGCCTAAGCGCGGCCAGGAATCTGGTTTCCGCGAGCGCTGATACAAAAAAGTCGCCCACTTAAAAGCGAGCGACCTATGGTGACTATTCTGTTTCCAAGCTTCATTCAGTTCGTGAGCTCATTCTGCTTATGGAAACGGAGAGCTACAACACGCGCAAGCACTCTTCTGGCGACAAGCTCAAGAGTGTATTGGCGAAGTTGATCTTCTCGTCACGCCATCTCAACGCAGCTTCTCGACCGTCTTGTGAATGTCGGTCAGCTTCAAAGTAGCTTTTTCGTGGTAGTCCGTTTGCTGGCGTCATCACCATAGATTGCTCATTCAAGCGAATCGTAAATAGGAACTGACCACGTTGCCCTGTTTGCGCTGCTGGGTGGTGCAATGTGGTATCACAACAATAACGTTTATCACGCAGTGCACGGCATGTGTACTCAAAGGCATCTTGTGCACCACGTCCAGGGAACGCGGTATAAATGCTGATGCCATCACGTTGCAAAGACTGGTCACCCGCCGCGAGTTGCACCGCGTGTTGGATCATCCTAAAGCCTAGAACCACACCACCAATGCTGTTCAATCCACTGTATTGAATTGCGCCTTCTAAGCTCAGGTGAAGTTTGTCTTCTCCTTCATAGAGAAAGAGATCAGGCGATGCCCAATCGCTCTTTGGAATAAGCAGTTGAGTAATATCCGAGTGTTCCATGTTGGTCTCCGCAACAATGAGTATGTTTGAGACAACAAAATAACGTAATGAGAATTATTATCAATAAATTTAATTCAAAACGTTGCTATCAGACGGATTTACATTTAGCTTTGGCAAAACTCATAACAACAGCTGCCTTTCTTCCTTTGGATTACTAAAAGTTGCCTTCTAGCGTATACCTTGGTCTCAGCGTATCGTTTACTTTTCAGACAGCTTCACCATCAAACCACACCCAAGACTTCTAGCAAGTAATAATCGATAGACTTTAACGGATGCTTTAGCGCCAAGCATTTCTTGTTAGATATTCGTTTATTACCCATTAAGTTCATCGTCTACAAACAAGCTTCCCCATCCAAGTTACAGGCTTTCATTCTAGTGCCTTCATCCTACGACTAATGTCTAACTGCCTGACTCTATTTGTTTTTTTGGGTTTGGTATAAGGTACTAACAACTAAATGTTAACGAATTTTTAATTATAAGTTGACGCATTGTTTGCACATCTGCATGAGTCAATAACGTTTGTTGGAACAACACACCTTAGAGTGTGAAAGAAAGGAATCAAAATGAGCAGTACTTTAGAGTCCGTAAATATACCAAGAGAGGAGCCTCAGACCCATGAGGACGAACTCTCCTATGAACAACAACACAAACCAAGCTCAGAGTTTGAAACCCGAGAACAGTATCTAGAGCACGAATTACAAATCATGTCGCCTAAGCGCTGGCGTCCAAATTTACCGTTTAAAGATTATCGATTTGAGATAGAAGACACCATCCCAGCCATGGCCGCGACTATTGGTAAAGTAGTAATGGTCGGTGCAATTGCTGCCACTTTTGCTGGAGCGCTTGGGTTAAATGAAGACTTTATTCTAGAAAACGTTCGATACGAACTCCTTATTGCTTCTGTCTTCATCATCCTTTTCTCTGGTTTTCTACTACCAACGGCCAACCTCGCAGGTACACACGGCCCACTTATTCCATTAATCCCTATCGTGGTTGCTGCTGGCGGTCACCCAATGGCCTTTGGCTTGCTGATTGGCGCATTTGGCTTGCTGTTAGCCATCAGTAAAGGCGGCAGTATGTTGGCTAACCTCACCAGTAAAGGTGTGTGTGGCGGATTGTTGCTCTACCTTGGCTTCGTGGGCACAGCTTCTCAGGTGAAAAAGCTGTTCGCTTGGGCAGAAGGCATCGGCATGAGCCACATCGCTTTTGTCGTGATCTTCTGCACCATTATCTTGTATGCACTATTGGAACACTTCCGTAAACGTTGGTTAGCTGTGCCTCTTAGCTGCTTGCTAGGTGGTACGATTGCATTTGCCATGGGTGCCCCATTCGCTTTCCACACAGAGCCGGGCCTACCGAACATGAACCCTATGTATTGGTGGGGAGAAAATACCGGTTGGATGCTTGGCCTACCGACGATTGAGCACTTCATGGTAGTACTGCCGTTCGCGATTCTTGCGGTAGCGATGTGGTCACCAGACTTCTTAGGGCATCAAGTATTCCAAAAGATCAGCTACCCAGAGCGCACTGAAAAAGTACACATGAACATTGATGACACCATGACCACAGCGTCTATTCGTCAAACATTCGGCTCGCTACTTGGTGGTACTAACTTTACCTCTTCATGGGGTACTTACATCGTACCTGCAGCGATTGCTAAGCGCCCTATTCCGGCAGGTGCTTTGCTGACGGCTCTGTTCTGTATCATCGGAGCGGTTTGGGGCTACCCGATGGATTTAGCTATCTGGCAACCGGTACTGTGTGTCGCTCTGATTGTAGGTGTATTCGTTCCACTGCTAGAAGCGGGAATGGAGATGACACGTGAAGGAAAAACCACTCAATCAGCAGCGATTGTTGTGTTCTCATCAGCACTTGTGAACCCAGCATTTGGTTGGTCTCTCACCATGCTGTTAGACAACTTAGGCTTAGTTGGCTGTAAAGAACGTAGTGGTGAACTGAGTAAGATGAGCCGTTGGGTACTACCGGGCATTATGTTTGTTGTTCTAACAAGCGTGATGGCGTTGGTTGGCCTTCTACCAGGTATCCCAGCGATTATCCCAAGCTTTCGTTAAGCTCGGTTAATACTAAACTTCAATACAAAGGCCTCGCAAATGCGAGGCCTTAGTTTATATAGCAAGGGTTATAACCGCCCTACTTTACTGAATTTAATCCATTCGGGTAATGAAGGTTTGTTCATCATCAACAAAAGCCACGTAGTCGCCGTGATAGATGAACACTCTCCCACGACCTTCAACGATACAGGCCAGCTGCGGGTTCAAATCTTCTTCAAGATCTTTACTCTGATAAGTGCCAGTATCAGTGACGACACCGCGAAGTGTCGGCAAAAAACCATAGCTACGCTTGGCTTGGTCAATCAAACTCAATTCACTGTTACTAGAAAAGTACGATGGGATTGGGCCAGCATCTTCGATAAACATCGGTTTTAGTTCTTCAAAGGCGGTAATCACCAGCCAGTCGATGCCGTTTACATGATGGATAAACATAGTGGTTCTCGATATTTCTAATGCAGAGATTCTATCACTATCAACGTCAGAACGTAGGAGAAATTGAGTTTCACTCGGAACACAAGAATGCCCTGCAATCGCGAGACATCAGTTTTTCTATCGAACTGTTACAGCGATCCTTTAACAACTACAGCGCATTCTCGAACTTCACTGGCTTCACCGCTTTCATCAACGTTGTGTTGAACAGGACCAGAGCCTCTTCCTCAAATGAAGTTCACCGACCTGTTTAGATTAACGTTCGAGGGGGAGAACATTCTTTGTCGCTCAATGTATCTCAGCACACATAACGATCAGTATTAAGTTCCTCCCCTTTCCCCATTACCAACAAGAGATTAGAGATGTAAACCAAGGGGAGGTTAGGAGGGGATTTATAGCCGATTCTCACATATATCTGCCACTTTGTTTTGTTTGCCCTACAAAACACAAAAAAGGCCTCGCGCACGCGAGGCCTTCGTTTTTTCTATAGAGTGATTACAACCGCCCTACTTCACTGACTTGACCGATGTCACCAACGTTGTGTTGAACGGCTGTGGTTGTTCAAGTTGCCTTAGCATTAGTAAATGGTCTGAGCCTTCAATGTAAGATGCTTTGACTCTTGATAAGAGTCGCTATTGATTCTGTAGCTTATGGAACCCATTAATTCGCTGATGGAGCTCCGTGCCCATAGTCAAAGATACCGATAGGCTAATCAAAGCAATCACTGCTCCTGTAACAAACACCCATTGATAACCAGACATCCAAATTATTCCCAACAAAAATGGCAAGAACACCGCTGCAATATGATTAATGGTGAACGACAGACTCGCCGTTGAAGCCACCTCATCTTCCCTAATTGTCTTTTTAAAGTAGGCATTTAAAGCGATCGCAAAACTAAAAATAATACTATCGACAACATACAGCCCTGCCGCCGCATAATGATCATCCACAAATGCGTAGGATAAGAACACCAACACTAACGCAGCATACTCAATGATCAGCGCTAACTTCTCGCCTACTCTATCGATTAAGCGCCCAACATAAGGCAAAGCAAGCGTCGCAGCTAAGCTAGAGACCATAAACAGCGCAGCCATCATTGGGACGGTGTAATGAAACTTGGTCACCATCAGCAAGCCAGCAAATGCCACAAAGATTTGTCTTCTTGCCCCACTCAAAAAGGTCAGAATGTAATAGGTTGTGTACTCACGCCGTATAACGAGTTTGGTGTGTTGCTTGACCTCTGTGGGAGTATCTCGAAACGTGATTAGATAAACTGCCAGTGAGAAACATATTAGGCCACAAGTAAAGAAGATGACCTTATCTGAAACGTCAAACAGATAGCTCGCGACCATAATACCTAGAAACGTCACCATGGAGAAAAGTGACGCAGCAGAGCGAATCTTTCCCATTGATTCACTAAAATTCTCAGTTGCTAACAATTGAGTCGAGAGTGATTTGTTTACCGCTTCTAGATAATGGAAACCGATAGACATGATTGTCGTGCTAAAATAGAAGCCATAAATCGAAGGCAAATACCCAGTCACTGCAACGCCCAGCCCTAATGTTGCAACTGACAATACCGCGACTCTCTGTTCTGAAGCGATGAACAACAGAAACAGCACAGTAAATGAAAGCAAGCCAGGAATTTCTCTAACGCTCTGCAGTACACCCACGTCAGCCCCTGTCATACCAACAGTGTCGACAGCGAAGTTGTTCATCACAACTCGCCACCCCGTATTCGCTATCACCGATGCAATAGCGATAATAACCAACATCGCGAATGAGCTCCGCGATGTTAAAAGTCTAAGCCAGAGAGTCATTTAAGCCGCCGATTCGAAAAGAAAGTCTTGAATATGATCACGCATAAATAAAGCCATAGAAGAGAGGTCTTCCCATGTTTCTTTATTCGTGTGAGTGATGCACTCAACAAAAACTTTGCTTAAGTGTGGCTCAGCATGTAACCAGCGACTGACACACTGCCCGGTATAAGAGACATGCTGCATTTCATCTTCTAAGATTTTTTGAATCGTTGGACGCATTTGTTTCATGTAATCATCGTCAGACTCATCGATGATCGCCAAATGCAGCAACAATAAACGCCATGAGCGTATTTCAATAGAGTGAACCCTAAACAGAAACGTCTTGATCTCATCGTCAAAGTTCATGACTTTATCTAACTCATATTGAACCTCATGTTCATGTGTTTCTGTCTCATAGCCGGTCAAAGGAATAAGGCTGGCAAACAACGTAGAGTGATTCATTTCATCATTATAATGACGCAACATAAGCGGCCTTAGCTCATCATCAGCATACCGCTCAGCAATCATTCGTAACCTTGCCGCACCTTTGGCTTCATCTATCGCATTGTGCAAAAGGTAGTAAGCCATCATCTTTTTATTTTGAAAAATAGTTCGAGCCAAGCCATTCATCATCTCAGACGTGAAAGACAAATCAGATACCAAATACTGCTCGATGCAATCTTTATATTCTTTTGAAAGACTCACGCCTTTGTCATCAAATAAACCATAGAGACTATTTTGTATATTATTCATAAACCATTCCTTTCCTCAGCAGACATCTTCAACAAGACACTCTCTCAAGTGCCTCATTGAGGGGTAGCAAGCTAATTAGCGAGACTCTTTTTTGTTGTGTTCTGATGGGGCTGGATTCGGTTCAAAGGCAGCATTTGATCGCACCAGTCTTGGTGGTTGGCTAGTGATGTCTTGCTTCTTAAGCTTTAGCGATAAAGCCGCTATTAGTTTTCCGTTCATATTCAGATCCTCAAAAATAATGTTATGTTCCTAGCTCAGTAGCGATATGCAACTAATACCGAGAACACAGAGACAATACAGATCGTTAACAAGTTGTTACATGATCATTTTTAGAATGTTATTTTTTGGGATTGATACGTATTCAGATAACTTTTAATTAATTAAGAAATTCATTTGAGGTGATTATTTACTGCAGGTGATGAGAACTCTTCCGCTTCACTGTAGAGTTCAAAAACCGTATCGGCGACCAACCGTGCTTTAGGTAAAACTTGCTGAACTAGCTCAGTCAGTGATAACGCCCGAGTCAAACGATTGAACAGCTTACCACCTAGCTTTGATTCGAGTTGTCAGCTCTTACGGCTGACCGTTGTTGTAGGAACATTGAGTTCACGTGCCGCCTGAGCAAAACTGCCCAACTCAACGACTTTCGCTAATAGTAGTCACGACGATATCTCTTTCGTCTGCCCTCTCCAGCCATCCCGTATTTGGGGTGTTGAAACTCAAATTAACCATCTAATCAACATAAATGGGATTAGCTATAGTTTGTTCATACCAACAACAGTGCTCGACACAACACCGTCACCATACTGATGTAGCTCAAACACGCATGCCTGTGTAAATAAATAAGTGCTTTCTGAGCGTATATAGGTCGGAAAGATTTTAAAAATCAAGAATAAAACTTGGAACCCAAATGAGGGTGAGTAATAACGTAAGCCCAAACATCGCTCGCCAGTGTTAATCAAATAGAATATTGGCACATTTTATTCGGCCAAATAAAAGAAACAATTAGCCGATATATCTCAATACTTATTACTTAGAGTATCGAATTAGGGCAAATGCAAGACGAAAATGGAGAGTGGATTTTTATAAGGCTTTGGTTAAAGAAAGAATTGAGTCGTTATTAACCACACATCATCCGCAGGAGTTGGGTTATGGCAAAAGGGCCTAAATTTGCCTATGGAGTAACAATACGAATAAGGTTCGCTTTTAGGTATTCCAAGAACAGCGATAACCTATAAGGCACATGTTTACGTGTAGGATACATTCCATAAATATTTACGATTGGAAATTCCGCAACGTTTTCTATTTTGATTAAGTCGCCATTGATGATGTGTGTATTAACAAATACGCTTGGTATCATGGCTATGCCCATTCCGTCCACAGTCGCTTGGATTAAGGTGTTTGTGTCTGAGATGACCGCAACCCACTGCTGTCGATACGAAAGGCTTTTACCATCGACAGTAAGCATCCAATAATCGCCATCTCTTGAGCTGCCCATATGTAGACAGTCATGATTTTTTAGATCGCTGTAGTTAGAAGGCACGTGATGCGCGTCTATGTATGATGGGGCTGCATACAAACCAAACTCCGACTCCCCGAGCTTGGTTGCAATGTAAGATGAATCTTGTAACTCGAATGCGAATCGAATACTGAGGTCGATCTCTTCCTCAATCAGATTTGACTTACTGTTAGATAAGGCGAGATCAAATCGAATCCCAGAATATTCTGCTCGAAAATCTTTAATGGCCTTCATTAGAAAAGGGCCCATTGCATCGGGAGCAGACAGGCGAATAAGACCTTCAGGGTTATTCTGATGGGCGGTGGTTAGCGAGTCTTCTAATTGCTCTATCTGGCTCAATACTGTTTGCGCACCTTCATAATAGGCTTTTCCTCCAGGGGTAAGGTGCATACTGCGTGTTGTACGATTCAAAAGTCTAAATCCCAACGATTCCTCCATAGCGGCAATATGTCTGCCGACTATTGCTGGGGTAATACCTAATGCTTTGGCCGCTTTAGAAAAGCTGCCTCTATCGACAACCGTACAAAATAGCTGCATATTCCGATACTTATCCATTTGATACCTATAGTATTAAGTTAAGTTACTTTTGGTTGTATTGTTCTATTTGTTAATGTTAATTATCTTTTACTTCATCTTCAATGATGAAAGGAAAGAACAATGTCTATTACTTCAAAACTGACCACTTTAACTCTGACGCTAGGCATGGTCGCAAGTGCTAGTGCGACCGATGGTTTTGACCCATCGAAGCCAGTATTAAAAGAACTAAAAGAAGGTATCTATCAGTATTCCCAGTTTTTTTATAACAGCATGGTCGTTGTTACCGACGAAGGCGTGATTATTACTGATCCTTCAGGCGATGCTCGCTCTGCACAAATGATGAAAGAGATCCGTAAAGTGACAGATAAGCCAGTCAAAAAAGTCATTTACTCCCATGATCACTTTGACCACTCCCGTGGCGGTAAGATCTTCGAACAACAAGGCGCAGAATTCATCGCTCAAGAAAATTGTTCAGACCTTCTTTCTCGCGACTTAGAAGATAAGGTGGCATATCCAACGACCACTTACAAAGATGGCATGACGATTTCGTTAGGCGGAAAAAACGTCGACCTACACTACTACGGTAAGAATGACGGTAATTGCATGAGTATTGTTCACATGCCTGAAGACAAAGTATTAGTTGCAGTAGATTGGCACTTGCCTCAATACCTAGTGAGTTCTGGGCGTTTAATTGAGCAGGATTACGTAGCCACATTGAATACGATTAAGCGCGTACGTAAAGAGCTAGAATTTGACACCATCATAAATGGTCATATCCCCGTCGATTCACCAGAACTGCTAGAAGAGAGTGAAGAGTTTGCTCAGGCTCTATTCGATGAGGTTTGGAAAGGGCTACAAGAGGGTAAATCTGTTGATGAATTAAAAGAGTCGATAAAGCTGCCTAAATTCAGCCATTGGAATGGTTATGAGGAACATTTGCCAGCTCATGTTGAGCGCATGGCTTACTCAATTTGGCATGGTAATTAATAGGGTGCGAATGATGAAACTGCATGTATTTGATAGCTGTCCATTTTGTGTTCGTGTTAAGACTTTTGTGAGGCTTAAAAATATTGATTGTGAAATTCGCCCCATGATTTTGGGGCAATTGCCAGAATCGTTAGAGGGGAAACTGGAGAGGTTGACTGTCCCTGTGCTTGAACAGCGACAGCGTGATGGTAAGCATACGGTGATGGTTGAGAGCCTCGACATTATCCGCTACCTAGATCAACAAGATGAACCCATGTTCACCCGCTACGAAGTATCAGAAGCATTAAACAACCTTCTAAAGCGGCTTTACCCGATATCCGCACAGCTTTTGTACCCGCGCATGCCACAACTTAACCTCCCTGAGCTGTCTACGCCAGACGCCCTCAATATGTTTGTTGAATCACGCAAAGACGCATTAAGCCAATCCATTGAGCAGGCGTTGGAGAGAACAGAAGAGTACCTTCCGGAGCTTAAACAACTCTTGGAAGAGCTGGGTTCCTCGCTCGATATTGATGCTCTTGTCTCTGGTGAGCGCAAGTTGAACATTGACGACATTGCTGCATTTTCTGAGCTGCGAAACTACACAATGGTAGCGGAATTAGAAATGAGTGAGCGCATGATGAGCTTTGTTAGTTTCATCGCATCACGCTCTGGAATGTCGTTGTATCCACCAATCAGTCAGTAATGGGAGTTTAAGATGGCAGGTAACAAATTTTTCCAACTGCTGGTTATTTTTTCTCTCATACCTTTGGGGCCACTGGCTATTGATGTCTACTTGCCATCTTTTCCACAGATGATCGAGGCTTTTGCTGTCTCTGAGAGCGAAATAAGGCAGACTATTTCGATTTACGTTCTGGCTCTGGGTGTGAGTCAACTAATTGCGGGCCCAGTTTCTGACCGCAAGGGGCGTAAGTTCTCTGCCATGCTTGGGCTAATCTTGTATGCAGCAGGTAGCTTGCTGGTTGTGGCATCTTCCTCTTTAGAGATGCTATACGCAGCGCGAGCCCTGCAAGGTGTAGGCGCTTCATTCACTATGATCACCGCCATGGCTTGGGTTCGAGACAACTACGAAGGTGACGTTGCAGGTAAGTGGTTAAGCTATATGGGCGGTGTAACCAGTGCAGTGCCAACCATTGCGCCGCTCATTGGCAGTGGGTTGGCTCTTTTGTGGGGGTGGACAGGTGGCTTCTATCTCATGGCTGGTTTGGCTCTGTTGCTGTTTATTATGTCAGCTATCGCACTTCAATCTAAGAAGAGTGTTAAGGCTAGGGTTAATGTAAAAGACGCGGTTAATGTAAAAGACATGCAGGCGCTTAAATGTAACGTGCGCGATATATTAACCAATCGTACATTTTTGGTGTATTCACTGACTAACATGTTCAGTTTTGGTGCGCTGCTGACTTACATTTCGGTAGCTCCAATTGTTGCAATTAGTGAGGGTGGATTTTCTCAAGTGCAGTTCTCTCTTATGTTCGGCATGATCGGAGGAGTTCAAATACTTGCTAGCCTTATTGCGCCTAGATTGATGAGGTCGTTTGGCCGCAGGAATACTGTACGATTTGGTGCCACTGTTATCACTGTCGGAGGAATGGGTTTGTTGTTTATTAGCTCTAATGCTACTTATCTGTTCTTTGCTTTATCGGCATTGGGAGCAGCAGGCTTCAGCCTCTTATCTGGCTCTGCTACATCTCTTGCGCTTGAGCCCTTTAAATATTGTGCTGGCTTGGCAACATCTATCGATGGTTTTTTCAGAATGATTGGAGGAGCATTGCTTGTCGCTGTATCGGGACTTTTGGGGGTTAGTAGTATCTCTACACTGGCCATCGTCATGCTGTTGTCATTGCTACCAGTTTTGTTAGTCACGGTAGATAACCGAACCGCACATAGAACTAACTCAAGGTTAAATTAATCGCTTTGAAATTGATGAGCATAAAGCAATTAGGTGCTTTACCCGTTCTACTTAAAGTTGTGGTGGTGTTGACTGCACTTATTTCCCCCCCCCTACCACCAAGTTTATCGAGGCTCATGGGGATTCATTCGTCTGCCGCCTATCTACAACTTCAAGTCATTTAGGTATAGATGTCTTGGTTCACATAACCACCATAAATCTGGTGGTTATGTGATTTGGGAAACACGTAATAGATTAAATGCCCGTAGCAATTCAATCTGAAGCTTTGCAAAACCTCCCCCTCTAACTCCCCCTCAAATCAAGTTCATCGGTCTCTTGAGAAATATGATCGAGGGGGAGAACATTCTTTGGCGCTCAATGTATCTCAGCGCACATGACTATCGGTATTCAGTTCCTCCCCTTTCCCAATACCAACAAGAGATTGGAGATGTAAACCAAGGGGAGGTTAGGAGGGGATTGTGAGCCGAATCTCACATGTATCTGCCACTTTGTTTTATTCGCTCTACACAACACAGAAAGGCTTCGCACACGCGATGCCTTAGATTTGTCAGTAGAATGATTACAACCGCCCTACTTCAGTGACTTCACTGCTTTCATCAACGTTGCGTTGAACTGCTGTGATTGCTCAAGCATTGGGAAATGACCTGAATCTTCAATGTAGTAAATTAACTCAGCTACCCGACATAACCGCTAATAAATCTAATTTCGACTCTGAATAGCTCTCTACGTCATGCAATGCAAAATATTGAAAGTGTAAATAACAATCCTAACACTTACAGAAAATGTAAACCGCCCCCTAACTAGAGCAAATACTCTATTGAAGACTCCCAACACTCAATGCTAACGTAGTTGCAACAATTTAAACCAATAAGTAACAAATGAACCATAAAGGCTTGCGATGAAAAAACGAACAATTGGTATCATTGGCATTGGTCCTCGCGGACTAAGCGTATTAGAGCGAATAGTAGCTCTATCGATAGACACTCCCTACCAACCATTGGAGATCAAAATTTTTGACCCAAACCTTCCAGGTTCGGGATGCCATGATGTCAAACAACCGAATCATTTGCTTGTCAATACTGTTAGTTCTCAAATTACAATGTTCGCCGACGAGAGTGTTAGTGAAGCTAGAAATGTGATTACAGGGCCTACTTTCTACCAATGGTTATGTGAAAGACCACGAGATGAGTTGAGTCCAAAAGCAATATTACCGAACGAATACTACTCCCGTTCTCTTTTTGGTGAATATCTTAACTGGGTATTTCACTATCTTGTTGATATCTCAGCCCCTCACATAACGATAGACTATTTACCTCATGAAGTTGTTGATATCGATAAGTTAGATGACGATTCCTGGAATTTACGAGATGACCGAGATGTCCTCACTAATGTTGAATATATTTACTTAACAACAGGGCATACAAAACCCAAACATCTCAAGCTTGATACTGCACAAGAAATTACCAATCCATACCCAGTGAAAGATAAGCTAAAGCATGTATCTTCAGAGCAAACAGTTGCCCTCCAAGGCCTTGGGCTGACGGCTTGCGATATTTTGGCAGAGCTATCTATTGGGCGTGGTGGTAAGTTCATCCGAACTCAAAGAGGTAACCTAGAATATTCACCTTCAGGAAATGAACCAAAGATAATAGCGTATTCGCGTACTGGCCTCCCTTTATCAGGTAGAGCTGAAAACCAAAAAGGAACATCTAAACAATACCATGCTAGATTCCTAACACCTTCAAAGGTTGCAAAACTTAGAGAGATGGGCTCGATCAACTTTATCAAGGATGTACTTCCTTTACTGATAAAAGACATGGAGTATGCTTACTACGAGAGCTACCTTAGCCAGAAGAAAGGACTCATAGCCGCACAAAAATTCTGCAACCAATTCCTATATTCAAATCTGAATGAACAAAAAATTTTAGTTGCTAAAACAATTCCTATTGAAGATAGATTCAGTTGGGAAAAACTCGCTGCACCGATTCCCAGCTACGCACTTAAATCTCCAGAAGTTTATATCGCTTGGCTGATAGATCACCTTGAAGACGACATAAAAGAAGCAAAAAAAGGAAACATAAGCAGCCCAATAAAGTCTGCTAGCGATGTGTTACGCGACTTAAGAGACATAATTCGAGACGCTATCGACTTTAAAGGCCTTACCGAAGAGTCACATCGTTGGGTTGACTCTGTGTTTATTCCTTTAATGAACCGAATTGCTGTAGGCCCACCAAAGGAAAGAATTGAAGAGATGGTTGCTTTGCTGAAAAGCGGTGTGCTCAAGCTAAACCTCGGCCCCTCGCCAGAAGTGATGAGCTGTTCAAGTACTCATTTGATCACACTCAAATCAACGGTATGGCCTGAACTACAAGAGCAAGCCGACATAAAGATTCATGCAAAAGTGTCTATGCACAGCCCAAAGGACGATGGGACACAGCTCTGGGAAAACCTTCTATCTAAACAGTATACAAGACTGTACTTCAATGGTGACTACCACCCTGGTGGCATTGATGTAACGCCGAACATGAATGTGATCAATGCCAACGGTATGGAGCAAATTAACATTTGGGCATTAGGCATGCCTACAGAAGGCAATAAATTTTACACCTTCATAGTGCCTAGGCCTGGTGTTAATTCTACGGCAATCGTCGATGCTGGTAGAGCTGTCAATACATTGTTTAAACAGTTGTCTGGAACCCAAACTGAAGGTAAAGAATATGCCACATAATAAACTATTAAACCGCAGCACCTTTGCTGGGCTCGCAGCAACACTAGTTGGGAATGGTATTGGCCGCTTTGCCTATATAGCATTAATGCCTGTGCTCATTCAAAGTGGGTGGTTCTCAAGCGAAGATGCCTCCATACTCGGCGCAGCTACACTGATTGGCTATATTTTCGGAGCACCTGCTTCGAGCTTTTTACAAAGATATTATTCAACAGGCACACTCATACGTGCCTCTTTATTGCTAAGTAGCTTTAGCTATCTGGGTTGTGCCTTAAAGTCTGCCCCCTTTGAATGGTTTTTAACACTTAGAACTATTGCTGGTGTATCCGGTGCGATACTCATGGTACTCGCTCCCCCTGTGATCACCAGCCTTCACCCTCAAGAAATGAAAGCAAGAATCAGTGGCGTCGTGTTTTCAGGCATCGGTATTGGCGCGATGATTTCAGGAACCATCATACCTTTACTTATCTACCAAAGCGTTGAGAGTGCATGGTTAGGTATGGGAGCGATCGCTTTCGTTGCAACTGTCCTGACGTGGAACGCTTGGTCTCTTGAGGTTAAGCCAAACCATTGTGATAAAAGTCCATCGACGTTTGATGCCTTATCTAAGAATGAGCGTATCAGTGTTAGCTGTGTACTGTTAGCCTATACCTTCAACGCTATTGGCTATCTACCTCATACTCTTTTTTGGGTCGACTATATTGTTCGAGAGCTAAAAATGAGTTTTGCGAGCGGTGGGTTTTATTGGGCTGTTTTTGGTATAGGAGCAGCGATTGGACCAATAGTAACCGGTATATTAGGTGATAAGTTTGGACTTAAAAAAGCACTATTAGCGGCGTTTACTTGCAAAGCTGCCGGGGTTGCTCTTCCACTCTTAAGCACCAGTGAAACAGCACTTTTTGCTTCATCTTTGTTGGTCGGTATGTTTACGCCGGGCACCGTAACACTGGTATCAACCTACACCCTAGAAATCGTTGGGACACAACTCCATACGAAATCTTGGGGAGCAATGACAATGGCGTTTGCTATATCGCAAGGAATAGTCGGCTTCGTTATGGCTCACTACGCCCCTCAACTCACCAGTTATAACCTGTTATTTATGATCAGCGCGAGTGCACTGATTTTGTCGATACTCTGCATCGCATTTACATCAACCAAACAGCAGACATTAAACACTGCTCAAACAAGTTCTTAGCAAAGGAATCGCTCATGAAACTGTATTTAAACGACACCTCGCCATTCTCCAGGGCAGTGCTGGCAACGGCCTATTTATGTGATGCTCCAATGGTTCTTGAATGGGTCGACCCGTGGCAAACACCGAGCACATTGGTCGCAGTGAATCCATTTAGTACCATTCCGGTTCTAGAAACCAGTGATGGGGTTGCACTGACCGAGAGCTTAACGATCTGCGAGTTCCTCATGCAAGCATACCCAACAGAAAAGCTAGCAGCGACCAAGGCTAGCGACACTCAACGCATGTCGTTATTGGGAGTAAGCAAAACGTTGATGGAAGTAGCATTTCGATGCGCTGCATTGAGCCGCTTCGAAGCTGAGCAAAACGTGCTAACGATTAGGGGAAAGGAAGGTATTGAAAGAAGCGTTAAAGTACTTATCAGGCAGTTGAAAAGCAATGATGATTTGCTCAAACCTGACTTCTCAACATTGTACCTACACATCGCATTAGATTACGTCTTATTCAGGCATGCTAATTTGCTTTCAGCAGAAGAGTGCGACATCCTCACGACTGCCTTACACAGTTCGCCTTTTAAAGACACATTGGCAAAACTTAGCCTAGAGTCGCTTTCAAAAAAGCTTAACTATTGCGAATACAAAAATTCTTAATCGCTTTGAACTGCGTTGTGTTTAACAAGACTAACAAGGCCTCGCACACGCGAGGCCTTCGTTTATCTATAGAATGATTACAACCGCCCTACTTCACTGATTTCACAGCTTTCATCAACGTTGCGTTGAACTGCTGTGGTTGCTCAAGCATTGGGAAATGGCCTGAGTCATCAATGTAGTAAATGCTGTAATCCTTGATGTGTTTCTTGTTCGCTTCTGAGTCTGTTGGCCATAGGCGAGCGTTCACTAATATTACTGGCACGTTCACGTTCTCATACACGCGGTGTGCTTCGCCTGTTACGTATTGGCCTAGATAATGGCGGAACTGATTTATCGCGATAGCTGGCGGTGCTGATGCCATGTCTTGCGTTACCCAGTAAAGTAAATCCGTGTCTACGTCTTTTGGTAGCGAGTCTTTCACGAACGTAGTAATGCCCGCTTGGAAGTCTGCTTCAAACGGTTTAGTCATTGCATCTAGGTCGCTTTGTGAAACCGCTAGTGCGACGTTTTGCGATGTATCGACACCAATAATGCCCTTCACTCTTTTCGGCATCAGTTTAGCGGCTTCTGCAATAACACCACCAGCCATGGAATGGCCGACTAAGATGACAGATTCGAGTTGTTCTTTGTCGACTACGGCTTTGATGTCTTCAGCGAATGCAACCATGGTGTACTCTTCGCGGTTAAACGATGAGTTACCGTGCCCGGCTAAGTCCATGGTGATCACTTGGTACTGCTTTGAAAACTCGCTCACTTGGTTTTGCCAAAGCCTGCTGTCTAAGCTCCAACCGTGAATAAAGATCAGCGCCCTATCCCCACTCCCACTTTTGCCATACGCTATTTGCTCACCATCGTGAGATATCGCAATACCATAATTAACTTTTGAATCGTGAGCCATGGCATTCATGCTACCAAGCGCCATGAATACCAAGAATGTGATGTTTAGAATTAAACGTTTCATAGTGTCTCTCTACTTACTTTGGAGAGGACACAGAAATCGCCCCTCTCAATAAATATAGTCACTATAAAGTGTGAAGTTGTAGACGGGTCAATAGTGATTTAAATAAAAGCCTCTCCCGTGCTGGTGACTTAACCAACTCATTTCTGCCCCAATATTAGTTTCAGCCAGAACATATACTTTCTTAGCCAGCCTAAATTCTGCTAATGTCAGATGAAATACGTGAAAAAGGACTAGACTTAAAGTCAATATCGACTTTACCGGACTAAAAGCGCTATGAGTATAGATTTTCTTACAAGAAAGAAGTATTTAACGAGTCATGACTTCTATCGAGATCTCATCGATTTTTTTGTACAAGAAGCTAAGAGCGATATCGGATATTTCCACTTCTATTCTCATACTAACGAAGAAGTCGCATTGAATGTTTGGTCAACCTCTGTCTTGGAACATTGCCATTGCAGCTACGTAAGCCACTATCCACTGTCATCTGCAGGAATATGGGCAGATAGTATAAGAACTAAAAAGCCCGTAATACACAACCACTATGATGCAAACTATTCCATAGGCGACTCTTTACCGAAAGACCACATAAAACTAACTCATCACTTCAGTCTTCCCGTAATACAAAATAATGACGTAGTTGCAGTCATCGGTATAGGCAACAACAACGCACCATACAGTCACGACTTCGTAAATTATTTTTACAGGATGATTAACAGCATCTGGCCTCAGGTACAAACAAAGGTAAGTAAGATCGAATCTGGATTAGCTAACAAAAAGCTAGAATTTGATTCTTCTGCCTCCATGGCGATTATGACCAATATGTTAGGCGCAATATCCCGTGCGCTTGAGATTCGTGATGAATACACTTCCTCTCACCAGCGCAATGTCGCTCATATATGCGACCTTATAGCTGATAAACTTTCATTAGAAGACTCGGTGAAAGAGGGGCTAGTCATTGGAGCTTTGGTTCACGACATCGGGAAAATTACGATCCCGTCTCAAATCTTAAGTAAGCCTGGGAAACTCTTGCCAGCAGAGTACAAGTTACTCCAAAGTCATTCAGAAGTAGGAGCAAAGATTTTTCATGAAGTAATTTTTCCTTGGCCAATCGTCGAAATGATCGAACAG
This sequence comes from Vibrio sp. 070316B, assembly GCF_013114115.1. Taxonomy (NCBI): domain Bacteria; kingdom Pseudomonadati; phylum Pseudomonadota; class Gammaproteobacteria; order Vibrionales; family Vibrionaceae; genus Vibrio; species Vibrio sp. 070316B. Next base: position 3,237 of record NZ_VTYC01000005.1, on the reverse strand, counting down.
CACCATGAGAGGTTGGACGGCTCAGGCTACCCAAATGGAATCAAAAGGAATGAAATTTTACTTGAGGCTCGGATTATAGCTGTTGCAGATACCTTCGATGCTATGGCAAATGATAGACCATATAGGAAGGCTGTCGGAGCGAAGAAAGCTATCAATACCTTAGAACAAGGCCGAAATAAACTATACGACCCCTGTGTAGTAGACGCTTTCCTTACTTGCTACAAACAAGATGAAACTTTAGGAGGGTTGTATACACCTGTGAATTTACAATAAAAGTGTGGCACAGGTGTAGTAATAATCTTTAGCCAAGCTCCAAGTTAGCTTGTCTCTAATTGTATGGTTTGCCATAAAAAAGGTAATTCGAGCATACTCAATTTAAGTAATTGCCCTAAATTATTTTTGTCCAATAATGAGTTAGCATCCGTTTCCGGATCTAAAAAAGCCTCGCAATGCGAGGCCTTTGGTTTTCTATCTATCAGAAGAGATTGCCGATTTCACGTCTTCGGCTAATGCAACTACAGTGATCACTTGGTACTGCTTTGAAAACTCACTCACTTGGTTTTGCCAAAGCCTGCTGTCTAAGCTCCAACCGTGAATGAAGAGCAGTGCTATCTCCCCACTTCCACTTTTGCCATACGCAATTTGCTCACCATCGTGAGATATCGCAATGCCGCACTTAACCGTTGAATCATGAGCCATGGTATTCATGCTACCAAGTGCCATAAATACCAAGAGTGTGATGTTTAGAATTAAACGTTTCATAGTGTCTCTCTACTTACTTTAAAGGGAACACAGAAAGCCCCCTCTCAATCAATATAGCCACTATAAAGTGTGAAGTTGTAGACAGGTCAATAGAGATTTAGATAAAGGCCTCTTCCTTGATGGTGACTTAACCAACTTATTTCTGCCCCATTATCATTTAGAGTTGATACTCATCAGCATCTTGCTAATACTGTTTTTACTTATTAATAGTTATCTGAATCATGACTACATAATATTTGTCATTTAGCGATTAGTTGATGAGAATTTGTTACTAATACATTGATTCTGTGGATAATGTTCAATGACCTTGGCAAAGATTGGTAGGTTGGAAAGGAAGGTAAGGTGTCTCATATCGTGCCGACACATCATAACGTCCTGATAAATGCTGAGTGGCTAAATATTGACGTTGTTCTTCACTATAAAAGTGCTGTGTTGCTTCTAGTTCAATGGCATCGCCATCCCCAGCACAAATGAAATAGTCGTCGTCCATATCTCGAAATGCTATTGGGGTTTCATCTACCAATCCATATCTATCGGTCATCTTTCTTGACCTCCAAATATCTTTAAATGTACCTCGCTCAAAGCGTTTTAAATTTCGCCATTGTACGAACATATAAGTGTCTTGCGAGGGAATCGATGGAATGTCATTCATTGCCTCGTTCGGGCTTTTACAAGTATCAAACAAAACCACAGCATTGTTCTCAACTCTAAATGGTAATCTATCTTCATCTTGTATATAAGAATCCACGTTCCTTTTGAACCAAGAATCACCCTCTGGGCTGAGATAAAAAGAAGGAGACTTTAGGTAAGAACCAAAATCGTCAGTTTTATTTGCGTCAACAATTTCATAAACAGGATTATCATGAAGTGCGTCATAACTCGCACTATAATCGAACTCAATTTTAAACAAAAAATCTTCCATCTCGGGTTTAGTCAGAGACGTGAAAGCCTTATCGACGGAGGCTTTAAGTTTTTCAATAGATTTAGGATGAGTGAGGTAAATCGGAATTAATCCGTGTCCCGCAAAGTCTAATTTGCTCGGTGCTATCACGGTGTTGGGAGGCGGAACGCTGCCTATCCCTGTAAAGTTCAGCCCATTAATCACAAGATCTGAGGTCGATAAAATATAATCACTGTCCGGGCTAAGGGTTGGGGAAGCGGGAGCGATGTGAACGACGCGAATGTTATCGGCACTGTAACCGTATTGGGACGTAACATGCTTATATGATTCGTTTACCCATAAGTTCCCTTGTGAATGAGCGATGTAAATGAGCTTTTTTCCTTTCCACGTAAGAGAGTCATTTAAAAGATGATGCTTCATTCTAGTTTGGCTGGTTTCGGGGGCATCAACAAGTGATGCTAATTCTTTTAAAAATGTCGTGATGGTTGCATTGATGGCTTCACTGGTGAAGTCGAGAACGAATCCAGCAAACCAAGCAAAAGTGGCGCTGATTTTTTTGATGATAGCGCTGTTTTGCCTACTGCTCATAATATCCCAAAAGGCCTCCCACCGGTCGAATTGTTTCTGCTCTAACTCGGAAGTTCTTTGGTCAAAGGTTTCAGCGAAATCAGCCAGTACGTTAAGGCCACTTCCTTCAATATAAGAATCGTTGTAGAAAAGCTGGTATTCGACAGACTCACCGTTGTAATGGCTGATACCTAGAGTGGCTTTGATCTTCTTTTGTCCCCTTTTAGCTTGTTCTTTGGTTGTTGCTACCCCATTAAAAAAGCCGATAGTGTAACCTTCTATTTTGCATGAGTTAGCGATTGCATTGAATGGCAGTAAAACCACTAATATGAATAATATTGTTTGCCTATTCACAATATTTTGCCTCAGCAGGACTTTGTCGTATTGACTTGAAATATCAAGAGCTTTTTTGATATTAGCGTCGGTCTTTTGTGAAAAATCGTGATAGAGGTTTTCTTGTGTGTAATGGGCATTTTGCTTTAAGGCTTTTCGGACAGGCTCGGGCACTTCTAACGCATCAATAAACGCCTCAATGTCATCGCGGATACCATCATTGTTTGCATCAGTACCAGTGAGAGAGTCGCTGCGGTCAAGCATGGATTCGAAACGCTCATATAGAAGCCTAAGTTGATCATCAATGGTCGGCAGTGCCTTTAATTCTGCAATTAGTTCCGGTGTTTTTTCTATGTGAGAGATGACACTCGGTTGTTCCACTACAGTTACGTTTGGCTCATTCGATTCTTTGCACCCCATAATTAACATCACGGCTAACGTGCAGACTAATCTATTTTTCATTTATGTACCCCTAGTATTTCAAATAGATACTAGAGAATACGGACAAATTAACTCACTGAATAATAAAGAGTTTGCATAGGGGCATAACAAACAAAAATAGGAAGTTAGATGTTCTTACCCTCCGCCTTTTCTGTGTTTCAAAAAAGGGGGGAAATATCAATTAAGGGGGAGATTTGAACGGGGTGACTAGCTTATTCACAGTACTTAGCCTC